>JAGCGK010000123.1 GCA_017649645.1 Clostridiales bacterium | reverse complement strand
GTTTTGGTTTTATCGATATATTATACACTTATTAAGAAGAGGTGCAAAATGACATATACCACGGAAGAAGAGATCAAAAGACGTCGTACATTCGCCATAATCTCCCACCCTGACGCAGGTAAAACGACCATGACCGAGAAGCTTCTCCTCTACGGAGGCGCCATCCACATGGCAGGTTCCGTCAAGGCCAGAAAAGCTGCCAAGCACGCTACATCCGACTGGATGGAGATCGAGAAGCAGCGTGGTATCTCCGTTACCTCTTCCGTTATGCAGTTCAACTATGACGGCTTCTGCATCAACATCCTCGATACCCCGGGTCACCAGGACTTCTCCGAGGATACCTACCGCACCCTCTGCGCAGCAGATGCCGCAGTCATGCTCCTCGACGGCGCCAAAGGTGTCGAGGCACAGACGATAAAGCTCTTTAAGGTCTGCCGTAAGCGCGGCATCCCGATCTTCACATTCATCAACAAGATGGACCGTGCTGCCAAGAACCCGTTCGACCTGATCGACGAACTCGAGAAAGTCCTCGGCATCCGCTCCACTCCTATCAACTGGCCTATCGGTACAGACGGTGACTTCGAAGGCGTCTTCCAGCGTGAGACCGGCGAAGTACTCCTTTTCGACAGCTCCAACAAAGACCACGGTGCATCCATGGTCAAGCAGCAGACAGCAGGTATCGACGACCCGAAGCTCAAGGAAATGATGTCCATCGGTCACTACGAGACCTTGTGCAACGACATCGAGCTCCTCGACATGGCAGGTGACGAATTCGACCTCGACAGGATCCTCCGCGGCGAGTTAACTCCTGTATTCTTCGGATCCGCCATCACCAATTTCGGTGTTGAGCCGTTCCTCAAGCGCTTCCTCGAGATCGCACCTGCACCTCAGCCGTACCACACGGATAACGGCACAGTAGATCCTACATCAGACGAATTCACGGGCTTCGTATTTAAGATCCAGGCAAACATGGATCCTAAGCACAGAGACCGTATGGCTTTCGTACGTATCTGCTCCGGCAAGTACGAGAAGAATATGAGCGTTACACACATGAGACTCGGCAACAAGATCACTCTTGCCCAGCCTCAGCAGTTCATGGCTCAGGACAGAAACATTGTTGAAGACGCCTACGCAGGCGACATCATCGGTATCTTCGACCCGGGCCACTTCCGTATCGGCGACACACTCATCGGCTCCAACAGGAAGTTCCTCTTCGACCCGATCCCTGTGTTCCCGCCTGAGAACTTCAGCAAGGTTCAGCCGAAAGACTCCATGAAGCGTAAGCAGTTCCTCAAAGGAATCGAGCAGCTCTCCGAGGAAGATGCCGTTCAGCTCTATAAGCAGCCTGACATCGGTACCGAGACCTACATCATGGGTGTTGTCGGTGTCCTCCAGTTCGAAGTTATGGAATACCGCCTTAAGACCGAGTACGGCGTAGATATCATCAGGACCCCACTGTCCTACCGTCTCGCCCGCTGGCTCAAGAGTGATGCAGAAGTAGACTTCGACTACCACGACCTGACTCTCACTTCCACATCAATGCTGGTCCTCGACCGCGACGACGAGCCTGTTGTCCTCTTCGAATCCGAGTGGGCCATCGACTGGGCGATCGAGCACAACAAAGATCTGAAGCTCAGGTTTGAAGATATCCATTCAAAGTAAACTTCTAAACGTCCACTTAACGGTGGACGTTTTTGTTAATAACATATCCGTCGCCTATACCCCTCATTTTCGACGGTATGGTCCGTTCTGATAACGGACCAAGTGACTCAAAATCGATAGTATGGTCCGTAAAGATCATCTATTCGGCTGTTTTCTCAAGAGAAATGAAACAAGATAACGGACTATACCCCTGTTTTTCAGAAGTTTAGTCCGTTGTGGGAACGGACTAAACATGCCAAGATCGACACTATGGTCCGTTATTCGTGATATCTCAATAATTTCTATTTGCAAGGCGGCTTGCAATTAAAGTTGGCTTATTGCAAGGCTAAGTGGTTTTTTTCGAGAATAAACAATGATAAGATAACGTCATTGGAAAGGGATGGTGATTCAGTTATGAGATGTCCAAATTGCGGTGCAAACTTGATCTACAAAGATAAGAAATACGTTTGCGAGTTTTGTGGTCATGAGCAGAAAGAAAAAGTCGAGGTCGCGAAGAACAATTACAACATCGTTATCTCGCATTCAAACGGAACATCTTCGGCAATTACGATCAGGATCGTTGATGCACATATTGAGTATACTTTGAGGGTTAATACCACAGTAAGCTTTAAGTTAGTGCCGGGTCCGCATACGATCGAGTTCCAGGAGTATGGAAGAAAAGATGTCAGAGTCGTAAATGTTCCGGACAACGGAGAAGCAGTTAAGGTCGATTATTCATTTGATGCGTTCCGCGGAGATCCTGTAATAATCAGGGTCACGGAGCCGGGACAAGATCCTTATCAAAGCAATCCGGCACGCGTTGCTCTCCTTCCGGGAAAAAAGACCGGTTTGACGGTAGCAGCTTTTATAATGGGTTGCTGCGGATTATCGATTCCGGCGATCATAATGGGAAGGATCAGTGCTAACAGAGCAAAGAAGGCAGGAAGAAAGGAACACGGATTAGACGTATTGGCTCAGGTATTGGGTTATATCTGGTTCTTCATTCATCTTTTGTTCCTGTCGGCATTGGTGAGAAACTGATGATCCGTGAAGTGTTATTTGGAAAAGGGTGGTGATTAGTTATGAGATGCCCATGTTGCGGTGCAGATCTGAAAGTAGCAGATAAGATTAAATACTGCGAGTTCTGCGGTTTCGAGGAAAGAGAGACAAGAGTCATAAATAAATACAACCTCGTTATCGCATACTCGAGAGGTGTCTCCCCTGATCTTAAGATCAAGATCAGGAGCACAAATATAGATTTTGACCTTAAGGTCGGAACAATGGTAAACTTCAAGCTCGCTCCGGGTCCGCATGAGATCGTCTTCCAGGAAGGCGGAAGAAAAGAGACCAGATTCATTATCGTTCCTGACAAGGAAGATATGATCGTTAAGATCGACTATTCCTATGATCAGAAAAGAGAAGTTCCGGTGCTTATCAAGATCGTTCAGCCTGAGGCACTAGGCTCGATAGAACTTAAAGACGGAAAGTTTCCTGCACAAAAGAACGGACTATCAATTGCTGCTTTGATCCTCTCAGTATTCGGACTTGCTGTCCCTGTAACGATCATGTTCATGATCAACAAGAAAAGAGCAGAAAAGCAAGGTCTTCGCGTACATCCGTTAGATATCTGTGCACTCGTTTTATCCTGGTGCTTCGTGGCACTTCTGCTATTAGCTTTTGGTATCGGTATTTTAGGAGAAGCATTGTCCTAAAAAAACACAATTTAAACATTAAAAGAGGGAGTTGTCCGTACGGGCAGCTCCCTCAAATTATGAAGTGGTTAGGGTTTATCCGTTTACGCTGTTTACTGAACCTACGAATACAGGTGTGTTTGTTTCTGTATCGACGATCATATAGGCAAATGCTCTGTCGAGGCGGACTGTCTTAGGAGGATCAGCCTCGATAGGCTCGCAAGCATCCTCGACCATGATAGCTGTAGCAGCAGCGGCTTTTGTACCTTCACTGGTAAGCTCGATATGAGTCTTCTGGATGATCTGCGAGATAGCCTGTGAATGAGTAGACATATTGGAGAAATCTGCTTTTTCACCTTCAAATGCATCGTGGATACCCATATCCTTAAGAAGGTTTGCGATGTCATTGTTAGCGTAATCATAAGAGAACTCAGGAATATATGCATTGACCGTATCATTGGTCCTGCTGTCCAGGAATGCCTTATAATCTTCTGATGTAAAACCTTCCAGGAACTCATTAGCAGTGATGCTCTCATCCTTAGGAAGAACTGCTACGAATGCGAAGTCCTCACCCTCGTAGTACTTCATGAATCCTGTTGCCTTATCTGTCTCAAAATATACCTCTTCACCGGAGTAAAGAAGCGTTACATCTTCCTTCTCGCCCTTGGAATTTGTGAATGTACTGTCTTCGAGGATATCGTATTCTTCATACTTGTTTTCCCACTTGGCATCAAAAGCAATAGCATCCACGAGGATCATTGATGTATTCTCATTCAGATTCTTGATTATCTCCGGGATCATTCCGTCCGTATGCTCGTTTACCCACTCGTTGACCTTTGTGACGGTATTTCCATCGAACGGTTCGACCTTTACCTCTGCATCAAAGTTATCCTTAACATAGTTGAGATAATCCTCATAGTATGTTCCTCCGATGTCTTCTCTGATAAGGATCTCGTTAGCGAGCTTGATAGTCTCATTCTCGTCGGATGAGAGACTTTTATAATAGTCGGCAGCGAATGCCAGTGCTTCCTCGTTGCTCGCACCCGGCACCAGAACATTACTTATTTCCGTAAGTGTGTTGCCGTTTGCACCTGCACCCAGCATCTCCATCGCGAAAAAAAGCGATGCCGGCGATACCATCATGTTCTCGTCTTTATCCACCCAGGCCGAACCTGCGAAATTAAACACGAACTGATTATAATCGGAACCTTCGATCACCGTCTGATAAGAAAGCGGTTCCAGATCTTCGAAAACCTTATCGCCCTCAGATGACTTGAGTGTTGCAAAAGTACTTACCGGCTCTTCCGATCTTTTAGGATCTGCCTTCTTGCAGCCTGTAAAAATTGCCATGAACATCATAGCGGCCATGGCTGCCGCCCCTATCTTTTTAACCATATCTATCCCTCCCATGGTTATAAATTATTTATTCGTTAATTGAATTAACTGTCCCTAAAAATACCGGTGTATCTGTCTCGGTATCAACGATCATATATGCAAACGGTCTGTTGAGGTATACTTCCTCGAACTCAGGCTCGACCATGGCGCCCTTGGCTGTGATCGTTACAGCAGTAGCTGCAGCTGCCTTTGTTCCGTCAGCGTCAACCTCGATATGGGTCTTCTGAATGACTGAAGAGATGTAGGCTTCGATATCTGTCATATTCGAGAAATCGGCGTCCATCGAGAACGGATCTTCCATTCCCATTTTCTGCAGTACACCGGCCATCTCGCTGTTGCTGTAGTCATATTCGAAAGCCGGCAGATATGCACTAACATCCGTGCTCCTTGCACTGTTTATGAACTCTCTGTAGTCCTCAGCCGTAAAGTCAGCCAGGAACTCGTTGGCATTTACGGACTCATCCTTAGGAAGGATCGCTACAAAAGCATAATCGCCGCCCTTATATTCCTTAATGAATCCTGTCGCCTTATCCGTCTCGAAAAAGGTTCCTTCCATCGAATGGAGCATCGTTACTTCCTGATCCTCGCCGTCTGCATTCGTGAAAATATAATCCTCTTTAATATCTTCACCTTCGTACTTATCTTCCCACTCGCCGTTAAAAGCAATGGCGTTGACGATGACTGCCATATCGAGATCCGGATCAAGGCTGCTTACGATCGACGGGATCATTCCGTCTGTGCTCTCGTTAACCCAAGCATTAATGAAATCGACTGCATCATCATCGAACTTTCTGATGTCAGTCTGAGCATCAAACTTATCATTGATGTAGTCGAGATAATCGCTGTAGAAATGTCCGTCAAAATTGGAATTCATGAAGATACCGTTGGAGATCTTCATCTCGTCTGTACCATTAAGGTACTTATAATAATCAGATGCGAATCCCAGTGCCTCTTCGTTACTTGCACCCGGAACCATTACGTTACTCATCTCATCGAGAGTATCGCCGCTGGCACCTGCGCCTGCCATCTCCATAGCGAACAGAAGTGATGCAGGTGACACCATGACGTTCTCGTCAGTGCCGTCGCAGCACTCGCTGCTCAGGTTAAATACGAAAGCCATGTAATCGGTATCTGTCGTAGCTTCTTTATATGACAGCTCGACCACATCATTAAACACCTTTGCTTTTCCGTCTACCGGCTCGATAATGTTTTCCGGTGACATCGTATTAAGTGTTGTTGTAGTTGAAGGTCTTGCACAACCTGCAGAAATTGCCATGAACATCAAGGCCGCCATGGCAGCAGCTCCTACTTTTTTTATCATGTTTCTATCCCTCCGCAATTTTCTTGCTAACTATATAACGAACAGTTCTCAAGTTTTGTTGCACATTTGGGAAAATTTTCACGAGAATTTTTTCAAAGCCAGATTTATCAGTATCTCCGGGACCACATTAAACCTTGTCCTGTTATAGACTTCCTTCTGTTCCGGCGTCCTTAACACGAGCGACTCACCCGTCGCCGAATTATCCGACACCACGAGAAGCGCCACCGCCGGCTTTTCCATCAGATCCGCCATAAGATAAAACGATGATGTCTCCATCTCGATCAATTTCACATCAAAGCTCTTGATGAAATCCATATGCGCATATTCGCACAGCACGCTGTCGGTACAGAACACCGGCACCTGCCAGACCTTATGCCCCATATTCCCGACCATCTTAATGACCTCATCGACAAATCCCGGATCATTCGGATACACCTTCCCGAACGGCTTATACTCCCTGATGTCCTCCATCAGATATCCGTTGGCGAGATTTCCCGAGATGCTGTAAAACGGCGTACAGATCGATCCGAGCGCGATATCCTTCGTAAGCGAACCTACTGCCCCTACAAAGACCAGTTTGTCGAAGTCGAGCACCGCACAAAGCGCGAGCTCATCTATAAGCGCGCACGCTCCGGTACTTGTCTGGATCCACGCCATAAGGAATCCTTCGCCCTTTACT
>JAGCGK010000122.1 GCA_017649645.1 Clostridiales bacterium | reverse complement strand
ATTTTGCAAACTAACGCCCTGACAAAACAGTATGGAAAGATCAAGGCACTCGATAACGTAAACATCGAACTCAAGGAAAAGCACATCTACGGATTCATCGGCCGCAACGGCGCAGGTAAGAGCACATTCATGAAGATCCTCGCGGGCCTGTCATATCAGACATCAGGTGAGTTCGCACTGATGGGAGAAAGATCCGAGAAGGGACTTAGAGAAGCAAGGAAGTCCGTCGGAGCAATGATCGAACATCCGGCCATCTACCCTTGGTACAGCGTAAGAAGAAACGTCGAACTCAAAAGACAGCTGGTCGGAAATCCTGATCCCAAGGCAACAGACGATGTTCTGGAACTCGTAGACCTTAAAAAGTCAGAGAAAAGAAGAGCCGGAACATTATCAATGGGTATGAAGCAGCGCCTCGGAATCGCCATGGCACTAGTAGGAAACCCGAAGCTCCTGGTACTCGACGAGCCTATCAACGGTCTTGATCCTCAGAACATCGTATCCCTTAGAAAACTTCTTAAGAGGCTCAACGAAGAAAAGGACATCACGATCTTTATCTCAAGCCACATCTTAAACGAACTATATCTCCTGGCAACTGATTACATAATCATCAATAACGGCAGGATAGTTGATACATCTACTCACGAAGAACTGGAAGAAAAATGCAAGAAGTACATCTGCGTTAAGACAGACAGTGTCCCTAAGGCAGTAACCGTTCTTGATACGCTCATGGATACCGATTCGTACAAAGTCCTCTCAGACGATACGATCAGGATCTTCAAGAATTCCTCAGAGTCCGAGCCTATCGCGAAGGCACTGATGGAAGCAGGCGTAATGGTAAAGGAATTCTCTTTCAAGGAGCAGTCCCTCGAAGACTACTTCATGCATATCACGGGAGGTGAGCAGAAATGATCAATCAGATCAAGGTAGAAACATTCAAATTCGCACGTTCAGTATTCTTCTGGCTGGCAATACTTTTCAATATCGGCGTAGGAATCTATTCCGGAGTAAGACTTAACATCGACAGACACGTAACGGACACGATGATGCCGTTTAACGAGTATCTCCCTGACCTGTCATTCGTATTCATGTTCGCACTTTTCACATCATGGTTCATCGGCTCTGCATTCAGCAACAGGACCATCCAGCACGAGATCTCATCCGGTCATTCCAGATTCTCCATCATCATGTCGAGATTTTTGCCGGTCATCATCTCAGGCGTATTGTTCCAGACAGCATTCGTAGGATCATCCGTTGTCTCACTCGGTATCGGCGTAGGATTTGATTCTTTCGCACTTACGTCTGATCACTTCCTCTGGATCGGAACGATCTTACTTCAGCTCATCGCTTTGGAGTGCATGTTCATCTTCATCAGTTTTTTAAGCTGCAACCTCTATGTCGGACTCATCGCATCCACGATCTCCGCATTCTCTCTGATCAACATCTTCAGAAACATCTTCAAGGATGCAAGATGGTATCAGGTATCTTTCCTGCACTTCGCTGAGACAACAAACCATGCCGAGCTCATGAAATGCTCGATCGTTGCCGTTATCAGCATCATCGTATTGACGGCTTTTACATACATCGTCTTCCGCAAAAGGGAGATCTAAGGAGGAAGCATGGAATATTTGATAATAGGTATACTCATAATCATAGTATTGATCCTACTGATCAAATTGATCCTGCTCAAAAAAGAAATGAGAAGCACAACAGCCCAGTTGTCCAAAGACGACAACCGGGCGTTGTCCGTTGATTCTGTCGATCGCGATCTCAACAAGCTGATCGCCGAAGTCAACAATATGTACGAACACACTCTGGAGATCAGAAACGAGTCCGCCAAGGGCGAGAAGGCCCTCAGAAGCTCCATCTCAATGATCTCTCATGACATGAAGACTCCCCTCACCTCCATCATCGGTTATCTTCAGCTTGCTCGAAAAAGCGAAGGCGAAGAAGCACAGAAGAACATTGACATCGCACTGGAGCGTGCCAAGTACTTAAATGAACTGGTAAACGACTTTTTCGAGGTATCCCTTATAGATACGGACAGATATGTTCAGGAGCCCGAGACACTTAACGTATGCGAGCTCATCTTGGAAGAAGTTTTCGCGTTGTCACCAAGCTTCGACAAAAAAGGAATCGTTCCGAAGTTCGATAATTCAGATGACGTCATCAAGATCACCACCGACAGAAAGATGTTTAAAAGGATCATCCAAAACCTCCTTTCCAACTGCATCAAGTATTCCGAGCACAGGGCTGATCTGTCGGTTACCCGCGAAGGCGACAAGGTAAGGATCAAGGTCATCAGTAATTCAAGTAAGCAGATAGATACGGATAAGATGTTCGATAAGTTCTACCGCGAAGACGAATCAAGGACCGGCGAAGGCTCAGGACTTGGAATGTATATCTGCAAAAAGTTCGCCGAGCGTCTCGGAGGTGACATCTATGCCGAGCAGGTCGGAAACGAACTTACGGTCAATCTGATACTGCCCAACAATTAAGTTTTTCCGTTATAATGTGATGAGTAAAATAATCATCCGGGAAGTGTCACATTATGGAATTAACTAAATGCCCAAACTGTTCAGGTAAGCTCGAATTATCCGCAGGCAAAAAGAAGATGGTCTGCAGTTTCTGCGGATCGGAATTCGCACTGGACAAGAAAACAAAATCCTCAATTGAAGAAGGCTATGTCGATAACGACTGGTTCATCTACGAGTGGGACTACAAAAAGATCATGGAAACACCTAAGCTCAGTGACAGCGTTAAGGCATTCATAAGAGCATTAAATGAATTCGGTACATCCTCAAAGATAGAAGAATATATGAGAAACTTTCTAATGAAGTATGACGGTGTTTCCGCACCGGGTCTTCACGAAGAAAAGATGGAAGGAATCAAGCCTCGAATCGCTCAGTATCTTAAGCCGGGTGAGCGCGTGATCCTCTATGATGATGACGGACTTTTCTCACACGGTAAGACAGGCGTTGTATTAACTGATAAGAGAACT
>JAGCGK010000013.1 GCA_017649645.1 Clostridiales bacterium | reverse complement strand
AGAGATACTGCGCGGTCAATCTCGACGGCAAGGCTCCTGTATCACTTACAGAGGCGCTCGTTAATAAAGCTGAGAGTAACGAGGACGTTTACGAGAAGCTCCGTAATTATGCTGCAACAACCATCGGCGAAGCTGCTTGGATCGAAGATGAGCTCAAGGATGAGGACAAGATCTTCGAGATGGAGTTTACCAAGGTAAAGGCATGTCTCGAGCTTCTTATCGAGCTTCGTGACGGAAGTTTAGTAGCAGCTATCCTCGACAGATTTTTAAGTTATCCTGAGACAAGAGATTTCGTAGCGGATTCCATCGCGGGCTATGTCGAGGCATTCCCTGAAGTATCCGTTCCTTATATCATCGGCCAGCTCGACGCCAACAGCGACAGCGGTCTTTTGGGACCTTTTGAAGATCTCGTTATCATCCTTTCAAGGATCGGTAAGAATCAGCCTTCTGAAGATATCTACATGGCGCTCAAACACGCTTTCAGATATATGACAAACAAGATCTATGCGGTTATCTGCCTCATGGAGTACGGCGACGGCCGTGCCATCCCGATGCTAAAGGGCTATGTTAACCGTAACAAAGACACTATCGACAGAGATCTTTTCTACGAGATCATGTCCGCTGTCCAGAATCTGGGCGGTGATATCTCCGATATTGAAGATCCTTTCGGTGATTTTGACGGCAAGAAAAACGTGCCTGGTGCAGCGAAGAGAAACTACCGCGAGTAAATTGGGGGTGTTTTCGTGAATACCGATTACAGGGAGCCTTTGGCCCTTGAACTGATCGAGAGACTTAGAGATATTTCTGATTCCGACAAGATTGCCTTCGGACAGCAAAACGCCGGCCATATCGGCGTCAGTATCGAAAACTTCGACGGCACAGAGTCAGACGTAAAGAACCTTTGCGGCTCTCATCCTCTGGTCGTCGGTATCGATACTCTCTCTTTCTACGGTTATGAAGGTAATTATCACGACCTGGTCAGGGTTGTCCAGCAGCTTCATAAGGAAGGATGCATCATCACTTTGTCTTCTCACATGCCGAATTTCTCCCTTGGCGGCGATGAGTATTTTGATTTCTCATCCAAGTTTACCGATGGCGACATCGGCCACAGGATCATGCCGGGCGGAGACCTTAATTCCAAGTACATCAAGTTCCTTAACAGGATCGCCGAGTTCGCAGGTGACTGCATAGATGTCTCAGGCGAGCGCATCCCTATGATCTTCAGACCGTTCCACGAAGATAACGGAGATTGGTTCTGGTGGGGTCGCGAGTACCTGCAGGACAAGGACTTTGTGGATCTGTTCAAATATACGGTCGATTATTTAAGGAATGACTGCGGCGTAAGAAGCTTCCTATATTGTTATTCTCCTAACGGTCCTATAGAAAATATCATCGACTATATGGCACGATATCCGGGTGACGAATACGTGGATATCATGGGTCTTGATCTCTATGACGACAAGATTTCTCATAAGGATAAGTTCCACGATAAGCTCAAGAAGTCCTTCAAGGTAATAGCCAACTGCGCCCATAACCACGGCAAGCTCTGTGCACTTACCGAGACAGGCGTCCGCGTACTTACAGCTTCAGACGGAAACTACTACGAGGGCCTCGCTCCGAGCGGCAACACAGACCTTAACTGGTTTACTGATCTTCTGGAACTTATCTCATCAGATGAGTCTCTTAAGAAGATGTGCTACATGCTCATATGGGCCAATTTCTCTGACACCCAATTCTGGGCTCCGTATGTAAAAGGAGACTTTTGTCACGAGATGGTAGAGGACTTTGAAAACTTCCTCACAGACGAGAGAATTCTTCTCGCAAAAAGTTGTTGACAAACAGGGGCATCCTACATATAATACTACTTGCTGATTAACTCATGCGGGATTAACTCAGTGGTAGAGTGTCACCTTGCCAAGGTGAAAGTCGCGAGTTCAAGTCTCGTATCCCGCTCCATCCAAGACCGTCTAAGGACGGTCTTTTTTTGTGCGATCAACGAGGTTCTCCAATCTGCAAAAATACAGTCATAAGTACCGTTCTTTAGAACTGTACAAGTGACGGAAAAAAGCAGGAAATTACCGTCATATGTACAGTCTTTATAGCGGTAAAGATAACTGTAAAAACACACGAATTACCGTGATATGTACAGTTCCCATAACTGTACACTTAACGGGTTGTTTGTCCTTAAAGTGTTCACTTCAGTCCAAAATGGCTGTATTATGACATTATAGGAGGACGGGATTATGAAAAAACCAAAAGCAGTTGCTGCTTCTTTATTTCTCTTTTGTGCTGTTGCGGGATTAACGGGATGTCCTCAGAATGTTTACGGACCTCCGCCGGATTTCACCAAAGATGATGCTGAGCAGACTCAGGCAGAAGAAACAGAAGAAATAGAAGACGAGACGGAAGAAGAGGGAGAGACTGAGGAAGAAGCTACTTCAGAAAGTCAGGAATAAGTTCCTCACCGATACTTGAAGTATCCTGAACAAAAGCATTCGCCTGACCCATATTGCAAAGAAGGTCATTGAGCTGCCAATAGTGAGCAGGGTTCACGGTCTTTTGGAGAAAACCAAAAGACTCGGATAAGCCCGGCATAGGAGTGTATTGGCTCATTAAGCTTATATATATATTATTTCCGTATTTCATACATAAGTATTCAAGGATGTGTTTGCTGTCAAAAAGTTGTCCCGGAAGAGTAAGATGGCGCACGATAAGTCCGCGCTTAAGAAGTCCGTCGTCACCGATCACGACTGGTCCTACCTGACGGTACATCTCGTCGATCGCTTCCATGCAGACCTCACGATAATCCTGTGCGTGGGCAAGCTGGGAACCCAGGGTCAGTGACCAGTATTTGAAATCAGGCATGTAGATATCAACAAGACCATCCAGCATCTTAAGAGATTCCACGGAGTCGTAAGAACCAGTGTTGACTGCAACAGGGATCGACAGGTTGGATAGTTTAAGGCTCTCAGCGACAGATGGTGCAAAGTGCATCGGAGTAACCAGGTTAATGTTATGGGCACCTTGGGATTCAAGGTCGCGGTAGATGTCCGATAAGCCTGAAGGAGTGTAGGTCGTTCCTTTGCCCGTGAAGGAGATGTCGTGGTTCTGGCAGAAGATGCAGCCTAAGTTACAACCGCTGAAAAAGACGGTGCCGCTGCCGCGGGAGCCGCTTATAAGGGGTTCTTCGCCATGGTGAAGTTTGTAAATGTTGACCACGGGATCATAGCCGACTTTGCAAAAGCCGGTTGAGACTAGGCGGTCTGCGCCGCATTTTCGAGGACAAAGATAACATTTCATAAGGACAGAGTAATACAAGGCGGGATGTTTGGCAAATTGAACAAAAGGTGATAGGATGGGCGAGGAAAACAGAGGAAAAACGAGGAAAACGGAAGATTTTTGAAATTTTTTGAGAAAAAGTGTTGACATAGGGGGCGCAGGCGATTATTATAATCAAGCGTCTAAATGACAGATATCTATTTTAAGGAGTTAGTCCATTATGAAGACATATGTTGCTACACCGGCTACAGTTGAGAGAAAATGGCTCGTGATCGACGCTTCCGGAAAGACACTTGGTCGTCTCGCTACTGAGGTTGCTAAGCTCTTGAGAGGTAAGCACAAGCCTACTTATACACCATTTGTAGACACAGGTGATTATGTAATCGTTATCAATGCATCTGAGATGGTTCTTACAGGAAACAAGCTCGACAAGAAGATGTATCGTTATCACACAGGTTATGCAGGCGGTCTCAAGGAGACAACTTACAGAAACCTCATGGCAAAGAATCCGGAGAAGGCTTTGGAGATTGCTGTTAAGGG
Organism: Clostridiales bacterium; assembly: GCA_017649645.1. Lineage (GTDB taxonomy): Bacteria > Bacillota > Clostridia > Saccharofermentanales > Saccharofermentanaceae > Saccharofermentans. Next base: position 6,275 of record JAGCGK010000013.1, on the reverse strand, counting down.
CATGCTTCCTAAGAATTCACTCGGCCGTCAGATGTTCAAGAAGCTCAAGGTTTACGCAGGTGCTGAGCATGATCATGCAGCACAGAAGCCTGAGGCTTACACATTTGAAGAGTAATAGGGAGGTCAAGTGATTTATGGCTAAGAAAGCTACTAAAGTTTATTTCTACGGTACAGGTCGTCGTAAGAATGCAGTTGCTTGCGTTCGTCTTATCCCGGGTTCCGGTAAGATCACTATCAACGACAAGGACATCGATGCTTACTTCGGTCTTGATACATTGAAGCTCATCGTTCGTCAGCCTCTCGTTGCTACAAGCACAGAAGGCAAGTTCGATATCATCGCTAAGGCAATCGGCGGCGGTGTTTCCGGTCAGGCTGGTGCTATCCGCCACGGTATCGCAAGAGCTCTTGTTCAGGCAGATGAAGAAGCTTACAAGGCTACACTTAAGACAGCTGGTCTCCTCACACGTGACGCACGTATGAAGGAGAGAAAGAAGCCGGGTCTCAAGAAAGCTCGTAAGGCATCACAGTTCTCAAAGAGATAATTACAAGAAGGTTCAACAAAGAACTCAAAGGCCTCGGAGGTTTTACTTCCGAGGTTTTTCTTTTGTCTGTTTGGATGTGTGATTTGCATCTTGTTTGATTTAAAGTGCAAATATTGCACTCCTTATTGACACAAAGGGGCAAAAGTTGCACTATTATTATAAAAGAGGTGCAAATATGAGTACGATAAAAGAAATTAGAATTGAAAAGAAACTAACGCAGCAACAGGTTGCAGATATTGTTGGTATATCATTAAGATCCTACAAATCCTACGAAAATGACCGGGATAAAGAAGGAACAATAAAGTACAACTATATTCTGGATAAATTGCAGAGCATAAATTATATAGATGAGGATCATGGCATTCTCGAAATGGATTATATTATCGAGAAATGCAAGGTGGTTTTGGACGAGTATCCGGTTCATTATTGTGTCCTCTTTGGATCCTATGCCAAAGGAAATGCCGATGAATCAAGTGATGTGGATCTACTGATATCATCAGATGTTAATGGTCTTAAGTTTTATGGTTTGGTGGAGAAACTAAGAAATGCACTTAACAAGAAGGTAGATGTACTCAGTATAGAACAACTTAAAGATAATCTGGAATTAACCAATGAAATATTGAGGGTTGGAATCAGGATATATGGATAACAAGAAAAATGATTCTTATTACTTAGATAAGATAAAGACTGATTTGGCATTTATAGTGACACATATGAAAGATGTTGATCTAAAGGGATTAAGTGATAACGAAGTTCTTCTTGATTCCATGTTATTTAGGATGATTCAGATTTCTGAGAATGCAAAAAGGTAGATATAAGTATCGCTACTTCGAAGTGAGGAAGAATATGGAACACAGGGTTAAACTTATATTCACGATGATCTCGGCCATGTGCCTGGAACTACTGATATATGTGATCCTGCACGAGGGCGGACATACTATCGTGGCGCTTATTGCAGGTGCGAGGATAACGGAATTCAATATCCTCGTGAATAATGCTCATATGGCATATGAAGGCGGGAACTTTACTCCGTTTCTTAACATGTGGATAGATGCGAACGGCGCGTTGCTGCCGCTTCTGGTGTCGTATATCTATGCGCTGTTTTACAAAAAGAATATCAGAAACAGATTCTACAGGATATTCTCTTTTCTCTTCTGTTTTGTTAACGCGATGCAGCTGATGGTCTGGGTCATAACTCCGTTCCTTTATATTAACGGCATAAAGGATATGAGCGATGATTCGTTTAAGTTCATAGATAAATTCAACTACTACCATAATCCGCTCATCATAAGTCTCGTATCAGCGGTCCTTGTAGGTACGGGGATCTTCCTTGTTATTAAACGGGGAATATTCAATTCGTTTATCGAAGTTATAAAAGATGTACGTAAAAGCCCGGAAAGCCAGAAAAAAGACTAGTGGAAAAATACCTCGATCTGAGACATCCCCTGTATTTTTCTTTCTCGAAAAAGCGGAGAGAATAAAGTCCTCGTATGACATATCCGGATGCGTGATATAATGTCAGAAAAAGAAAAGGGGATACCTTATATGAAACACGCCAGGTTCTTAGTACTTTTGCTCGCAGCAGCTGTGCTCACATCGTGTAATGCTGCTTCATCAGATGAGACTGCAAAAGAGACTTCTGAGGTCACTACGGTAACTGAGGAAACTACTGAAGAAACAACCGGGGAGACGACCGAGCAGACGACAGAAGAAACCGCGACAGAGCCTGAGGAGACAGAAGTATCCGAGACAACAGCGACAGAAACTGAACCGGAACGTGTTGTTTTCGAATTTGACGGCAACCCGATCCCTTTGGATGACCTGGAGGATATCATTGAGGAGATCGACTTCGGAAATCCCGATTGTATCAGACTTCCTCAGATCAAGATCGATTCGGATGAGATCGATGCTTTGAATCAGAAGATCGAAGACTCGATGTCAAGCCTGATCGGTGAAGATGACCCTATGTGCGGAGATTATTTCGGAGGCTATGCGATCTTCAGCAGCACTCCGGGGGTATATTCAATAGTTCTCAACTGTTCCTATTGCGGTTGGGACGGCTATTACAGTGCCTACACTTTTGATCGAACAGGTCACGTATATTCCACATCTGAGGTCCTGTCACTGGCACTTATCTCGGAGGATGATTTCTACGAGACCGTTAAGGATGCCACGATCAACCACGTTAACGGTTGGTATACCTTTGATGGAGTCCCGATCGTTGTTGACGGCAAACCGAATATCGAGAATGCTGTGATCGGATCTGAAGATTCCGATATGTATGATCTTTTGTCTGAGAACCTTTCAGAGTCTTTCATCAATCTTGATATGCCGATGTTTGTTGATAACGACGGCGACCTTTGCGTCTGCCAGGCTATATTGCCGGTCGCTGATTATCACGACTGTGAGAGATTCTACAGGGTACCTGACGGCTACACGATCGAAATTGATTACTCTTACTGGAATGACTGAGAAGGTAGTCAACAAGGATCACAGCTTGTTTTTTGTTTTCGAAAAAAAACACAAGATGTATTGACAAATATAGTCTACGTGTGTAGACTTAGAATGAATCTACATATGTAGACCTATGCCGTGCGGTAGGAATTCCCAAGCGCTGGGGTAACGAACACCGCTTCCGGAAGCGGCAATAGGTTAATCAAATGAGAATAATGGAGAAAACAATGGAAGAGATCTTACTTGGCGAGAGCGAATTTGATCTGATGGAACTTATATGGGACATGGCGCCTGTCAGTTCAGGCGAGCTCGTGGCTTTGTGCGATGAGAGATTCGCATGGAAAAAGTCCACGGTCTACACCATGCTCAGACGTCTTTGCGACAAAGAGATCATAAGAAATGACAACTCGATCATTACTTATATCGTCGACAAGGAAAAAGTCCAGAGATATCAGAGCGAGAACCTGGTAAGAAAGAACTTTGGAGGTTCGCTGTCGCTTTTTGTCAACTCATTCCTGGGTGACAGGAGCATCAGCAGGGAAGAAGCACAAAAGCTTATCGATATGATCGAGAAACACACTGAAGATTAAGAGAAATGAATGTGGTTTTGCAAAAGGTAATTGAAATGAGTCTGTACGGCAGCATTGCCATTTTATTGGTGATGCTGTTCAGGATGGTGTTCCGTAAATATTCGAAAAAGCTTACTTTGCTCTTCTGGGTGATCGTTGCCGTTAGGCTTCTGTGCCCGCTTAATTTCAGTTCGTCACTGAGCCTTATGAACCTTATTCCGTCAAAGCAGCAAACAGAAAGCCACCAGACGGTTCAGGAAGAAAAGGCTTATAAGAGAACGATCAAAGTTCGAGCTCAGAAGGGCGTTTCCAGTAGTACTGTGAAGCCTGCAAAAAAGCCGGCACCGAGTATCGATCCGGAAAGGATCCTGTTCGTTGTTTGGGCAGGCGGAACAGCCGTTCTTCTCAGCTATGCGGGCGTAAGATATTTCAAGGTAAGACGCTTTGTAAAGGGATGCAGGAAGTCCCCGGACAGCCTGTATCTTGAATCCGATAAGACTGACACACCTTTTGTAGCGGGCGTTTTCAAACCGCACATCTGTATTCCTTCTCATATCGAAAACAATGAGAGAGAATATCTGCTCTTACACGAGCAGACACATATCAAAAATCACGACGGAATCATCAAGACATTCGGATTCCTGGTTGTATGCATACACTGGTTTAACCCTCTGGTCTGGCTCTCATATGTAATGCTGTGTTCGGATCTCGAGATGAGATGCGATGAAGAGGTCATAGAGAGGCTCGGAAAAGACATCAAAAAAGATTACTGCCGTTCCATCATCATGCACTCGGTAAGAGAGCCGTTGGCTTTGCCGGGAAATACAGCCTTCAGCGGATTCGGTCTTGGTGCATTGGAGGTAAAAATGAGGATCAATAATTTACTTAGATATAAGAAGCTTTCCAAAGCAGCATCAGCACTGGTACTTTGCGCTGCTATCGGCCTTACGGCCGTGCTTACAGCCTGCAGGGAAGAAGTTACCGCACCGGTTGTAAGCGATACGTCAACTCCTGAAACAACGGTTTCAGATGAAACGTCCTCTGATGAAACGACTTCTGAGTCAGAAGGAACAACATCTGTTGCTGATACAGAGGAATCAATGACGAATACTATATACGATAAAACGATCGAGTTCATTGATGAAGATGGTGAGTATAATACTGATTTCTCAAAAGTAGTCGAGTTCATCAACGAAGGAGATATGAGTGACGATGAGGAGCTTGCCTCTATCATAGAGTCGCTTGAAGATGAGGGTTACTCATTCACGGGCGTTACCGGAAGTATTGAAGAAGACGAGTCGGGATCCAAGAAATTCGTAGTTGTCGAATCAGACGGTGAGCTCTATACGGTTACTTCTGATGAAGACGGAAACGTCAATATGAGTTCAGAAGACCTGATGATCTACTTTGAAGACAAGATCGCCGGTGCCGATACCATAGATGTCAATGAGTATGTAACTTCGGAATCAAATGTAGTTGTTTATTCTGTTGATGTCACGGGAGACATAGATGAAGATACCATCATAAATGTGATGGAGGAGGAATTTCCTGTTTTAGTAGTTCAGGGATGACGTATTTTTCGAGAGGATACAGAAACTGCCGAAGAGATTTACTTCATTTCGGCAGTTTTTTCTTACCTTTTTGCGTTAATCTTCAGATTGTCTTATTTTATAAAATTGATAGAATGGATAGGCGTATATCATATGGAATAAATACGGAAAGGAAACAAAATGAAAAAGGTAAAAGGAATAGTTGCCTGCCTTATCGTTTTGTCACTTGCATCTTCACTGATGGCTTGTAACCAGAAGACAAGCGGTGAAGTCAATGTAAGATCAAAGGGCAAAAAGGCAGAAGAAACTGAAAAAACTGAAGAAACTGAGAAGACAGAGAAGACTACGGAAACAACAGAAGAGACAACAGCGGAGACTACAGCAGAGCCTACACCGGAGCCGACTTCAGCTCCTAACGGAAATTTCACTGCTCCTAAGGAAGGCTGTAAGATCGAATTCCCGACAAAAGACGTTTATCACTACGACATGACGTTGAAGCTCGATCCGACAAACAACACTGTCGGAGGCAATATCATTTTCGAGTTCTATAATGACTCTGAAGATGACTGGGACCAGCTTTGTATGCGTGACTACTCATCCCTTTTTGAGAGTGATTCGATGTATGGCAAGGACATCAAGGGTGCTCTTACCGTTATCGAGAATATCGAGGACAGCAGAACCGGTGAGCTCTCTTACGAGAGAGACAGCAGTGACGTATCCGTTATCTGGATCGACCTTGATGAGACTTTGAAGCCGGGCGACTGGATGACTCTTTCTTACGATTTCACGGCTACGGTACCTGAGATCGATGACCGTTACGGAGTCTGGGAAGGCATCTACAACATCACGAACTTCTATCCGATCCTTGCCGAGTATGTAGACGGCGACTGGTCACACCTGGCTTTCTACGACGAAGGTGAGTGCTTCTACTCTGAGATCTCCAAGTATAACGTTACTATCGAAGTACCTGAGGACTACATTGTTCTTACAAGCGGTGAGGAACTTTCCTCTGAGCCTGTAGACGGCGGTGTCGTATATGAGTACAAGGCTGACTACGTAAGAGACTTCGTATTCTGCGCCAGCAATGTTTTCGAGCTGGAGACAAGAGATTGCGACGGCTATACGGTAAATGTTGTTTATAACAAGGAAAACCCGCCGGT
>JAGCGK010000121.1 GCA_017649645.1 Clostridiales bacterium | reverse complement strand
GGATACCTCATCAAGGTTGAGCCGCATAACCACAACGTTGGTACATGTTACCGTTGCGGTACTACTATCGAGCCTAGAGTTTCACTCCAGTGGTTCGTTAAGATGGAAGAACTTGCTAAGCCTGCTATCGAAGCAGTTAAGACAGGCAAGACAAAGTTTGTTCCTGAGAGATTTGATAAGAACTACTTCAATTGGATGGAGGATATCCGTGACTGGTGTATCTCCCGTCAGCTCTGGTGGGGTCATCAGATCCCTGCATTCTACTGTGATGACTGCGGCGAGATCGTAGTTACTAAGGAGAATTCAGCTGTCTGCCCTAAGTGCGGCAAGCCGATGCGTCAGGATCCTGATACTCTCGATACCTGGTTCTCATCTGCTTTGTGGCCATTCTCCACACTCGGCTGGCCTAAGGATACTGAGGATCTTAAGTATTTCTATCCTACAAATACTCTCGTTACAGGTTATGACATCATTACTTTCTGGGTTTCCAGAATGATGGTTGCAGGTTGTGCTCACATGAATGAGGCACCGTTTGATACAGTACTTATCCATGGCCTCGTAAGAGATTCACAGGGAAGAAAGATGAGTAAGTCCCTCGGTAACGGTATCGATCCGTTGGAGGTCATTGCTCAGTCCGGTGCTGACTCATTGAGATTCGCTCTCGTTACAGGTAACGCACCCGGTAATGACCAGAGATTCCAGCAGGATAAGATCGACATGGGCCGTAACTTCTCCAACAAGATCTGGAATGCCATGAAGTTCGTTCTCATGAACTGCGAGGATGACCTCGAATTCAGCAAGGTTGACGAATCCAAATTTACTTTGGAAGACAAGTGGATCTTGAATAAGCTCAACAACCTCATTTCCGAGGCTTCATCAAATATCGAGAACTACGATTACGGTGTAGCTTTGGCTAAGATCGTTGACTTCATCTGGGAGAATTACTGCGACTGGTATATCGAGATCGCGAAGAGCCGTCTTTTCGATAAGGAGTGTCCTACAAGACTTGAGGCTCAGTATCTCCTCAATAAGGTACTCGGCATCAGCATGCAGCTTCTGCATCCGTTCATGCCGTTCATTACTGAGGAAGTTTACAGAAACCTCGTTATCGACGGTAAGACTGATTCCATCATGATCTCTGACTGGCCGACTGTTTTCGAGAATTATAAGTTTGATTCTGAAGAGAAGATGATGAATACACTTATGGATGCTATCAGATCCATAAGAAATATCAGATCCGAGATGGGTGTTGCTCCATCAAGAAAGGCTCACATTATCGTAGTCACTGAGAATGCTTCAATTGCTGATATGTTCGTAAACGGTAAGTCATTCCTTGAGCGTCTTGCTTCAGTAAGCAGCCTTGAGACACAGAGTGATAAGTCCGGAATCCCTGCAACAGCTGTTGCTTGCGTATTCGCTGGCGGAGAGGTTTATATCCCTCTCGGAGACCTTATCGATATCGATAAGGAACTCGAGCGTCTTTCCAAGGAGAAGGATAATCTCCAGAAGGAGATCGACCGTGTTAACGGCAAGCTCTCAAATGAGGCTTTCGTAAGCAAGGCTCCGGAGAAGGTTATCAATGCCGAGAAAGAGAAACAGGCTAAGTACATCGAGATGTACAAGGGCGTTGAAGAGCGTATTGCAATGCTCAGCAAAGAACAGTAATTTTAAAAAATTAATGATAATAATTGACGATGTATGATAAAATCCTTTTGTGAAACGGATTAGCATTGGTGGAGGTAATTATGGAAACTAATACAATTGATGAAGAGAAAGTTGCAAAGCTGCCTAAAGAAGGTGTGCATTGTTTTGCTGCTAACGGGAAACAGATAAAGACAAGAAGGATCATCACAATTCCTCTTATTGTTATTTTCCTTGTTTTGGCTGTTTTCTTCTTTATTGGCAGCTATAAGAACATCATCTTTGCATGTATCTCTATTTTGTGCTTTGTAATCTCAGTTTTGGTATTTGTTCATACCTTCCTTATTGCCAAGTACAGAATCGCCGTTGATTATAACGAGAAGAAGATCGTTCTCAGATACAGATATAGCCTCATCACTATTCCTTTCGAGACATTTGACGCTCGTGAGGGTGAGCCTGACAAGGCAGAGGAACTTCTTGAGAATTCTTCACTCGGCGGAAACGAGAAGGTTTACTATCTCGTACTTGATAACGTTTTGGATGACGCTTGCTACCAGACAACAACTAAGGACCTTGCTTCCCGTGAGGATTTCTTCAAACTCAGAGACGAGGCTTATGCTATTGCTGATGCATACGGCGCTAGAAATCTCGAGAATGCTATCAAGCCTGAGTATTCCAAGAAGCAGCTTGCTAAGGATGAGATCGGTAGTGACGCAGACGTAGAGAACATCGTTGACAGTGTCATGAACGAGACAAAGGAAGCTAAGAATTCCGCAGCTGAGGAAGTTTCCGAGAAGGCTGAGGACGTCAAGGAAGCCGTTGAAGAGAAAGCCGAAGAAGTTAAAGAGGCTGTCGAAGAGAAGGCTGAAGACGTAAAAGAAGCCGTTGAAGATAAGATCGACGAGATCAAAGGCGAGTAATTAATTTATTGCTGAATAAGCTGCCTTTCGGTGATTTACCGGAAGGCAGTTTTTATATGCGGTCATATCATTTTTGGCATGATTTTCATATGAATATCGAATTGCAAAAGTAGTTGAAGAATTGCTGTCAAAACCTCAAAAATCCCTCAACAAACACCTAATAATTTGTTGACTTAAAAGGGGGAGAAACGTATAGTTTTATTGTAACTAATTATGCGCTTTGGCGAATTAGAAATAATCACATTAAGGAGTTATTTAATATGCCATTAGTAACAACAACTGAAATGTTTAAGAAGGCATACGACGGCGGTTACGCTATCGGTGCATTTAACGTAAACAACATGGAAATCGTTCAGGGTATCACAGAGGCAGCAGGCGAGCTTAACAGCCCTGTTATCCTTCAGGTATCCAAGGGTGCTAGAGCTTACGCTAACCACACATACCTCGTAAAGCTCGTTGAGGCAGCTGTTCAGGAGAACCCACAGATCCCGAT
>JAGCGK010000120.1 GCA_017649645.1 Clostridiales bacterium | reverse complement strand
CTTCCTTAAGGTTCTCTACGGCACATTCTTCAACAGAAAAGCTGAAGAAGATAAGGAAGGATTTAACTTCTGGATGAACAGCCTTAAGACTGACGGTCGTGCAACGGTTGTTGACTGCTTCATCAACTCTCAGGAGTGGTGTAACGTCTGTGCTTCCTACGGCGTTAAGTCAGGTGCCACAAGAGCTAAGGCTACGATAGCTTCCAAGAACGCGAAAGACTTTGCTACGAGACTTTACACTGAGTGTCTCGGAAGAGATCCTGAGACTGATGGTCTCAACTTCTGGAGCTTAGGTCTCACTAATCTCGAGCTTACAGGTTCACAGGCAGCTCACGAGTTCTTCTTCAGTAAGGAATTCAACGATCATAACTACAGTAACGAAGAACTTCTTACGAGAATGTATAAGACATTCATGGGCCGTGATCCTGACACAGACGGTATGAACTACTGGCTCGGCGAGATGAGCAAGGGCATGACAAAGCAGCAGGTATTTGACAGCTTCGTTCAGTCCAAGGAGTTCACTCAGATCTGTAAAGATTACGCTATCGACAGAGGATGATTTAATATTTTATCGACGGGGTTGTCCATCAGGACAGCCTCGTTTTTTTATTCTCGAAAGCACCCGAAATGTCAGATCCGTTGTTTTTAATGTTGTATCATGTCTGAATATTTTTGAAACACTAAAATACTTGAAGCGACGAGGTTATAAGTATGATATAAGTAGAATATAACGCGAAAGGAGATAACGCATATGTTTGATTTCCAATATTTTACTCCCACAAAGGTTGTTTTCGGAAAGAATAAAGAAGAGAAAGTTGCCGAGCTTATAAAAGAGTTTGGCGGAACAAAGATCCTTATTCATTACGGAGGAGGAAGCGTAGTTCGTTCCGGTCTTCTTAAGCGCGTGACTGACACGCTTGACACTGCAGGTATCAAGTATGTGACTTTGGGTGGAGCGGTACCGAATCCGCATCTCGGACTCGTGTATGAAGGCATCGAGCTTTGTAAGAAAGAAAACGTGGATTTTCTCCTTGCAGTCGGAGGCGGAAGTGCGATCGACTCAGCTAAGGCTATCGGATACGGTGTAGCCAACGAAGGCGAAGTCTGGGATTTCTATGACTACAAGCGTAAGGCAACAGGATGTCTTCCTTTGGGCGTTATCTTAACGATCGCTGCAACAGGAAGCGAGATGAGTGACTCATCAGTTATCACCAAAGAGGAAGGCCTTGTTAAGCGTGGCTACAGCAGTGACTACAGCCGTCCGAAGTTCGCTATCCTTAACCCTGAACTTACCATGACTCTTCCTGATTATCAGACCGCTTGCGGATGTACTGACATCATGATGCATACGATGGAAAGATACTTCACGAACGGCGGCAATATGGAGATCACTGATGCTCTCGCTGAAGGACTTTTAAGAACAGTCAAGAAGAACGCAGTTATCCTTCGCGATGATCCGAAGAACTACGATGCACGTGCGGAAGTCATGTGGGCAGGAAGCCTTGCTCATAACGGTCTTACAGGCTGCGGCAACGACGGCGGTGACTGGATGACTCATAAGCTCGAGCATGAGCTCGGAGGCCTTTATGACGTAGCTCACGGTGCAGGTCTTGCCGCCGTATGGGGCAGCTGGGCAAGATACGTTTATAAGAATTGTCTGCCTAGATTTAAGAAGTTCGCTCTTAACGTTATGGAAGTTGAAAATACCGGTTCTGATGAAGAGATCGCACTTCGCGGAATCGAAGCGATGGAAGATTTCTATAGGAGCATCAAGATGCCTACAAATCTTCGTGAGCTCGGTGTAAATCCGACTGAAGAAGAGCTGGTCGACATGGCTCATAAGTGTGCAGTCGGCGTAGGCGGACAGATGGGATCAGCTAAGGTCCTCGATGAAGAAGCGATGCTCGCTATCTATCGTGCCAGCATTTGATGTTCTGCCATAGCGGAGGAATAAATGACTAACGACGAATTAAGAAACCTCATCGCTTCTGTTCTTGAAGACATGAAGAACAAGGCTCTTGATATGGGGATCCAAGGCGTAGCGGTAGCATCCGTTCTCAATAAAGGCGAGGAGTATGACTGGATCGGTGAGATGAAAGTCGTAGAAACTCCTTATAACTTTAAAGAAGGATGGAACCTTGTAGCTATTGCGTGGTCTAAGTGCGGTGAAGTTATCGCGACCGAAGCTGACAGCGGAGATCCCAATCATAAGCCTATCCTTGGTGAATGCGGTTTTGTAGGAGGAGCATACGACGAGTATGACGGATATAAATTGGCATTTGCTTTTAGCGGTGCATTGTCCGAAGAAGATCTGGAAGTTGCCAAGTTCGGCATTGAAAAAATGAAGGCACTACTTGCCTGATCAGAATCAAGAGATCATAAACTGAAGTATATAGCCTACTCAGTGAAAGACCACGCTTCGGCGTGGTTTTTTCTTGTGTTGTCGCGTTATGGATCACTAATGATATAATTGTTAAGATTAAATTATCTTTTTCGAGGAAGCGGGAAATGAAATACAAAGTCCTGATCGTAGATGACGAACGTGAATTGGCTGATTCCACGGCTGAGTATTTTAACATGATGGATCTTAAGACCTGTTGTGTCTATACGGCTGCAGAGACTTTGGAATTCTTTAAGGAGAACGAAGCGGAACTCATACTTCTCGATATAAACCTTGAAGATCTCTCAGGCTTTGCACTTTGTAAGACTTTGCGTGAGAATACTGACATTCCGATCCTTTTTATCAGTGCCAGATCAAGTGACGATGACATGGTCGTAGCGCTTAATATCGGCGGCGATGATTACATCACAAAACCATATTCGCTTAACGTTTTATACGCCAAGGTAAGGGCTGTCCTCAAAAGATACGAGAACTCCAGTAAGCCATCAGGCGAGACACTTGTTTTCGGTGAGCTTGAGATAGATCTTGAAGGCGGGACCGTCAAAAGATCCGGCAGGGATGTCGATCTTACCGCAGTTGAATTTAAACTTCTGGCGTACCTTGTAGAGAACAGGAACAAGGTAATCGATAAGCAGGATATTTTCGACAAAGTCTGGGATGACAGCTTCGTAAGTGACGGTACTCTTAATGTTCATATAAGACACCTTCGTGAAAAGCTCGAAGAAGACCCTAATGATCCCGTCTACATCAAGACATCCAGGGGCAGGGGATATATGTTTAAGGATCCTAATTCATGAAAAAGAGATTTGTCGTAATCGCTATATTCATGATACTTCTTCTGGCGGTTCCGATCCTTCTTTTGTCGGACCCTATGACCAGGTCGCTCGCTCCTCTGGACAACGTGAAGATAAACGAACTCATAACCGAGATCGATTCCGGCAAAGAGATCAAAGGTAAGTATGATTTCGACTATGTCATCCTGGATGAAAACGCCCATGTAACTTATAAATCCTCTCTCGATCTGCCTGACGATATCGGCCGTGCCACAACCGAGAGATATACAATAAGGACACTCGAGAAAGATGGCAAGGTAATGGGCTATCTTCTTATCAGAAACGACTATGAGACAGTGTGGGAGAAAGCTTACGAGAAATACCGCACCAGTATCATTGCATGCGTTATTGTCGAAGGACTGATAATCGTTGCTTTCCTGACATGGACATATTTCTTTATCATTGAGCCTTTCGAAAAAATGAAGCGCTTTGCTACAAACATTTCCTCAGGTGACCTGGATATTCCTCTTACAATGGACAGGGGAAATATCTTCGGTGCATTTACCGAGAGCTTCGATATCATGCGAACTGAACTTGCGGAAGCAAGACAGAAAGAATATGAAGCGCAAAGAAGCAAAGCGGAACTTGTTGCCCAATTGTCCCATGACATCAAGACTCCTGTCGCTTCCATAAAAGCAATGGGCGAGCTTCTTGAAGCAAAGAGCACCGAGCAGGATCAGAAGACCAAGATCCATTCAATAGTTTCTAAAGCGGATCAGATCGATGTACTGGTATCAGACCTCTTCGCGACTACTCTTACCGATCTTAATAATCTCGATGTATCGTTGTCCGAACAGCCCAGCTCCGCGCTTAAGGACATCATTAAAGATGCGGATCACAAGGAATATACTGACATATCGGAACTTGCTCCGTGCATCATCGAGTGCGATCTGGTAAGGACAACGCAGGTCATAAATAACATCATTAACAACTCATATAAATATGCAGATACGGTGATCAATGTAAGATCACATATAGAAGATGATCTATTTGTCATAAGCTTTACCGACAATGGTGGCGGCGTAAGTGAAGATGATCTTCCGATGATAACCAAGAGATTCAGAAGAGGCTCCAATGCCAAGGGAAAGCAGGGCGCAGGGTTAGGCCTCGCGATCGCGAGCGAGCTCATGGAAAAGATGGACGGATCTTTGGAATGCAGCAATGTTGACGGCGGTTTCAGGGTAACTTTATTTTTCAAACTGGCATAATCTTAAGGTTCCCTTAAGGTTAACGCAAAGACACTTAATGTTTGTTGGGATATTCTCTATTTGTCAATCAGTATGAAATGGAGATACCCTATATGAAAAATGTTTTCGCGAAGATACTTTCCATAGGAATAATGGGATTAAGTATGACAGGCATTCTGGCCGGTTTCAAAGTACCTGTTAAGGCTGACGTGGTACCTAGACTTATCATCACGGGAAGCGACATCGACAAGGATGAGATCAAAGCAGGTGATGATTTCGAACTTACCATTCACATGAAGAATGAATCGAAGAAAAAACTCACTAATATCAAACTCACACTTTCGAGCGAAGAGAATAATATCGTTCCGAAGTCAGGAACAAACAGCATCTATGTGGATTCCGTCGACAAGGAAGCGGAATTTGATGTGGCTGTTGAGATGACTACGAAATCGGATCTTCTTCCTAACACTTATTCCGTTAATGTTAAGTATGCGTATGAGGAAGATGACTGGCGCTTTTTCGAAGATGAGGCCGAACTTACTGTTCCGATCGTGCAGATCCCGAAGCTCTCTGTTACCGGAATGAAGCTTACGAGAGACAGTGTCATCATTGACGGTAAGACGAGCTGCTCGCTTCGCGTAAATAATACGGGTAAGAGCGATATTTATAATGTTAATGTGGTCTTAAAGGGCAACAATATCCAGACAACAGATGATTTCATTGGATCCATCCCTATCGAAAACAGTGTGGATGTGGATCTTTCCGTCTTGTCTACAGCTCTCGGCACAGGTGACATAGTGGCAGAGGTAACATACGAAGACGCACAGGGCAACGTATATAGCAACGAATCATCCGTTACGCTGTCGGTAGTCGAGCCTGTCATAGAGCCTGTTATCGAGAAGGAACCGATCTACATGGATCGCAGATTGTGGGTCGCAGGCGGTGTAGTATTATTAGTAATAGTAGTTGGAACTATTATCCGTAAGAAGAGGGAAAAAGCATATGCCTAAAAAGAGCATCATACGGACCGAGAAGCTTTGTAAGAGTTTCTCGACCGGAGGAGTTCAGCGACACATTATAAAGAATCTGGATACCGAGATCTATGAGGGCGATTTTACCGTCATCATGGGTTCTTCGGGTGCAGGTAAATCCACTCTTCTCTACGCGCTTTCCGGAATGGATAAAGCGAGCATGGGACAGGTATATTTCAGCGACAGGAATATCACGAACTTCACCAGTGACCAGCTTGCCATCTTCAGACGCAAGCACTGCGGTTTTGTCTTCCAGCAGGTATATCTCATGGAGACTATGAGCGTTATGGATAATGTCCTTACCGCAGGCCTTCTCACGGGACAAAACAAAAAGCAGCTCGCTGCAAAGGCTAAGGATCTTTTTAAGAAGGTCGGGATCGGTCCTGAGCTCTGGCGTAAATTTCCTAACCAGCTATCAGGCGGTGAAGCACAGCGTGTAGGTATCGTTCGTGCCGTTATCAATTCGCCGGATATGGTATTTGCGGATGAGCCTACGGGATCACTTAACAGTTCATCAAGTGATGCGGTACTTAATATCCTTACCGAGATCAATCAGAACGGACAGTCTATCCTCATGGTCACACACGATATGAAGTCGGCCAGAAGAGGAAACAGGATCATATATTTCAAAGACGGTACGATATGCGGTGAATGTGATCTCGGACCGTATAAGACGGGCGACAAAGAGCGTCATGATAAACTGCGCGCATTCCTTACGGAAATGGGATGGTAAGTTATGCTAACGAAACTGATCAAATCCAATTTCCGTAATGATCTTTCTCATATGATCAGCTTTGTCCTGATCGTTGTGCTGTCATCTTTCATGCTCCAGTTCGGACTTTGTATCGTTATGGGTTACAACAATCATTATGATACGAAGGCAGAGGAACTGAATTCAGCGGATGTTATTCTCTATGTCTATCAATATGATGATGATGTTTCCAATGAGGAAAATGTAGCAAATTACATTGAAAACGATCCGTCAATTGAAACTTACGAGGAGCAGATGTTTACCATCTGTGAGTGCGAAGTCATCTTTAATGAGGATAATTTTGACAGTATAAGTTCAGAAGATAAAGAAACGTTCAATATGCGTTTCGGAGCACTTGATGATTATGGAGAGATCGGCGCTCCGATGTTTATCGAGAGATCTGATGAAGAATATGCAAATCCGATCTACTTGCCTTATAGCGCTTTGAAAGGCAGGTTCAGGAATAAATATAGTATCGGAGACGAGATAAAGATGAAGATCAACGGAAAAGAGTATTCATTTACTCTCGCTGGTTCGTATGAGACTTTATCCGGTGCTTCCCCTGTATATCTTTCTTCCTACGATTTCATTCAGATCAAGGACGATGACAACATGAACAGATTTTTCGATATCCAGCTTAAGGATGGTGTTAATACCGAAGAATATGTTCAGGCGATGCTGGCGGATTTCAATATCAAGGGACTTGATGCATATTATTTCTCTTTGCCGGAAACGATAAAGGCCAGTTTGTATATGATCAATATCGTATCTGCAATCTTGTGTGTATTTGCCGTCATCATTACCCTCGTTGTAGTTACCGTTATCTACTTCCGTATATCGAACAGTATTGAACAGAATATCGTTAATCTCGGTGCTCTCAAATCTCTGGGATATACGGGAAGTCAGCTTAGACTTGCGCAGATACTGGAATTTACCATAACATCGTCGGTCGGATTTGCTGTAAGTACGGTATTACTCTATATCTCGCTTCCTATCTTTGAGGAGCGGCTTCTTCGAAGAATGACGGGAACGATCTGGAAACCTCCGTTTAATCTGACGGCTTTTCTTATCACGGGAGCTTTCACAGTCGGCGCGACGATGATCGTATCATACTTGTCCACCATGAGGATCAGTACGATAGATCCTGTAACAGCTATAAGATTCGGATTGAAAAGTCACACATTCAAGAAGAACAGTTTCCCGGTCGAGATCACATCCGGTCCGATCGTATGGATACTCTCTCTTAAGAGTGCTTTTAGGAACAAGAAGCAGAACCTTCTTATAATCTTCATCATGGCTGTCGTCGGAATCACCTTATCGATATCGGTATTTTTCACGTACAACATTGCATATAAGACAATGAATCTTTATAAGCTTCTTTCAGATACAAGCAGCGAAGCAAGTCTCATTTTCGAGGAGAATACGGATGCAGAAGATATAAGAGATATTCCGGGTGTAGATAAAGCCTGGACAGAGATGTATATCGTAGCAACGATAAAGGGAACCTTAACGGAAATTACTGTTTCGGACGATTGGGCTTATGTTAATAACATGAACCTGACCGAAGGACGTGTTCCGGTCTTAAGTAATGAGATCGTTATCGGAAATACGCTCGCGGACAATTGTGATATCAAGGTCGGAGATGAGATCGAAGTTGCATGTTCAGGTTATGAGGGTACATATGTAGTGACGGGTCTTTGCCAGACTACATATAATTTTGGTGTGGTCGCAAGGATGACGGCAGATGGTCTTGAAGCTCTCAATATTGAATATTCACCTCGCTGGGTTGAGATGACCTTTTCCGTGACAGATTACGAGTCATCCAAGAGTGTCCTGGAGAATATCCAGGAGATTTATGGGGATAAGCTTTATTACTATTCCAATGCTTATGACTATATCAAGAATGGTGATGATGTGGATCTTATGGTTGCCAAGGCTCTCTGCTTTGTCTTTATCATAGTCTCGATCGTTATCATCTTCCTGTCGATGGTATTGCTCGTTAAGACGATCATCATCAAGAGCCAGAAGGAGATCGGTATCAAGAAGTCACTCGGCTTCACGAGTTCCCAGCTCAGGATGGAACTTACGCTGTCGCTGATGCCGAACATTGTAATCGGTCTTGCTATCGGTTCGCTCATCGGATTTATGAATGCCAACAGATTTTTGAGCCTTATACTGAAGAATTTGGGAATATATAGAAGTACCCTTGAAGAACTTCCGTGGATGCCGTTAGCCTCCGTCGTATCAGGAACGGTCGTCACATTTATTCTCGTTTGGTTCCTGTCTCACAGGATCAAAAAGATATCCGCTTACAAACTCATAAGAGAATAACAAAAGGAAGTTTCACATAAAAATGCACCGGTGAGAATTTTCTCATCGGTGCATTTATCATATGCAAAAATTATTATCCGATCGCGGTCAGGTTTGCGGAATTGTTTTCGATAATGATGATGGTGTTTGCCATCTGGTTGAATCTGCTTCCGAATCCTTCTGTGCTCTCGAGAGTATAATGTGCAGTCGCAACTACGGAACCATTTCCAGCAGGAATGATGTAGATCGTCTGCACGGTGTTGTCGCCTGTTGTGCTTGAAGCAACGATCCTTGTGCATGCGCCTGCATTATCGAGCTTGTATGTATCCTGCGTAAGTTCGTAGCTTCCCGAGAGAAGTGAACTTATTGATGAAGCAACATTATCTGTGCTGTCGCCTTCATACTCTACCTCGAAAAAGATCTGCGGATTGCTCTGATCCTCATACATCGAGATGAATGTCTCTTTATCTGCCTCACTGACGCGGTTGAGGATCTCGCATTCGAAGTCCATCTCAAAGCCCACACCCGAGTTGATGACGTGCTCATAAGAAACGGTCTCTTCCATGCCTTCGAGCATGATCGATACCTCGAACTGATCGCCGTCTTTCATTCCCGTCGGGCTCTCGTAATCAGTCTCGATTATAACTTCCGGCTCACTCTCGGTTTCTTCTTCCAAAACTTCCGAGACAGCCTCAGCCGCTGTCTCATTAGCTGCAGTTGTTGTTTCTTCGGCTGCTGTTTCCTTTGTCTCTTCCTTGCTGCATCCGCTTGCGATCATCATTGTGGAAGCGATGGTTAAAGCAGCGACAGTAGTAATGAATTTTCTGTTTTTCATTTTTGTCTCCTTTATATATGTGTCCCGCCCATAGTATATACCATAAGTATCATCCGTATAGGCTGGTTTTTGATGACATCATTAATAATGACGAACTAAGATTCAGATTTATTTCAAGTTGATTTCAGGAAGCATAAATATGATGGTCTCATAATTCTATGACTATGGGGTGTAGTTTATGAAAAAAGTATTTTCGCTACTGTTGGCAACTATGATGCTTTTTTCTTGTGTGTCCTGCGGTTCCAAGGAACTTTCTGAGATGACGCCGGAAAAGATCGTCAAGAAAATGACCCTCGAGCAGAAAGCAGCTCAGATGGTACAGCCTGTCGTCTATGCAGGTATCACCGAAGAAGAGATGAAAGATGTTTGCTACGGAAGCATCTACGGTGACATGGGCGGCATTGAAGCATCCGCCTGGCGTGAACTGGTAGATACTTACCAGAAGGCAGCCATCGAATCCGAAGCAGGTATCCCTTATCTTTACGGACAGGATGATGTTCACGGTGTAGGCTACTGCATCAACGCAGTTTATTTCCCGCAGAATATCGGACAGGGCGCAGCTAACGATGAGGAACTTGCTTATCAGGTAGGTCTCATAACAGCTGACGAAGCAAAGCTTTGTCACATGCTCTGGAACATGTACCCGTGCGTTGCTCAGTCAACTGACCCGAGATGGGGAAGAACATACGAAAGCTACGGCTCAGATCTCGAGACGATCAAGAAACTCAGTTCGGCATATACCAAAGGATTGGTCGACGGCGGAATAGTTGCGTGCGCTAAGCACTTTTTCGGAGACGGAAATGCGGTATACGGAACAGGCGAGTGCAGTGACATGCCGCGTCTCATCGACAGAGGCGATGCTCAGCTCAGCGAAGCAGAGATCAACGAACTCATGAGCGTATATCAGGCACAGATCGATGCAGGTGTTCAGACCATCATGGTCAGCTACACATCCCTCAATGGTCTTAAGATGCACGAGCAGGGCGACTATATCTGGAAGCTCAAGAACGAGATGGGATTTGAAGGCTTTATCGTAAGCGACTACGATGCCATCGATAACACATCACCTGCTACATACGAAGAACAGGTCATCTCAGCAGTTAACTGCGGAATCGACATGTTCATGACAAGCTACAAGTATAAAGAAGCAAAAGCTGCGATCATCAAAGGCGTTAACGACGGCAAGATCACCAAAGACAGAATCAACGATGCAGTTACGAGAATCATCAGAGTTAAGCAGAATGCAGGCATCTTTGCTGATCCTCTCTGCGAGAATCTTCAGACAAAGCAGCAGGAGACCGGTTCAGCCGAGTACAGAAAAGTAGCAGAGAAACTCGTTGAAGAAAGCCTCGTAATGGTCAAAAACGATAATAATGTTTTGCCTCTTAAGAGCGGCACCAAAGTCTATATCACTGGTCCGGCGGCAGACAACGCTCAGGCGCAGTGCGGCGGTTGGACGATAGGATGGATCGAAAGTCCGAGCAAAGACATCAAGGGTGTAACGACTATCCAAAAAGCTTTCGAGACATATGCGGCTGATTACGGCATCGAAGTCATCACTGATCCTGAAAGAGCCAATGAAGCAGATGTGGTTCTTCTTTGCGTAGGTGAGAAATCATACGCAGAAGGTTACGGCGATACTGCAGACATGCAGCTTTGCGGAGACTGCGGACTTAAGGGTAACCAGGAAGCGATCGACGAAGCAAAGGCTCTCGGTAAGCCTACAGTTACCTGCATCATTGCAGGAAGAAACGTCATCCTCGATCAGGAAGATTATGGTAGCTGGGACAGCGTAGTTATGTGCTATCTGCCGGGTTCTGAAGGCAAGGGTATCTCGGATGTTTTGTGCGGATGCGCAGACTTTACCGGAAGACTTCCTTCTCCGTGGTACGGATCAGTTCAGGATATCCTGACGGATAAGTGCGTTTTCGAGAGAGGTTACGGCCTTTCATATCCTGAAGGATTTACTCCGAGCACAGAGCCTTGAGAAATATTAATACGATTGATTTCTTTCATAAAAGCAGGTCTCACGCGGACCTGTTTTTGTGTGTGATAAAATCTAGTGGAAAAAACATCAAGGAATTAAAGAAATGATAGACGGACACATACATATCGAACGCGGTGATTATACCATCGACTGGATAAGACAATTTGTTGACAGGGCAGTTGAGACGGGACTTAGCGAGATCAGGCTTCTCGAGCATAACTACATGTTTCCGGAGTTTTCTCCGATGTACAAAGAAGTCTGCGAGAAAAGCGACTTTATTAATGATTGGTTTAAAAGAAAAGCAGCCTTCAAGAACTACGATGAATACCTTCGCCTTATTGACAAAGTAAGGCAGGAGAAATTCCCGGTTAAGATCAAGTTCGGGCTTGAAGTCTGCTACTTCAAAGAGTACGAAGATCTGATCGTTGATCTTACCAAAGGGAGGGGCTTTGATTTCCTTCTCGGCAGCATGCATTTTGTTGACGGATTCGGCTTCGATCACAAGGCTGAATTGTGGGAAGGGATCGATGTTGATAAGACGTACCACAGGTATTTCGAAGACTCAGTTCTTCTCGCGAAGAGTAAGATCTTTGACGGCATAGGACATCCTGATACCATTGGTCTCTTCGGACATAGACCGTCATTCTCTCTAACCGATTATTATGAGAAGCTCGCATCTGCTCTTGCTGATTCGAAGATGTACGCAGATCAAAACAGCGGTGCTGAGAGAAGATGTCCTGATACTGCAAATCTCGGAATGGATAAGGAACTTATCAAAATACTTCATAAACATAATGTTCCGATAATAACTTCATCTGACGCACATATTCCTTCAGACGTTGGATACAAGATCCGCGAGCTTCAGGAACTGGCAGATTTGTAATTTTGTTTTTGGTGTATAATTGAAAAGACTTTTATGGAAAGGGGAATATCATGGAAGATCAAATGATATTGAAAGCCACAGGGCTTTGCAAGAATTATGGTACCAAGCCGATCCTCAAAGACGTGAATATCACGATCAACAAGGGTGATATCTACGGTCTTGTAGGACGTAACGGTGCGGGTAAGACAACTATCATGCGTATCATGACCGGACTTCAGGTTCCGACCAAAGGAAATATTGAATACGGTTATGAGAGAAAGAGATTGGGTTCAACAGGTGCTCTTGTAGAATTGCCGTCTATCTACGCAAACAAATCAGCAGAGGAAAACATTAAATTCCAGTATCTGAATCTCGGTTTGAAGTTTGATGATTCTATCAAGGAGATCCTCAAACTTGTAGGACTTGATAATACGGGAAACAAGAAAGCAGGTAAGTTCTCACTCGGTATGAGACAGCGTCTTGGAATCGCTATCGCCATGGTCGGCGATCCTGAAGTTCTCGTTCTCGACGAGCCTATCAACGGCCTTGATCCTCAGGGTATCATCGAGGTACGTGACTTGCTCCTTAAGCTCAACCGAGAAAAGGGTATCACGATCCTTATCTCGAGTCACATCCTTTCTGAGCTTTCTAAGCTTGCTACCAGATTCGGATTTATCGAAGACGGAAGGATGATCCGTGAATGTACTGCTTATGATATCGAGCATGCAGGTGAGAAACTCATGATCATCAAGTCAAGTAATCCGCAGGAGTATAACGCTCTTCTTAACGCAAACGGATTCAAGAGTGAACTTATAAGTAACCCTGATAAGGTTACTATTCACGGCGAAGTTGACATCATCGATATCGCGATGATCGCCAAGAATGCCGGAATCAAGATCACTGATCTTAGAACTGTAGAGACCGATCTTGAGGAATTCTACGTTGATGTCGTAGGAGGAATGAATCATGATTGAGTTATTGAAATTTGAATTCTACAGACTTTATAAGAGTAAGCTTTCCTGGATCCTTGTAGGAGTAATGGCTCTTCTTCCGATACTTGCAGTAATCGCATTGACACTGATATATGTCTATGCCACAAGGGGCGAAGAAGGAAAGATCGAGCCTGAATTATCACGTTTCCTTACTTGGGTATTTGTATCGTATTTTTACAAGTGGGTACCTATGGTATTGGCATTGTTCATCCCGCTCTTCGTTGGACGAGACTATAGAGACGGATTTATCCGTAACAAGCTTACAGGCGGACACACGAGATTCCAGATCTTTACTTCTGCGATCATTTCCAAAGCAGCATATGCAGTTGCTCTTTGTGTTGCATATATCGGTGCAGGACTTATCGCTTCTGCAATCTCTCCTTTTGGTGTTGATGTTAACGATGGTGAGATGTTCCTGCGTCTGCTTTCAATGATGCTGTCAGTAGTTGCTACTTCAGTTCTCTTTACTGTATTGGCATTGATCATCAAGAACAGAGCAGTACCGGTTATTCTTTCAGTTGTATTTGTTATGTCATTTAGTCTTGCTGGAACTCTTTCTACAACATTTGCATACGATCACGCAATGCTCAAGGATTATGAGAGAGTCCGTGAGAAGAAGATAGAGAAGATGGGATTAGATCCTGATGACTTTGAAGTTGATGAGGACAAGTACTTCAATTTCGGTTGGTACATTGGTCATCCTGTTTTCGTATTGACTAATGCAGGTATGCAGGAAGAGTTCGTACCTGGAACAACAGCATTCATATCCTTGAGTTCTGATTCTCTATCCTACAACGATGAGATCTCAAGACATCCGTTCAATTCAATCATGAGCATTGTTACTCAGGACATGGCTATCCTTGAAGAAAAAGAACTTCATAAGATCGACGGAGCATATGTATCTGTCGAGACTGCCGAGCTCCAGTACAACATCAAATCAATTGTTTGGATTGCTGTTTATTTCGGCGCAGGATACGCTCTCTTCAGAAAGAAGAATGTATTCTGATAAGCATTTGGCAGAGGTATCTTACCGCTTACCGTCGTAATCTTACCTCTTACCGAAAACATTGAGACTTAACCTCCTTTGTGATGATACTATCGGGTCATCAAACAAAGGAGGTTTTCTATTATGAAAAAGTTTCTTACCGGCAACTGGTGGCATCTGTTCTGCGCCTTTTACATGCTCGCGATAATCGCATACATAGTTTTCTTCGCGGCGGTGCATCACATCTTCATGGTGGGATTTCTGGTATCAACAGTGTTCATGTTGGGTATCGAAGTATACATTTTCGATAAAGGTCGAAAAAGTGTTGTATGATACTTTTAGTGATTGTACTTTAGGGAGTTGATGCCGTGAAAGTTAAGATAGATATTTCACCTGAACATTCAGAAACATATGCGATCATCTGTTCAGACAAGATGACTGACGAAGTAAAGCATGCAGTTGATCTTTTGGGACAGCCTGCTGCAGGACTTCTTACTGCGTCGCTGGATGAAAAGACGGTCATATTAAGAGCAAATGAGATCTATATGGTAAGGATCGAAAATGAGAAAGCGGTCATTTTCGATAGGGATAAAAGATACATTTCACGTAAGCGTTTGTATGAATTAAAAGAGGTCCTTGGAGATAAGTTCATTCAGATCTCCAAGGGCACGATCATAAATCCTGACTATCTCGACCGGATCGAACCGGGCTTCGGAGGCAGCATCAACATAAAGATGCGAAACGGCCTTACAGAGAGCATATCGAGAAGATTTCTTCCGGGTTTTAAGAAATATCTGGGACTGTAGGAGGTTAATATGAGAACTGTAAAAGAAATAGCCAAAAGCGTTATGATAAGTCTTTGCATCGCACTGATGATATTCTGTGCCGTGGGCGTATTCTTCGAAGTGCGCGGCGGCGGAACGCTCGACTTTGAGAATTACTCATTTACAAAAATGGTAATTGGTTGCCTGGCAGTCGGCCTTGGCTTCGGAATCCCGTCGATTGTTTATGATCGCGACCAGATCCCTCGCCCGGTTCAGGTGATCGTCCATATGGGCATCGGGTGTCTGGTGTATATCGTTGTTGCGTATCTTGTGGGATGGTTCGGAAGCATCAAGACTCCGGTTCATTTCCTGATTCTGTCACTGTGCTACATAGCTGTGGCATTCATTATCTGGGTTCCGTTCATGCTGTTCTACAGACGCGAGGCAGTGAAAATGAACGAGAAGCTTCAGGTTATGAAGGGCAAGAATTAGAATTCGCAGTTGAAATGAATGGTGGCCTTCAGTAGCGACGCGTTGCCGTTATCACTTTCAAACCTGTCAGACTTAAGTTCACATACAGGGGAACCAGGTATCAGATCGCCGAATTCGATGATGCGTTCACCCCAAAAGATCTTAATCTTATCCCATTCCTCTTTAGGTCCTTGGAAGTAGATATCTTCGAGAGAATCGCAACCCTTAAAAAAGTCTTGCCCGATCTTATAGATGCCTCTGGGAATAGTGACCCTCTTAAGATTGCTGCATCCTTCCAATAATGCGTCCGGCAGCTCGTGGATCGGATGAGGAATTATAAGATCCGTGATCTTGGTATTTCCCTTAAGAACATCGTCATAGAAACCGACAACCAACTTTTCATGTCCTGTATCCATAGCTTTGGGTGACAGACGGATTATCTCTGAATCCGTATCATTGATCTTATGTACGTAAAGCGGGATAAAACGAGATGGAATTGCTGCCCCATATCTCATCCGGTAATCAACATCACTAAACGGCGTATTATTTATTATTTGAAGATAATCTTTAAACAACACGGAACATCACCTCTCCTCGTATTTTCAACTGGATTTTAATATTTCTGATGTACCGAATTTGTCTCGTTAAGTAATCTAGAAATGAAAAAACTCTCTCCTTGGTAGACAGAAGTAGATTTTTCAAAATCCAAAAGTGCAAATTGATTGCTTGATACTATTTCCATCTCTTTTTCTGAATAATTCTGAGATAGTTACGTTTAAGGTCATAAGAATTACCAAAAAAGATTTCTTCGGAATGCGATAAATTATTTGCCTCCAACTTGAGACGAATCAATTCCATAGAGCAAATCAAGTCAGCAATCTGAAACAATTTATAATCTTTTGGCATTACTTTCCTGAACTCGGCATTTGTTGTCAGCACACTAAAAACAGAAGCAAGTATTCTGCTGACTTCTATTTGTCCATTGTCGTAGTAGATCTTAACTGAATCATATGAACTAAAACTATCGATATTATCTTTGATAAACTGTGACATCTTTCTTGACAGTTGAACTATCACTTGAACTATATCGTCGCAGTTCTTTTTCTCAATACTCACACATTTGTACTTAATATCAACTTGACGAAAGAATCCCACTAATTTATTGAAAATACGTCGTCTTTCTAGTACAGACATATACTCATAAATTTCTTCTTTTCGAATAATCGGTCCTGTATGAATACATATATCATTCAGATTCAAATATGACAGTTCTTGGTCAAGTCTATGGACGGCCTCTGTTATAGGTATGCTCTGATCGTGAAAGACCATAGTGATGATATAGTACGGAGAATGAGAAGCATATTCACCGAAATCACCTGACTCGTCAATAAATACACTTAATTCCTTCACGCCAGATTTTCCTCCCAATAATAAAGGCGAGGAACTTCCCCGCCAGCAGATGGACCTGGGTCTTACGACCAGCCCAAGAAGCACTATGCTTCCTATGCATGAATTATACAATGAATCAGTTGTCGATGTAAACACATTTAAAACCAATTCATCTCTTTGCTGACAATATATTTTTATCATAAATGGTTATTCATTAATGGGACAATCTAAGCGTGATTTTTTCTAAACTCCCTTGGCGTCATGTTATAACATTTGACGAACTGCTCGGTCATATATCCGGATGAAGAAAACCCGCACTCTCCGCTTATCATTCCTATGGCTTCATCTGTAGTGGATAAAAGTTCCATAGCTTTTTCGAGACGATAGCGAATGAGATAATCATTCGGTGTATGACCGGTATATTTCTTGAAGATATTATTGCATGTGGACTTGCTCACGTTACCGACTTTTGCAATATCTTCGAGCGGAATAGTCTCAAGATAATTATCCTTCATGTAACCGATCATATTTTTCAAACATTCGATATGTCTGTATGATGAAAATGAAGCCTCAGCATTATTGACCTTCTCGCACTTTAACACATAATGCCATATATCGAAAAAGTTTCTCGTGATCTCAAACTGATTGCCGCGGGAGTTGTTTATTGCTCTCGTGATAGTTGCTATATTAGCGGCGTCAGGTGAATCTGAATGCCAGAGGATATAAGGAATATCCGGATCCGTAATTACAGGCAGGATGTATTCTGATTCGATCTCAGGAGATGAGATCAGAAGCTTAGGATGGATGACCGTGATGATGTATGTGCAATAGGTGCCATTTACATCTGTTGAGAAATGAAGTTGTTTGGAATTAATGAATAACGTATCACCTTTGCAAACTTCGATCAGGGATCCGTTAATGTTATATGCCATCTTTCCCGTTAAGACTGTCATCAGTTCAACGTCTTCGTGCCAGTGAACTTTACGAAGCCACGGAGAAGAACCATCCATATGTCCTTCAAAAGAATACGAAGGGAAGGACGGGTCGTCGTAGTTGACGATCTCGGATCTGTCATCCCTTTGTCTAATCATGGCGCGCCATTGTTCGCGTTTTGCTAGATAACTGTCATTTCTCATGATTGTGCTCTTCTTTTTGTGTAATTTTACGATATTGTTATAAATTGTAGCATGATTCCGATATTTTGTATGTTAGTTCTCAGATATAATTAAAACATCTTAGTGAAAAGAGGATATGCTTATGGATTTTTACGAGGCAGTAAACAACAGAAGAAGCATTCGAAATTTTACAGATGAAAAGATCCCTGAAGAAACTATTAAGAGGATCGTTGAAGCAGCATACAAAGCACCAGCCAATGATCACTTCAGAGATTGGCATTATATAGTCATTACCGATAAGGACAAGATGAGGGAAGTTATCGACGGTGTTCCGAAGAACCTGAATGAGAAAGATGTTGATAACATGACATTCATATCTGATCCCGAGCAGAAAAGAGCATATCAGATCGCTGTTCCGATGCAGTACAGAATGCTTATCGATGCGGCTGCGATCATCATTCCGTTGATGAAGAAAAAGTGTGATATCCTTCATCCTTCAAGCCTTTCTGATCTTAACTGCTATGCATCCGTTTGGTGCAGTATCGAAAACCTTTGGCTCGCGGCAGTTGCAGAAGGATATGCCTGCAATCTAAGGATCCCGTTGGGTGATGAGGAATCTATCGCTAGAAAAGTTTTGGGGTTTCCCGAAAACTATATGATCCCGTGTTTTATCGGTGTCGGAAAAGCAACAGAAGACGCGGTCAAGACAAAGCAGATCGATATCAATATCGACGAATTACTACACTGGGAAAAGTTTTAAGAGATACTAAGAAAAAGGCTTTAATATTTGATCTGGACGGAACTTTAGTAGTATATATCGGCGATACGACAGGCGATGAAAATGCAGCAAGGTTTGCGGGTTTTCCGTTTATCTGGGCTAAGAACGGATTCGGTGAAGCGAAGGCTGCTGATGAGGTTATTAATAGCATTACAGAGCTTCCGGCATGCGCAGCTTCATTGTTATAAGATCAGCAGTTTCCTTCGTAAACGTAGTCCAGTGATTCGCGTGCGATATCACACAGATTCATTATGTCTTTAACAGGAGTTGCATCGCGATCAGTCAGATTAAAACGCGGGAAGAATCGCGATATGTGAAGAGGTATTTTGTGGCCGATCTTATTGCCTGAAGCATCAGTTAATGAAGAGATGAAACCTGTGATCTCACGCATCTCTTCTATAGTGTCGTTGTAGCCCGGTACAATGAGGGTAGTAAGTTCTACATGACAGAACTGAACGGCGCGTGTTATGAATGTCTTGACCATAGGAAGGCTGCCACCGAGAACATCAGAATAGTAGCTGTCGCTGAAACCTTTTAGATCGATGTTCATTGCATCGATATATGGAGCGAGTTCTTCAAGAATGGCGACTTCAGCAGTGCCGTTGGTAACCAGAACGTTTACCATGCCTTGTTCGTGAACGAGCTTAGCAGTATCGCGTACGAATTCATATGCGATCAGAGGTTCGTTGTAGGTGAAGGCGACACCGATATTTCCGCGTGACTTATATTTTAGAGTCAGGTCAGCAATCTCCTGAGGAGTAAAAACTTCAGATGACGGACCTGATTTTATAGCATAATCAGACCATGAGATATCACTGTTCTGACAGAACGGACATCTTAAGTTACAACCGTAACTTCCTACTGACAGGATACGTGTTCCCGGGTGGAATCTGTGCAGAGGTTTCTTCTCGATCGGATCAAGTGCGATAGCAGTTACACGACCATAATTCTCAGGAACGACAACGTTATCTCTGAGGACTCTGACTTTGCAAAATCCTCGACCGCCTTCTTTGATATCACAATGTCTGAAGCAAACATTACACTTGGTCATGATACTTTTCCTCGTCGATTGATATCTTAATTATAACAAGAATTGAAACATTGTGACCTTTGTTCTGTCTATATGAGTATAGAAGAGAAAGGACAAAGAAGAATGAAAAAACGAAACCTGTTGCATATTGCTACATCCTTGTTGATCGCGGCTTTAGTTGTTGCAGCGTGCAATAAGAAGATAGAGCCGCCTGACGCTGAAACTTCTGAGGTTATCGAGATGACGACAGAAACGTCTGCTATGCACGAAATTGAAACGGAAGTGACGACAGAAGTAACGACTGTAGAAACTACCGAAGAGACAACAGAAAAAATGGAAGAGGAGACAATTACGGAACCTGTTGCCGAAATAGAAATCTTAGAAGATATCACTTATCGGATCACTAAAACTAAGTCAGAAGGCGAATCATCTGACAGAGGTTACTATGTTTTCAATATGCCTGAAAACGATCTTAAGTATGCGATCATCGTTTCTTCGGATGACGGAAGTGAAACCGGTTATGGATTTGATGTAACTGATATTAAATTTGTCGGTTCCGTATTGACGATTACGGTTGAAGAATGTAAGTTGGATTCTGTTTTCGAAAAGGGAAGTTGGCCATGTACCTCAGTTGAAATAGATAAGTTTCCTGATGACGTTATAGTCATGACGACTGATAACGAAATCCTTGATCGTATATATGTCTATATGAGAGATGAAGAAATAAGTGATGATTATACCGCTGTTTTCTATGATGACGGAGGTCAGGATAATATCTTCGTATACGAACTCGAGGATGGCAGATACAAGTGGTTGGTCATCAGCTCATTTGGAGATATAAATCCGGCTGCTTCTGACAAAATCATAACAGGATTCGGACTGGCGGAGAACAAAGAGGAATTGAAGAAACTGGTTAGTGAGCACTCGTGTAGGATATTTACTTATCCGGGTGAAACAGACTGTCACACAACTGATGAATTCTAGATATAAAGGACTGATCTCATAATGATCAGTCCTTCGATTATTGATCAACCCAGCCACTCTTCATCGACTTCAAATGTATTCTGAAGTTCTATTACAAACTCTTCCAATACATCGATTGACGGAGCTTTTTCCTGAACGACCCATGTATCATGATCCTCTTCCAGGCTGTGGTAGAAATAGGAACACCAGAGAACATATGGGATCTCATCATCAAGAACGTAAAGAGCAACAAAATCAGAGTCATCCATCTTATTGCCGTCGCCGATCTGGCCACGTACAAAATACGCATCTATACCTTCGATTCCTGCAGGCTCTACAGTAACATTCTTCAAGTCAAGATAGTCGAATGCTGAATAGAAGTAATGTTTTAATTCGTGCAACAGGTCTTCCTCACACATGGACATTAATTCGTCTATTGTAAGAGATGGGAGATCAACTCCTTCAGTATTCATTACTCTATAGGTGTAAAAATAGAATAGTGCTACATCATCCTCAATATAAGCGTAACCCTGAGACTGATTATTTACGTTGACAGCAGTTTCCGGGTAATAGATCTTCCACTTGCCAAAGTGTATCATCTTGTTCATTTCAAACATGTTTGCAGATGTCTCCTCAGAAGGAGATGAAGAGTCTTCCTTGTCTTTATCTTCGGATGTTGAATCGTTCTGAACTTCTTCTTTTTTTGTATCATTCGTTTCGACGTCATTGTTTGCCTTATCACTTGAACAACCGATCAAAGATAGAGCCATTGCTGAACAGATAATAAGTGCGAATATTTTATTTATATTTTTCATTGATTTTTCTCCTTTACAGATCTTCTCCGATCCTTCGATTCTCGATCATGAATTCCTGTGTTCCGAATACAACGGATGAGAGACTCTCGTCTTCTCCCGGATTACTGAAGTTCATGAAGTATAACTCATACATAGTGCCGTCTTCGCCCATGTAGTAATAGTATTGTCCGTAGTCCAGTGCCAATCCCGTAATATAGGAAGGTGTTCCGATGAGAGGTAAGAAATCTTCTTCATACATTCCGATCTGAACATCGTAGAAATCCATGTCGGTTCCTTCCATAAATACTTCGATAGCGATTACCGTATCGTCATCGTTGACACTTGTTCCTTCTCTTGATGCAGGAACATCCAGATAACAGAAGAACGCGTAGTACGACAGTCCTTCGTCATAGACAGCTGATACGTTTCCGTCAAAGATCGTATCTTCATCTATCGTAAATCCCATGTTCTTGATGTCACCTATGGTGCACGGAAGTTTTATCTCGTGTCCGTTTATGACAGGCAGTTGAGTAATGACTGTAGCTCCCGGATCGAGCAGAGCGTTTAATTCTTCTATGCCCGGTTCCTCAGAAGATGCACTGTTATCGCTTTCTTTGACCTCAGTATCTTCGGATTCCTCTGACTTGGATTTTTCTTCCTTGTCTTCAGAGATCTCCGAGCTGTGTTTCTTGCTTTCCGTATTCTTGCCTGACGTTTGCATTTTATAGATGACTATTCCGGTCGTTGCCACGGTTGTAAGTGTAATAGCGGCAATGATTGCGAGTATCCATTTTTTAAACATAAAACCAGTCCCTTTCTTGATCGCCGTTGAGGCAACCTTTGTTCCGGCTCCCGAAGCGGAAGCCTTAGCTGATGCGGACAAGGTTGTAAGTGAAGCGGGCATTGGCCTGAACGGCACCTGCTCGGCTTCTTTCATAAACAGTTTGGTTAAGAATGGAATTGCCATTGCAAACAGTTTCGTATCATTCTTTTCTTCATACTTCTCGACCTCCTTCTTGATTGTTTTCTTGGCAAAACTGATACGCCATGAAACAGTTCCCTGAGGAATGTTGAGTGCTTCAGCGATCTCCTTGGTGCTCATCTCGTCAAAGTAGAAGAGTATAAGAGTCCTTCTTACTTCTTCTGACAGTGAGTTTTCGATGATGTCCATGACGACCTTGCGCATCTCCTCAGACTCGATGATCGAATCCGGAAGAAAATCCTCGGACACTGCCTCGACCTGGTCAAAGAACTCGTCATCTACGTTGTCGGTCTTGGTAAGTTTGATCTTGTCCAGACACTTGTTGGCTGCAGTCTTCTTGAGCCACGACAACACTTTGCTCTTATCCTTGATGGAATCATAGGACTTGATCAAAGTTACGAAAGTATCATGAACTATATCCTCGGCGTCCTGCTCGCTTTTAAGGATCGCCATAGCCGTCCAATATACCGCACGATAGCCTTCGTTGTAAATCTTCTCGAGTTCAGAGTCGTTCATTTTTGCCTCCTTTTTTATCCGCATCTATCTATTAGACGAATAGCTGAGACGGTTTCTTGGGTAGATCGAGAAAAAATTTTTCTGTATTTATTTTATCAGAATCTTTCTTCTCGAAAACGCTTGCTTCTTAACACTATCTTTAACTTTCTTATTCTTTTCTTATACATATATTGACGATAAGTTAAAACACCCCCGATAAGATGTAACCATCAAACAAAAACAAAGCGAGGGTATAAAAAATGAAAAACGTAATCACAAGCAAGGTAGTAATCAGAGTTGTATCAGTAATCGGATCGATCGCAGGCGGCTTCATGTTCGGACTTGGAATCATGAAAAGAGAGCCGGGTCTCATGATCTGCGGCTGCGTCATCGGACTTGCCAACATGAGATTTTTGGGAACAACATTCGAGGCCGACGTTAACAAGTAATTTTCGATAAGAATCAAATTGACGGAATAAAAAAACAACAATAAAATTCAAAAGCTAAAAACTACTTGAAGCATCACTCTTCATCCTCATCCGGCCATGTATAAAACAAGCCGGATACACCATAATCACAGGCTTCGTCATATATTTCCAGGATCTCATCATCATCTAAGTACTTTTCTCTTTGAACCTCATATACTTCCTTGGTTTCGACGTAATCCCAACCTTCTGAAGAAGCATAATCTTTTGCCTTTTCGACGGCTTCGTCTTCAGATTCACAATCAACCCAACAATCAAGGAATGCTCCTTCACAGTATTCCTTTTCTTCGTTATTTTCGGAAGGAACAAGTTCTAACATTACAAAATACATATCATTATCCCCTTTTATTCAATGGATATATCTTATCACTCCAAAGGCAGGTTTTAAAATATCACATACAAATACCCTCCTTACTGTTTTCCGGTAAGGAGGGTATATTTCAATCGATTATACCAATTTGTCGAATCTTTCTTTATAGATCTTCTTGTTGTTCTCGAAAAGGTTATTACCTTCAGTGTCGATCGATACGATGAGCGGTCCGAACTCCTTGACCTTCATTACCCACAAAGCTTCAGGCATTCCGAAATCCATCCATTCAACATCTGTGATCTCTTCAACTTCCTGAGCTGCAACAACAGCGCAGCCGCCCGGATAAGCACAGTGGATGGCACCGAACTTCTTGCATGCCTCAGCGGTCTTATCCATCATTCCGCCTTTACCGATTATAAGACGTATACCTGTCTTCTCAATAAACTCTGCTTCAGCTGACTCCATTCTTCTGCTTGTTGTAGGACCGATGGATACCATATACTGCTTGCCGTTCTCATCTTTGCCGACGATGGGACCTGCGTGGAAGATAGCTCCTTCCTTAAGGTCGAGACGGTCAGGCATCCTGTTCTCGATTACGACTCTCTTGTGTCCGCTGTCACGGCATGTAGCGAGAGTACCTGTAAGATAAACTGTATCTCCGATCTTCAGATCCTTGATCTGATCATATGAAATAGGGGTAGTTAATATCTTTTT
This sequence comes from Clostridiales bacterium, assembly GCA_017649645.1. Taxonomy (GTDB): domain Bacteria; phylum Bacillota; class Clostridia; order Saccharofermentanales; family Saccharofermentanaceae; genus Saccharofermentans. The sequence continues at coordinate 59,385 of JAGCGK010000120.1, read as the reverse complement.
CATTTTGTACCCTCCAATGCTTTCTTATGTGATACGAAGTCATAAGAGAGATCCTCGTGGATTACGATATCTCCTCTTCTTGTAGCCCAGCATCCTGTTGTGATACCTACACCGAGTGTAGCAGGGTGATGTGCAGCTGCTTCGATATTTACGTTCAATACAGTTCTCGAACCGCCAAAGCCCAAAGGAGCGATGCCGAGTGAATCGAGACCTTCCTGGATCTCTTTCTCGAGCTTAGCAACTTCAGGATACTCGGAATGAGTTCCGATAGGTCTCAGAAGCGCCTTTTTGGAAAGCATAGCCGATGTAGCAGCACATGTTCCGAGTCCGATTCCGATGCAAAGCGGAGGGCATGCGTTAACGCCCCAGTCAAGGATCGTCTGATATACGAACTTCTTTACGCCTGCAACGCCTTCGAGCGGCATGAGGACTTTGCTTCTGCCCGGAAGTGAGCATCCGCCGCCTGCCATATAGAGACGTACGCGAAGATCTGAACTGTTCGGAACGATCTCGTATTCGATATAAGGTGCGCCGTAACCGACGTTATCTCCTGTGTTGTGTTCGCCCAGAGGTTCTACGACATTTGGACGTAAAGGAGTCTCCAAAGTAGCCTTACGAGCTCCCTCAGTAAGGATCTCCTTAAGTTCGTTTATGTAAGGGAAGGATGTACCGACTTCAACAAAGTACTGAAGTACGCCTGTATCCTGGCAGATCGGTCTGTGAAGTTCCTTCGCGAGATCAAGGTCTTTTACCATGCACTCATACATAGTTTTAGCATGAGGGATAGTTTCTTCATCAGCAAGTTCCCTGATCCTCTTCTCGACATCATCTGCGAGATAGATACCGGTGTTAGCGGTGAAATCCTGGATGATCTTTATCAACTGTTGTTTCTTGTCTTCCATTTGAACCTCCGTTTCTGTGCTCTCACACGAGTAGTTATTATATCACTTTTCTATGGAAACACTGCCGGATCTGACAAAACAAATAAATAATTTATATTCGATTGGTGATGGATATGAAAGCCTAACTAATGTTAAAATTTCCTTTATCAAAGGGTTTTGCCCTGCGTTAAGGAGTATTTGATGATCACAGTTCTTCTGACAGACGGTGAATTTACGGGTATGATCAAGGCCCTCAGGGAGAGGACAGACGTAAGGATAGTAGGTTTCTGCTTTAGCGAGAATGCGGCGCATACGGCAATGCTTGATAAGTTCTATATCGCACCTTCCTGGAACAGCCCGGAATACATTTCCTTTCTTATTGATGTCATCGAAAAAGAACGCGTCGACTTCATCTTCCCGGTCGTAACCAAGAGCCTGTCACTACTGGCTTCGAAAGCTCAGGAGATCAAAGACAAAACAGGTGCGGTCGTCATAACATCCTCATATGAGGCAATTACAAGCGCCAATAACAAAGCTGAACTCTTTAAGACTCTCAAAGCTGTTACATCTACTTCGGAATATATAACAGTTCATGACGTGGCAAAGACGATCGGTGAACTCAAAGAAAAGATCAAAGTGCCGTGTGTCGTTAAGCCTGTCATTGGCGAGAACAAGGAAGGATTCGCGAAGGTCGTTACAGACGATGAGTTTAAAAAGGCACTCCTCAAAGGTGAGACCCAAGGTCTCATGTGTCCGTCACTTCTTAGAGATAACGATGATTCCGAATTTAGTGAGCCGAGGCTCATCATGCCATATCTTCCGGGACAAGAATGGGATGCTGATTTGCTCGTCTTTGACGGTAAGATCATATCCGCTACCATACGTAAAAATCTTGATATGTTCGGAGGACTATCCTCTTGCACTGAGACATCAGATGATAGAAGAGTTCTTGAGGCATGCGAGAAGATAGTTGACGTTTTGGGTCTTAATTATCTGTCATGCATCAGCTTCAAAGAAGATGAGAATGGCAATCTCAAACTTCTGGAGATAAATCCGAGAGCGATGGGAAGTATCTATGTGTCAGCTGTCGGAGGCAATAACCTCGTTACAAGACTTCTGTCGATCTTGACTAATGAGGACGATGACAGGAACTTCAGACTTACGCCTTCCGGAATAAAGACTTCACTTTACTATGATATTGTCACTTTAAACAGGGAAGGAGAAAACCGATGAACCTTACCTGGTATCCGTTAAGACCCAAGGATATGGCGATCTATAACAAATACTATTCGATGGTCGAGACGAATATGACGGACCTTACTTTTCACTGCAGGTTTGCGTGGGATAATGTCTTTAAGATCCAATGGGCCATCGCGGAAGATTGTCTTGTTCAGATATCTGACGGAGGCGGATATACTTCTCCTTTTATGCTCATGCCTTTGGGCAAACTTACGCCCGAGAAGATGGAAAAGATCATAGATGCGGTAAGACCGATCTTTGATGCAAAGGGATGGAAGTTTAAGATAAGAGCGGTCGATGAAGAGAAGAAGAGCGTTTTCGAGAAGACAGGGATACCGATGAAGATAGATTTTGATGAGGACTCTTCGGACTATTTCTATGATGCGGAGGCGCTTCGTACGCTCGCGGGGAAAAAGTATTCCAAGAAGAGAAATCACTGGAGCAAGTTCCAGCGTCTGTATCCTGACTATATCTACGAGTCGTTGTCGCCTGAGATCTTTGACGAGTGTTTGAAACTAGTGAGGCTCTGGGCTTCGGAAAAGGGGATCGACATCGGGGATTCTTCCGAGAGTGATTACTACATGATCAAAAGGATATTCGATAACTGGAAGGACCTGGATGCCAGGGGCGGCGCCATAAGGATCGACGGAAAGATCGTCGCGTTTTCGATAGGAAGCATCGGAAGAGAAGAAGTCGGATTCATTCACTTTGAGAAGGCTGACATAAGCTACGACGGACTTTATACCGCGATCAACAAGTTGGTCTTGGAAAATGAGTTTCCGAATATAAGATACGTTAACCGAGAGGAAGATCTCGGCATACCGGGACTTCGAAAGGCCAAGGAGTCGTACTTCCCGATCGCGAAGATCAACAAGTGGAGACTTGATGTTGAATAAATGACAAGACTGCTTTAGGAATGACTAAGGCAGTTTTTTATTGTCGAAAAACAACTATTTCTCAAATTAATGTGGAATTTATCAATGATGTGTGATAAATTGATTGGCGGAAGATATGAGAAATGAGAGGAAGATTTTGTCCTCCCATTCATTTTGTTTTCCAAATTTGTAGTATGGCAGCGTCATTGCTGCGCAAAAAAAGCGCTATGCGCGAGAATTGGAGGATTATATGAAATTACTACAAAAGATCACGTCACTGGTAGTGACTGCAACAATTGTCATGGGACTCGGTTCGAGCATTATGGCTGCACCTAAGAGTGTTAAGGTGGATGCGGCTCATTTCCCGGATCCGGGATTCAGAGCTTATGTATCCAAGAATTACGACACGGATCACAACGGAACATTGAGTGTCAACGAGGTATATGGGGCGCTTTATATGGCTATCGATGGCAAAGATAATGTTGAGAGCCTTCAGGGAATCAAGTATCTTTCTTTCTTAAAGGAAATTGTTATCAGCGATACTGTACTTGATGATAAGAAACTTGACCTGTTTAGCGACTTCAATCTCATAAAGTTATACCTGATCAACGTCAAGGGCATTGAAGAATTGACTCCGGGTATATACACAACAAATCTTGAAATCGATTTTTGCGATAATATCAAGAAGATAAATCTTGAAGATTGTGATTATGTATCAAGACTTTGGTTGGTCAATGACAAAAAACTCAGAGGAAATATCGATACTTCTTCCAGCACATATCTCCGTGATCTGTTAGTTACAAGTACCGGTGTTACCAGTGTTACTGTTAACAAGAATGCTAAATTGACATCTTGTATTGTGGACAGTTCTGTCAAGATCGTTAAGAAATAATCAGAACATTTTTTGAAATTCAACTCATAAACGGTCGGGGGTGTCTCATCTGTGAGGCGCCCCCTTTTTGGATCGATCAGAATTTTGTTATTCTGTTATAATCTTAGACAAATAATTAAGTGAGGAGCTTATATGAAACATTGCGGAACGATACAACTAGAGACAGACAGGCTCATCCTCAGAAGATTTGTTGAAACTGACGCTGAAGCTATGTTCAACAATTGGGCGAGTGATCCTGAGGTTACAAAGTTTCTTACCTGGCCGACTCATGCAAATATAGATGTAACTCGATATGTTCTTTCGACCTGGGTCCCTCTTTATGAGAAGAATGATTATTACCATTGGAAGATCATCTTAAAGAGCAACGGTGATGAACCGGTCGGTACTATACACGGTCAGGTAAATGAGGACACCGAGTCTATAATGATCGGCTACTGCTTAGGACGAAAGTGGTGGCATCAGGGCATTATGTCGGAAGCGATGGCTGCTCTTGTAAAGTTCTTTTTCGAAGAAGTTGAGGCGAACAGGATCTGCAGTTACCATGATCCTATGAATCCTCATTCGGGAATGGTAATGAAGAAGTGCGGTCTTAAGTTTGACGGTACCCTTCGTAAGTCAGATAGAAACAACACCGGCATCTGCGATGCCAGCTGGTATTCATTATTGAGAGAAGAATATATTCACGATGATCTATCTAAGTAGTTTTAAGCTGAGCCCTAAGAAAGTATCCTGCCCGAATATATATCCGTACAATGTTTTTCGGGGAAAGGAAGGGATCGTATTATATCTTGATCAGATAACTGTTTTTTACGGCAACAACGGATCAGGTAAATCGACTCTTCTGAATCAGATCGCGAGTAAACTTCTGATCGAGGGCAGGGAATATGCTACTCCTAACACGTTCGGAAACGTAGATTACTGCGGACGATATTTAAGCGAATGTTCATACGGATTGGGCGAAGACGAATTCGGAAGGACCCTAAGAAGTGTTCCTGGTGACAGCAGATACATTAAAAGTGAAGATATCCTCTATGAGATCAAGAAGATCGAGCAGAGGCAGGTCCTTAGTGAGAGCATGATCTTCGATATGAGACTTGACGGTAAGGACGAAGAAGGTGCTGAGAAATTCATGGAGTCATATGCGGGAAAAGTTGCCAGGGAGAGGATAGAATTCTCTCAGGAAAAATACTCCAATGGTGAGACGGCACTTCAACTTTTTGATGAACTTATAAGACCTAATAGTCTTTATCTTCTTGATGAGCCGGAAGTATCTTTGTCTCCTTCAAATCAGGTCTATCTGGCGGAGAAGATTAACGAGATGACGAGACTTTTGAGGTGTCAGTTTATCATCGCAACGCATTCACCTTTTATGCTTGGAACTCTTAATTCGAAGATCTATGATCTTGATTCGAGAGACTACAGGGAAGCATCGTGGACTGAACTCGAGAACGTGAGATATTTCTACGATTTTTTCAAGAAACATGATAATGAATTTAATGAGGATCAGAGATCTTGATCCTCATTTTTTTGACAAGAAAAAATCAAAAAACTTTTCGTGGAAAAGTGCTGTTCCCTAAGGTTATAATCGATCTATAAGTGACAATAAAGACCATCAGGAGGAAAGCATAATGAAAGTTTTAGTATTGAACGGAAGTCCCAAAAAGAAGAGTGATACTTTCAGATTGACTGACGCGTTTCTTAAGGGATTAAACCGCAACAGTGAGCATGAGATCAATATCATCAATGTCATTGATAAGAAAATCTCTCCTTGCCGCGGATGCTTTGGCTGCTGGCAGAAACTTGATGGTCACTGTGTGATAAACGATGATCAGAATGAGATCCTCGATCTTTACCGTGAATCAGATCTTATCATCTGGAGTTATCCTTTGTACTGTTACGGAATGCCGTCACACCTTAAGGCTCTTTTAGACCGTACGATCCCTCTTGTTAAGATGGATATGGAAAAGCACGCTGACGGAACCGTAAGTCACGTTGCGCTCGTAGACTTTTCGAAAATACATACTCTTGTCATCTGCGGATGCGGATTCCCGGATTGGGAAGGTAACTTCGATGCGATGAAGATCTCGAGCAGAAACTGCTTCGGTAATCTTAGTATGGTATGCGTTCCTGAGACACCTATGCTCAATATCCCTGCAGCAGCTGTTGTAGCAGATCCGCTTCTCGCGAGATTTGAGAAAGCAGGAGAAGAGTACGAAGCAAACATGACTTTGTCTCCCGAGACTATCGCTGAACTCGAAAGACCTATGATCTCTGCAGAGGATTATATCCGTAACGTTAACGGAATGGGCTAATTCATATAGTTTGACAGGATAATATCAAAAGTATGTACCGTTCTTCTGCTCGAAAATTTTGGTAGAGTAATACTGTAACTACAAGTGGGGGACAATTGTTATGTATCTGATCTATATCCTGTTGGCGTTAATGCTCTTTTTCGGAATCAAGGTAAGTTATAAGAGGAAGACGTGGAACGAAGATGTTATGTCTTTTGATCACACGAAGTGCTTCCTTGGTTTTTGTGCTGTCATTATCGTGCTTCATCACTGCTCGCATATGACATGCGCTTCATGGGTCAATCCGTACTTCATAAGACACGGTCTTGATATCTTCGTAACGGCAGGATACCCGATGGTCGGAATGTTCTTCTTTTTCTCGGGCTTCGGACTTTATAAGAGTGCGAAGAGTAAGCCTGATTTTTTTAAGCGATTCATTCCTGCGAGAATGATCCCGATCTTGATCCCGACAGCTCTTACGTTCCTTGTTTATGTTCTTATGATGTACATAAGAAAGGTTCCGTTTGTGATCGATAATCCGTTCCAGGTTAATTCCCATAGCACCTGGCATCCTTATATCTGGTACATCCCTTGCATGCTTTTGATGTACCTTCTTTTCTACATCGGTTTCGGTCTTTTCAAGAAGGACTGGATCGGCATTTTGGTCGTTACTTTGGGAACACTCGGATACATCGCATTCTGCCTGTTCCTCGGATACGGTACATGGTGGTTCAATACTGTCCATATGTTTATCGCAGGTATCCTCGTTTCAAAGTATGAGAAGAGATTTTTCGAGAGCTGCAAAAAGCTATATGTATTAAGACTTATCGGAACCATATTGCTGTGCGTGGTATTGTGGTTCTTAGGCGATAACGCAGGCGGTATGTGGCTTCAGGCTAATAAGAAAATGTACATGGGTATGGATGCGCGTTACTGTGATCTCGTAAGCTGCGTCTTCCAGATCCTTTATACACTCGCATTCATGTCGCTTTTCTATCTGCTCGGAATGAAGCTAAAAGTTGGAAATGCAGTGCTTCGTTTCTTCGGCAAATTTACCCTCGAACTTTATCTCGTTCACGGTATCTTCTGCCACCTGTTCAGCTACTACATGATCCACGAAGGCGTTAAGCCGCTTCACTACATCAAGTACGTTCCGTTCTATGTATTCGTGGTATTTGCATGTTCGATCCCGATCGCATACGCGATAAGCCTTCTTGATAAGAAGGTTGCAAAGCTTATCAAACCTTCTCCTAAAAAGACTGCTTCCAAGTAAGGGATCTGTTACATTAAAGGCAGGATTATCAGCCACACAAGACCATAATATGCAACGACTGCTACAAGATCGTTTACTGTCGTGATCAGCGGACCTGATGCTACGGCCGGATCGATCTTGATCTTGTGGAAGAACATCGGGATCAAAGTTCCGAGAAGGCTTGATATGATCATCGAGAGGACCAGTGCGCCTCCGACACACACTGCGATCAGAAGCGAGTGTGAAAGCGTATCACTCTTGATGAACTTTAAGTACGCGCCGATGACCAGAAGTGCCGCGCTTCCCAGGAACAATCCGTTACAAAGACCCACGCGCATCTCTTTGAATGCGAGGCCGATCTTTTGTCTGGCGGTAAGCGTCTCGTCCATCAGTACTCTGATGGTAACAGCGAGCGACTGCGTTCCCGCATTACCTGCCATATCGAGTATCAGTGACTGGAAGCATATTACGATAGGTATCGCTGCTACGACCTTCTCGAAAACACCCACGACTGTGGACACAACGATTCCCAGCATCAAAAGGATGATGAGCCATGGAAGTCTTTTCTTCATGCTCTCGTTCGTCTTCTCGTTCAGATCCTCCTCTGCGGTAAGACCTGCGAGCTTAGCGTAGTCATCACCGAGCTCATCATCGACAACTTCTACAATATCCTGAGATGTGATGATACCGACTATCTTCTTGTCATCCGACAAAACCGGAATGGAATCCTCGGCGTATTCCTTGATCCTCTCGATACAGTCGCTTATGTGTTCGTGATCGCCGACATACGGGTAAGATGTAACGATCAGGTCTTCGAGAGGCGTCTCGGATCTTGCTACGATAAGGTCTTTAAGATCGATAGCTCCGTAGAATTTTTCTTCTTCGTCCACGACATAGATCGTATAGATGTTGTCATTGTCGCCCGCCTGCTTAACGAGTTCTCTCATGGCGGATCTTATGTTCAGATCGTTCTTGATAACGATGAGATTGGTAGTCATCTTACTGCCGATCTCATCATCATCATATGACAGGATCAGTCGGACGTCTCTTCCGGAATCTTCCTCGAGCATGCTCATGATCTTCTCGGAAGTCGAATCATCCATTTCCTCGAGAACGTCAACGGCGTCATCTGAGTCCATGTGGGAGATGACCTTCGCGGCCTTCTCGATATTAAGTTCGCCGATGTATTTGTCTACGTCCTCAATATAAGTGAAGATCTCTGATACCTTCTCGGCACCGAGTATAGGGTAGACCTTCTGACGCTCCTCCGGAGTCATCTGCTCGAGTGCGCCTGCTATATCGTTTTCGTGGTAATCCGAGATCTTCTCGTTTAATTCAGCAGGCGAAATGTCGCTTCTGAATATGGCGAGGATCTCCTCTACAAAATTCGGCTCTTTGAGTACATTTGGTTCCATGATCTCTTGTCTCCTTCTCTAAAATAAAAAAGCACCGCGTACGGCGATGCATCACAGGATGACAGGAAATCTGTCCGATCAGATCAAGCCCGATCGTTACAGAAGGTGAGATCATATGATGCAAGGTCGCAGCAGTTCGTACTTCGGTAATAACTGTCAGCATCCATGACGATCACCTCCCATTTCAAAAACTAAGTATGTTTTAAACCCTATTTCTTTTCAAGTCAAGGCAAAATAATTTTATAACGGAGTCCGTGTTTTGAATATGGTCAATATTATGACTCGGATTATCTACATTCTCTTTACACAGAAAAACGAAGTGCGGTCTTATATTATGGATATCAAAGAAACTTGTACTTCAAACGAAAGGAATGTCATCATGGATTTTAAGTTGTTCGTTGATTCATTGAGAAAGATTGATCAGTAGAAAAAGAACAAATGTTTGACAACCTCCCGGGGTTGGTCTACAATAAGATCAACGAGAGACCCGGGAGGATTTTTTATGGAAAACGTATATGATAATTGTCCGATCTTAGAGAATGATAAGTGGCTTTTGCGTTTTGTCGAGAAGGAAGATATAGATGATCTTCTATATGTCTATGGAGATAAAAATGCACTTCCGTTTTTTAACAGCGATAACTGTCACGGTGATAATTTCTACTATCCGACAAAGGAGAAAATGGCTTCGGCGATCGACTTCTGGCTCTATTCATATAACGAGAAGTTTTTTGTGCGCTGGACGATAATCGATAAGACATCATCCAAGGCTGTTGGAACGATAGAGATGTTCCATAGGCCTTCCAACGGTGATTTCGGAGAAGTCGGAGTTATCCGTCTTGATGTGGGATCAGACTATGAGAATGAGTCATCTCTTAGAGAGATCTTATCACTTATAATTCCTCCTGCATTCGAATTGTTTGATTGTAATGAGATCATATCCAAGGTTCCGATCTATGCAGTGGAACGGGAAAAAGCGTTCTTAGGTTACGGTTTTAAGAGAACCGACACATGTCTTATTGGTGAGGACGGATACGCATATAACGGTTATTGTGTGATCACCAAATAACTAAGCCATAAAAGTGAGCCCCTCTTCTTCTTGTGTTATAATGATGACGGAAGAAGGGGGTATTTTTCTATGAAGATTGAACCTAAGAAGAATTACAGGAAACCGCTTTATGCTCTCGGTCTGGCCTCATTGGTCGGAACAACACTACTGTGTACATCCTGCGGACCTATGATCGCGGGAGAGATGTCTCCGCCGCCATCGGCAGAAACGAGTGAGACCACAGAATCTGAAATAACGGAAGAAGAGACTAACTGATATGACAGATATTCTGATCGTCGAAGATAACGAAGAACTCGGAGCGCTTATTCGTGATTTTTTAAAGCGCGAAGGATATTCGGTTACCTGGAAGACAACCGGAGAACAGGGCATCCTCGCACTTAAAGAGGATAAGTTCAGGATCATGCTCCTTGATGTTATGCTTCCGGGTTTTGACGGATACGAGACGCTTCGCATAATCCGTAAGGACATGGGACTTCCCGTTCTCATGATGAGTGCCAGAAACGACGATCAAAGTAAGATATTAGGTCTTGATGTAGGTGCTGATGATTATATAGAGAAGCCGTTCTCGATCCCTGTCCTGTCGTCCAAGATCAAGGCGATCCTTCGCCGTAACTACGACATGCAGGAAGAACGTAAAGAACTTTCCTACAAGGATATCAAGGTCGATCTCGATGATATGACCGTCCGTAAGGGAGACAAGGTTATCTCCGTTAACGGCAAGGAACTTGATATCCTCATCTATTTTCTTAAGAACCCTGACAAGGTCATCCACAAGGAAGCCCTGTTCGATGCTGTTTGGGGTTCGGACTGCATCTCTGAGATGTCGACGCTTACTGTTTATATCCGCTGGCTTAGAGAAAAGCTTGAAGATGATCCGAAAAATCCTAAGTATATCCATACCGTGTGGCGTGTCGGCTACAAGTTCGGCGAGGCTCCTGAGTAATGAAGAAATACTTAAGTAAGTACATTCTCCTTTTTCTTATATGCGTTCTTTTGGGCCTTGGAGTATTCCTTTTCTTCTCGAAAACAGAAGACAGGAACAAAGGCCAAAGGAAGACTTTGATGAACCGTGTTACGACTGAACTCTCGAAAAAGGGCAGCGAAAACATCGAGTCGGATCTTAACGCCATGATCTCCTCAAACTCATGGGAAGAAGAGTACGGAAAAAGTAATGTTCCGACTGATATCAGATACATGTCTTTAAGCGGATCCGAAGACGGAATGTATGAGATCACAGGCGGCACATCTGTATGGAAGATCACCGAAGACGGAACCGTCAAAGGATTTCTTGTTTTCTCGTTTAATGATGATCATATGCTTCGAACGATCATCATATGTGAAGCTTCCATCGCGGTCGTTTTCGTGATAGCGGTACTGTTCTTCATCTATATCGACCGTAAGGTCATCATGCCGTTTAACACGCTTTCAGAATATCCTGAGCGTATCGCCAAGAACGAGAACGCTGCTGCACTTCCCGAATCGAAGAACAGATATTTCGGAAGATATATCTGGGGTATGAACATGCTCCGTGACAGGCTCTCAGGCGACAACAGAAAACTTCGTCAGATGGAGAAAGAACAGCTCACGCTGGTATCGACGATCGCTCACGGGATCAAGACTCCTGTTGCAAATATCAAGCTTTATTCAGAAGCGATAAAGAGCGGCCTTTATAGAGATGACGGAGTTCCCGACAAGAAGGATTCCGAGGTCGCTGATAAGATCACCAAGAATGCGGATGACATCACGGACCTTTTGCAGGAGCTTCTTGAGAGCGCATCCAAGGGAGTGGTTGTTTTCGAGCCGAAGAAAGAATCATTTTATCTTACTGAGATAGAGGAATTCATTAAGCGTGAGTATGACAACAGATTAAGTGTATTAAGGATCCCGTATGAGATCGATATGAGAAGCAAGGTCATGATCAACAGCGATAAGACCGGCATCATACGTATCCTTACGCAGCTCATGGAGAACGCGATCAAGTATGGTGACGGCAGGGGCATCAAGGTGATCGTCGATAAGAACGAAGACGGTTATACATTTGCCGTCCGCGACAAGGGCAGCAGGATCCCTGAAGGCGAGATGCCGTATATCTTCAATAGTTTCTGGAGAGGCTCGAATGCCGCTGATGTTGAAGGAAACGGCTTAGGTCTTTATGAAGCTTCTTTCATCGCTCGAAAACTCGGCGGTGATATAGTCGCGAGATACCTGGATGAGACGGAAGAAACAGAACTGGAAGTTTTCTTGCCTCTTTGATTAATGTAAGTTATCCCACATAGTTTGTAAGTTATTCCAAGAGCATTTGCTAAGGCAGATGCTCTTTTTATAATCAGGTCAAACGATATGGGGGGGCGACAATCATGAGAAAACTAACTGTCATTGCTGTTATTATTTTGATTGGAATATCAATAGTGATATCCGTTATGAATTTCAGCACAAAAAAAGAAAGCCCGCTTCCTGAATACTATGAGTTTTACTATTGCGATCATGCAGGTTGTTTCCCGTCTGCAGTCAGATATACGGCATTCATCAAAAATCGTAAGTACTATATGATCATCGATCATAATAAAGCTGAGAGAAGCGTTAAATATGTAATAACCGAAGAACAATACAGAGAATGTGTTCCGGATATCAGTGAACTAAAAAGGTCATACGCTGAGGGTCGATCTGATGACGATAATCCGGTCGTACTTAAGTATCCCGGTGAGGAGAAAATACTGTACGATTACAAGTTCGGAGTCGGTTATGGCGAACAATTAGATAAGTTCATTAAGGCAGAGAATTCAATATTGCGAAAGAATACGGACAGTGATCCTACAAGGATAGTCTGCGCGATGAAGGAAGTTTTTGAAGCATACGGAATAGAGGATTACAGGGTGTATTCCCAAAAAGGTGACGATTCATCCGCAGTGTATCGGGAATGGGATATTACCAAAAATGACAAAGAATCATTAAACAATATCTGTCGTCGAATTCAAATGGAGGATGTCAATGTATCCCTTTTCGTAAAGAGAAAAACGCCGTTGCCCTATTTGGGAAAGAACGCAAAGTTTATCGAATGGATGTATGAAAAGAAGACAGGTCGTACGATGGATGATCGTCTGTACCATCGCGATGTTACCGCGTGGCCCTTGAGACTTCACAAGCTGGAACTAAAGAGCAGATATGAATTACTTATGCTCCGCTACTACGATATCAGCCTTAAAGGTCCGTATCTCGTGTACACCAAGACCATGTCCGACAATGAATGGCTTCAGTTCTATTATGCCTGTCCTCATGATAATGCGGAGTCGAATATCGAGTTTAAAACAACCGATCCAATAACCAGGACAGAAGTAAGACTTGCGGCACTCCGTGTATTCCTCACCAAAGGCAAACTATCTGTAATCCCGGGTGAGAAGATAATATTCAGGATCATGTTCTGTGTCGCTGTCGCGAATGTTGTCATTAATCTGGCTGTCATCATTATTATTCGAAAACACTCGAAAAGGAGTACGAGATCATGAAACGCAAATGGATTGTTATGCTCATCATTGCTCTGTCTTTTGTAGTTGCCGGTATCGTAACAGTATCTGTCGTGAAGGATTACAAAGAGCCGCTTCCTGTATATTACTCGTACTTCTGGCAGCAGGGAGGCTATACTAACGTCACATCATATTATTTCTTTTATCAAAGAGACGGAAAGTACTTTGTTACTGTAAACGGAGAAGAGACGTATAAACTGAGCAGATATCAGTATAAAAAGAGTATCCCGACTATAGAGGAACTGGACGAGATCTATAATGCTAAATCCGAATCAGGCCTCGGATGTGGTACGACTCGTTATACCGTTTCCATAAGGTATCACGGAGAAAAAGAGATTTCATATGATTTCGGAAGTAATCCCAAAGCAGGTGATCTTTATACTAAGTTCGCCGAAGTTTTAGCTATAGCCAGGCATTGATCGTTGGGGGAATATTTAAAACTGGAAGTTTTCTTGCCCCTGCAATTAATGTAAGTTATCCCACATTGAGCGGATCTGAAGGAGTAACAGATAAACAAGATTCTGTCGAGGTTGAAAAGGCAGAGCCTTAAGTGTTAAATAGTAATCAGATATATTCTTTCTGACGGGAGGGCAAGATGAAAAGATCTTATGTTTTGAAGTCAGCGGCTTTGTTTCTGAGCTTGACATTGATGACAGTCATTTGTTCGTGCAGGACTCCGAACGACAGAGACAAGATACCGGATGATGAGACTGACGAAGAAGAGACCATAGAATCCGAGGAGGAAAAGGCCGAGGTCAAGCCTTCCTCAGAAGAGTTCAAGGGAGAGCACGTTTTCGAGGACAGAGTATGTACGGATTGCGGTAAGACATGGGAAGAATGTTTTTATGAATCCATTTGTGAGGAGATCGGGAAAACGCCTGACGGCGGATATGCAGAGAAGACTGTCGGTACGGCAAACGATATTGATACTGATGCAGTAATAGAGATAGCTGCTGATCCTACCGGGTTCCTGATCACCTATGAGTCACCGATCAAAGATGATCTGCAGATGAGCTATACTATCCGACGCTACGTGGATGATTTTGATCCGGAGTACAATTTCTATGCTTTTGATTTCAGTATAGAGACTCACTTCGGTCAGGTCCCGGATTATGATGATATCGGACAGATCATAATGGGCACTACCGGAGAATGTGACCCTGACGATTATATCAGTAAATGCGGATCCGGCGAGATATTTGAAGACGAAGAAGGTTTATTCGCGTACTATACCAAGGAACTGGGTGACAGAACATACTATTCGCCGGATTCCAAGAGTAATGAAATGACACTCGAGGAGATGTTCGGTGACAGTGAGATGATAACCTGGGAACAATTCCAGGATACCTACCTGGAAAACTACGGAACATATCTGGATTCTATAGAAGGAGTCCTGAATTACTACGGCATGTCGCTTAACGGACTCGGAATCGAGGGTTGGCCTTAATTTCTTTCTGGAAAAATCCCCCGTAAACGTCTTTGATCACCAATACGTTGTGTTTGGTTTGGGCGGAAAAGCTATATGTATAGCAGCCTTAAACATTTCTTTATACTTTCTATAGATTATCTTGATGTGATATTTGCGAAGTGTTAAATCCCGGTTTGTATGATGTAATCACAAAACAAAAAACAAATACCTCGGGAGGGTAAAGAAATGAAAAACACAAACAAGAAGATCACAATCACAACGGTATTACCGATATTCGCTGCAATCGTATTAATCGCAACAGTAGGACTCTTTATATTTAATATATTTATTCTTAAGAGAACTCCTTCACATACTGATGTTTTCCTTTTGTGTTCTAACACTGCATGCTTAAGCTCAGTCATTGCATTGTGTGAGAACGAGAAGAAAAAGAAAGCAGCAAAGGCAAAAGAAGCTGAAGCAGAAAAATAAGGCAACCATTTATAACTTCATATACCAACCTCAAATAAGACCGTCTCTAAATCAACAGAGACGGTCTTATGTTGTAATGTTTTTTATTTCCGAAAATTATTAAACGCTTTAAGGATTTTTTAATAGTTAAGTTTGACAATAGAGACCATAGATGAGAAATGGAGGTTGCAGTAGATGAGTACTGTCATAGAAACAAGGGATCTTTGCAAAACATACATAGTTAATAAACAGAGCAACAACGTTCTTCAGAACGTGAATTTTAGAGTAGAAGAGGGCGAGTTCGTATCAGTAATGGGACCTTCAGGTTCAGGTAAATCGACTCTTCTTTATACGGTAAGCGGAATGGATAACGTAACCGCCGGAAGCGTATTTTTCGACGGCGACGAGATATCATCCATGAAGGAGAAAGACCTTCTTAACTTGAGACTTATCAAGATGGGATTTGTTTTCCAGCAGATGTACATGATGAAGAAACTGAGCATCATCGATAACATCATCCTTCCCGGTTTTCAGGCTAAGATCAGGCCGAGGGAAGAGATAAGAAAAGATGCCGAAGAACTTATGAGAAAACTCGGCATCATCGATGAGGCAGACCGTGAGATCACGGAGGTTTCCGGCGGACAGCTTCAAAGAGCTTGTCTTTGCAGAGCACTTATAAATCACCCTAAGGTGATCTTTGCCGATGAGCCAACGGGAGCTCTTAATTCCAAGGCTTCGGGCGAAGTCATGGACAGACTTCTTGATGCGAACAGAATGGGCACGACGATCCTTATGGTTACACACAGCGAGAAAGTCGCATCCATCTCCGACAGGATAATCTATCTGGTAGACGGAAATATTCAGGGCGATCTTATCCTCGGCAAGATGAAGGATGGCGACGACATCTCGATCAGAGAACGTCAGGTAAGAAATTGGCTTGGAGAGATGGGTTGGTAATATGTATTTTCGAATGTTAAAAAGAGATCTTAAGGACAAACCGGGCCTTAATATCGTAGCGTTTATATTCATGATCGCAGCGGTCATGTTCATGGTAATCGGATCAACTCTTCTTTATGCTCTTTTGGGAGGAGAAAAGAAGACCTATGAGAAGTGTCACACCTCTGACGGATATTTTATTATGAATGCGGATATATCCGATAGGCAAGGGCTCGTGGACAGATTCATGGGTGATCTTGATGAAAGCCCGATCATAGGAGAAAGCGAGCATCTGGAGAAGGTATTCGTTCCGTTTTCGAATATAGAAGTAGTCGGATATGAAGGCGATAAGGTGCATTATTCTTCAGGTATCTATGTTACGGATATGCCTGATAAGTTTGATATTCCGATCGACTTGGACAACAACTATTTTGAAGTGCCTAACGGATGTGTTGCAGTTTCCCAGACATTCAGCAACAGACTGGGTGTTAAAGAGGGCGATAAGATCCGTCTTGCCACACAGTTCGGAAATATATACGAGTATGTTGTATCCGAGATCTATAAAAATCCGGCAACGGCATATGCGGATCAATTCTACTTGTCCGACCGCGATAAGGAACTGTTCTACAATGAGTGTCCTCAGAAATCTGAGGTGTTTGTAGCTGCAGCAAATATAAAGTCCGGCGATTACATCAACACTTTGAGAGATTACTATACTGACCAGATCCTCAAATACAAGGAATACGATACGAATGGCAATGCCTCGAAAGTTCTCTTCATGACCAATGACGGCCTGTTCGCGATCATCGTTTCAACATGTATGCTCGTAGTGGCAGTTGCCGTTATGGCGATGACCATGATCACCATCGACTTTAGTCTTAAGTCGGCGATCAAGAGGGAAGAACGTGAGATAGGCATGATGAAGGCTATAGGTGTATGGTCTTTGTCATATAAGACTCTGTTCATCGTAAAGTATCTGGCGTTTGCAGTTATCGGAGGCCTTATCGGACTTCCTGCGGGATTTATCGCGAGTAAGCTCCTGTTCAAAAAGTTCGTTATGCACATCATGTATCCTGATGTTTTCATGATGATAATCATCGGTGCCGTTGCCAGTTTAACAACCGTTGCCCTGATCATTATCTTCAGTTTCTTCGCACTCAGAAGAATGAGTAGAATAAGTGTTATTGATGCTATTCATGGCGAGAACAGAGGAGAAAGATTTGCAGCTGTTCCGGGATTGTTCCTTAACAACAAAAAACACATGTCTGTACCGTTCTTCATGGCACTCAGTGATATCCTCAGAGGATTCAAAAGATACATGCTTCTTGTTGTCGCCTTCGTGCTCGGGATCACTATTGTTCTGTTCGTAGTTCGACTTAACGATACCATCATGACTACGCGTTATGCACAACAATATTTCCAACTGGGTAATCTGGATTTTATCATTACTATTGAAGATTCATATTACGATAAGCTCATAAGCAGTGCAGGAAGTTTTGATGGAGTAGTGGATCTCATCAATAAGGATTTTGAAGATAACGACATTCCGGCAAAGATGGTAGTTTGTGACAGAGCTCAAGCCGTCTTCAAATATGACGGAGGAGAGGTCGCAGGTGATCTTCAGTGGCAGGATGCTCCTTCTTCCGAGATCTTATTTCTCGAGGGTAATCCTCCGAAACTGAAAAATGAAGTTGCTATGGGTTACTATTTCGCTGACGAGAGAAACATCAAGTTAGGCGACACCATAAAAGTCACATACGAAAAGTATGCGGAGGATCACACGACTTTCAACAAGGTCGAAGAGGATTTCATCGTTACGGCTTTTGTAGATCAATACGGACAGAAGAACCCGACACTGTTTATGGGTGATGAATTTGAAGGTTCGCTTGTTACGGATTCGGAATATTTCAGTTGTTCGATCGATGCACCGAAAAGTGAGCATGAGCAGATCCTCCAAAAGATGGAAGCTCTCTATCCGAATGGTGAGATCAAGGTGCTCAGAAACAATGAGATAATGCCGTATTATCTTACGGGATACCAGGAGATGTTCAGGCTAATAATAGCGATCGTATCCGTGATATGTGCGTTGATGCTCGCACTTTTGACAACTCTTTACGAGAACATCTTTATAGATGAGGAGACAGCGGATATAGCACTTCTCAAGAGCATGGGATTCGGAAGAGGAACCATACGTGCATGGCATTTCTTTAGGCTTCTGCTGTTGTCAGTTTTCTCTTTGATCCTGACCTATATATTCCTCGCGACCGGAGGCAATTATTTAATCGGACTCCTGTTCAAGAGCATTCTGAGAAGTAAGGAATTCCATTTCACGGTATTGCCGTTCAGTAACTTCGTCATCATACCTCTTTGTGTGGTCACGGGATTGGCGGTAGTCATCTACCTGATGACAAGATTGACAAACAAGATCCAGATATGGAAAGTGAGAAACGAATAATGAAAAGACTAACAAAGATATCAGCATTTATCCTTATGGCAGCCCTTCTTATGTCAGGCTGCAGTAAGACCGTAAAAGTAATGGCGAACGATGATGCGGCTTTAAATTCGGTCGATTCGTATTACACGAAGGAAGTTCGCGAGTATACCGACGAAGGAATGATCGAAGAGCCAAAAGCAACATATACATCAGATGACGGACTTTGCGTTATAAAGGTAATGCCGAGTTACTACGATATCACTCTCGACTATGAAAACGGAGACAGAGCAAGCGTCGGCAAGGCATACGGAACGCTCATAAGGGAAAAGATACCTGAGTATACTACCGAGATGGAACCGTATATTTTCGAAAACATCAGGTGTGCATATAACGGTGAGTTTGATCCTGAGGCTGTCCAAAAAAGATCTGAGACATTATTCTCATCAATGAGACCGGAGTATCAGGAGGAGCTTGCTGCATATGCGGAAGCAATATCGAATGACGTTCACGGTATCAAGGAAGACAAAGTTCTGAGCTATGAGGAGGCGATCCTTATGCAGATGATACCTGATGCGCTTCGTCCGACATGCTGCAGTGCATTGTCGCTGTGGGGAAGTAAGACCGAGACAGGTGACAGGATATCTCTTAGAAATCTGGAGTGGAACCTGGGATCCGAGAACCAGATGGGACTTATCAATGCAGTAACTCACATGAAGAACGGTTCCCGATCACTTACTGCGATCTCAGTCCTCGGACTTCTCGATATCATTTCCGGAATCAACGATGACGGAGTTTTCGCAGCTATCCTGGATGTCGGCTCTGTTCAGGCAGCACCTTATATCTATGAGGGAAAGAAATGTTATACGATGGAACTTCGCTTTGCGCTTGAGGAATATTCCACGGCACGCGAACTGGGTGAATTCATGATCGCAGAAAGCGGTGACTTTACCTGGTGCAACAACATCTTTATCACAGATAAGAATGACTCGTTCTGTGCTGAGAACTGTGTAAGCCAGGTAGCTGAAACCGGCAAGGGCAAGTCAGTACTTCGTGACAACAACACACCGTTATTGGATGGACTTACATGGGATAACCCTGATTCTCTTTGTATCGTAAATTCATTTGCATCTGAAGGTAATCAGGATGGATTCACGGGAGTAAGAAGCAACATTGTAAGATTCGCTAAATACAACGAATGGGTGAAGGCTCTTGATAAGTTCTCGCCGAAAGATGTCAAGGATCTCATTACCCAAGAGGTAGTCGATCAGTACGCCGTATCAAATTGTCACAGCGGCGGAAGTGCGCAGCTGATATTGGTGGATTATCATGAAGGAACTGTTCAGGTGGCGTTCACAGGATCTGAAGGAGTGGTCGATAAACCGGATTTTATTGAAGTAGAGAAATTCGGGACATAAAGATACATGAGAAGAAGCGGCCGTCGTCAATTTTTGATGACGGCCGTTTAAAATGCCGAAAAAACCCACTGTTGACGTAAATGTAACATTGTTACATTTTGTTTTTTGGAAAAAAGACACCCAAAAAACGACATCAAGATCCCCATTATTCTTTAATAAAACTATGTGTCACCGTTTTGTCCCCGATGCGGTGATATCATTGGATTGTAGGATAAGGGCATTTGTGTAATGAGGGCAAAGATATGAAACGTAAAGACTATCGCCTATTACTCAAAAAGATCACAGCAACCGTTCTGGCTGCTACGATGACTATGTCCCTCTTCATGACCTGCGACGTAGCAGGTGAACTCCTGAATTCAATCCAAACCGTATTTGCTGATGAGACTGAGGAGCCTGAAAGTGAAGCCCCTGAGTTCGAGATCAGCGCTGATCCTGAAGAAGTTGTTATCGAAGAAACCACAAGTGAAACAGAAGCTGAGCCGACAGAGGCTGTTCCGGATATCGAGCTTATAGAACGCGAAGTTAAGGCTGAAGGCGAAGATGTTTATGTATCAGGTCTTATGCCTGCAGAAGTCCGTGTAACAGCTGAGCGTGTAGATGTAGAGATAAGCGGCGCTAACGTAATCGCAGCTTACGACATCAAGGTTTTCGATAAGGACGGAAATGAATGGCAGCCTTTTGAACCTCTTAAGATCTCTGTTTCTAACATGGCAGAAGATGAAGGGGCTCAGGTTATATATGTTCCGGATGATCTCGCCGTAAGCGGTGAGCCTGTTGATATAGAGAATGAAAGTATAGAGAAGATAGACGCAGTTGTTACGGAAGGCAACGTTGAATTTGAGGTAGACCACTTCAGCGTATATGTAATCATCGAACACGAAGGCGGAGAGGTTGTTACTCCACGAGTTGAGTTCCATTTCATTTCTCCTGTAGCTGAAAACTATGAGCCTACAAATACTAACGGTATCTACTACTATACGTCTGCACCTTATGAATATAATAATGCCGCAGATGATTCTCAGGCCGGCAATAAGCAGGTATCTTCGATCGTTCGTGACGGTGACAAGCTCGAGTCGATCGAGGCACCGATGAATACTCAGACGACATTCTTCTACGGTTGGTACACCGTTGATAAGACATCTGATACTGTAACTTATAATCCTACAAATAATACACACTCCGGAACTATTACATACAGTTGGTCTGTAACAGATCCTGTTCGCGTTGAACTGGATAAAACTGCTTCGGTTAGTGCTGTAAGAGATTCCAATGACTCTATAACAGCTATCAATTGGACTGTAGGAAATGCTTCAGGCACATGTACCGATGTTGATTCAGACGGATGTGCTCATGTTTATCTTGCACCGATCTACAGCAACTACTATTTCGTAAATTTCCATATCGGTGCAGTAGGTGAGACGACAGCCGAAACACTTCTTTCCCGTAAACTTATCGTTCTCGGTAACAGTAATCAGACTGAAGTTAAGATCAGTGATGTACAGGCTCCGAGTAATGATCCTGTTCACGTCGTATTTATCGGATGGCAGGCAAAACTTGATGAGCAAAGTTCTGAGTGGACTTTGTTCCGAACAATAGATTCCAACAATAACGTTATCATTGATCCAGGCAAGGACGGCAAATATATTACTGTCGGTGCTGAGACCATAGATCTTTATCCGGTCTTCGTTCAGGCTCGTTATATTGAATTTAAAATTGGTGAAAGCGGAAACGGTGCCAATTATATTGGTCCTCAACTCGTATTCACCAGTGATGAAGCTATAAGCGACGAGTATGGATTAAGTTCTCTTCCTACTACGACAAGAAACGGTTTTGCATTCAGCGGTTGGTATATCGGCGAAAACGGCACAGGACGTCAGATCACTGATGGACAGGGTAATATTATTAATTCTGATTTTGCTGAAACTTTAGAAGGAACCGATGATGTTGCTTATGAAGTCAAAAACGGTAAGCTCTATGCATATAATGCTCTTGAAAAGCTTGAATTGTATGCTAAGTGGACTCCGAATCTTACTACAACATATAAGGTCGTTATCTGGAAACAAAAAGTAACGGATTCTGTCGATGCTACCCAAAAAACATACGACTACTATACTCACTTTGAGAGAGACTTTAGCTATTCCGGCAATGGCAACAGTTATATTGTAAGTACTACAGCTGATGATCGGAACTATGCTACAACTAATCCGAATAATGACTTTACCGGTTTCCATTTGGGTTCATATAGTGCTGCTGTTGAAGTTGATCCTCAGGGCGGTACGGTCTTAAATGTTTATTATGATCGCAATGTTTACACATTAACGTTCCAAGATAATTACAATGTGACAACAGGCACCAGTGGAACTCAATATGGAGTGATTAATGGAGCATACACGAGAATATATAACAGAAACGGTCAATGGAGAACAGCGAATAATAATACTGCACCAGTATATTCAGGAACAAGATATGTTATAAGTAACAATTCGTGGTTAACAAGAAAAACCATTACTGCTCTTTCCGGACAGGACATATCTTCTCAGTTTCCTATCGTAGGTGATAATGGAGTATTGTTTAACAATGGTGAGCGTTGGGAACCTATTAACAGCAGCACGTATAACGAGGTTGTTGTATACATTAATGTTATCCCTAATGAGAATATCAATTTCCATTTAAATACCTCAGATGCTTCGACCAAGACGATAAACTATTATGTTGAAGTTCTTCCCGGCGAAACTCCGGATATTACTGTAAATGGCATAGGTTATAAGCTGAACAACGGCAAATCGATTAGTGTTAACGTAAACTACTTCACTCAAGAGGATTATGTTGAAATCGAAGGTTTTACTCAAAACGGTTCTAATCCGGCTTTTTCCGGTGGAAAGATTCAGAATGTATCATCAGTAAATTTCTACTACAAACGCAATTCGTATACTTTGAAGTTTTCTGCAAACTATCCTAGTGCTTATTCAGGTGTAGAACCGAATCCGCAGGAATTTGATAATATTCCTTATGAGTTGAGTCTTGATTCTTATAGTAGTGTACCTGTTCCTGAAGTTCCAAGCGTCGATTACGTTTTCGATGGTTGGTATGAAGATGCTAGCTGCACGGTACCTTTTGACTTTTCAACTGCTACGATGCCTTCGGCAAATAAGATCATCTATGCAAAATGGCAGTTTGTTAAGTTCGCGGTCGACATAGATCCGAATGGCGGTATTATTGATTCTATTGATTATAGGTGGTTCTCACAGTCTGATCTGGAAACCACAGGTCTTGACCAAACTGGTGTATCTAACGGATATGCAACATACTTTAGCAATGATGCTACTCAGACGATAGAACCATATGAAAATCTTTTCAGACCTTTTGTTGAAGTGAGCGAAGCAGAAGCAGCACAGATGCCTGTCGGAACTGTATATAGATATGTGTATATCTATTTGTCAGGTCAAGAGGGTGGAAACGGTAAACTTCCTGCGGATGTCCGTGCGGCTGTTTATATAAAAGACACGGTTGAGTCTTTGGATATTTTCTATGACTATTACTGTGATCGTGTTAATGAAGCTGGTTCCGGGTTGACACCTCTTCCGCGAGCACAGTGGGAAGCTACTTATGTATCTTCCGAGAAATATCGTGAACTTAGAACAGGTGAGCAGTATGTATTTCTTGCTTGGTACGAGGTAGTTAATGGTGAGCGTGAAAGCAAGCCGTACGACTTCACGACACCTGCCGAGCATGATACCAAATTGGTTGCTGAATGGCGTCTTGATGGCGGATACAGCTTGCTTTATACCACAGAGTATTATGCTGATAATAATGATTACATCACTGCTAATCTGGAAGACTGGACAGATCCTTTGGACGGAACTTCCAAATATTCAGACGGTGCTACGACTCAGGCTATGCAGGAGCCTACATCCATTATGGTTAATGGTAAGGGTGCCGAAGATTCGGACTATGTAGACTATCAGTTCCTCGGTTGGCAGATCGTAACAATAGAGACTATTGCTGGAAGACCTCGTTATACTCCTTTGGAGCCGGGCGTCTATTATACGGCAGGTCAGGAATTGACGGTAAAAGCAAGTTACTCCGATGCGAATATGGTTATCCATATGCAGGCCGTATATCAGCGCAGAGATGAAGCATACCGTCGTCCGGAAGTTGTAGGTCTTACTTTGGATGCAAGTAAAGATGCCATGAATGAGGGTACAGGTTATATTGACAGTTCCATAAGTTCATTGCCGGTATGGACTTGGCCAGGTCATTATTGGTCTGACGGCACCTGCATTTATTTTGGAGATACACAGTCCAATACGGCTGTCCATCTATATAAGTATGCCACGACTCTTACTGAGAGCGAAGTGACAGGTGAAACACTGAATCCTGCCGGAACTAACGTGTTTAAGCATACCGAAGGATTTACATTGATCGGTTTTGATCTTGATAAGCCGGATACGGATTTTGTTCCTGATTATCCTGCTGATGCGGTAATAGCTGTTTCTCCGGGTGATGAGCATGTTTTGTATGCTGTTTGGGAACCTGCGGTCTATATGACGATTACAAATGATACAGATGTTGGCCCTGTAACTTTCAAAGTAAGCGGTACCGACCAGGCGATCCGTGTTGTTAACCAGGCTACCGGTTCATTCTCTAGAATCACACTGAATCCTAATCAGAACATCACATTGGCTGATGGTGAAACCATTAAACTGGTAATTCCATATGGCGCAGGTGAGATGCTCACATTGAGCGGTACTAATACATTAGGAACGGGTTATTGGCTTAGTGCTGATGACAAACTTGGAATTACAAATCCGACAGAAAGGACTCTGAGCGGAACTTATTACCATGTCCCGAATTCCGAAACGTTTAGTTTCACAGATCCGGGATTAGTAACAGATCCTGAAGGAATCGTAATAACATTTACGGCTGAGAAAGCACCTCATACCTTGATCCTTGATGATAACTATACAGGTGGAGCTAAAAGAGAAGTAACATTCTCTGAAACACCTGAAGGGGTCGTTTATTATCAGAACGTCGGTACTACCGCATATACTTTGCCAAGTACCAGCACTCGTATCGGTTGGGAACTTATAGGTTGGGATGAAAATAAAGATCTTGATCCTGAAACACAAACGCCTACATATAAGACAGGTGCATGGACGATTAATGATCTGACAGCTTTCTTTGCATCTTCGCCTGATGGAGATAAGACTCTATACGCTATATGGACCATTAATGTCGAAGCAAGTACGGTTTATGTATGGAAGGATGTTCCTGAACCAGGAGATCAGAACGAAGATTTCACATTTGCGGTCGAGTTCGGAGGCCAGTTCAGCTATAACAAAGCTGAGTGGAGAATTCTTGGTTATCAATGGGGAGCGCTTACTACAGAAACCATACAGGCAAGTACAGCACAGAATAACAGTGCAACGCTTTCAGGTAATTATACATTGAAACATAATCAGTACTTGAAGATAGTTACTGAACAGAATCAGACTTCCGGAAGACCTTATCTTAAAATGACTGTCACTAAATGGCAGAGGAATGCGAATGGAACAGAAACTCAGCTAGGTAATGCTTCCGTTCTAAGTTGGTATTGGAAAAACGAGGTTGTTGATAGTCCCGCAAGTAATAAATATGGAAATTTCACATTCAAGAATCTCAGTCTTTCTGTTACGGAAAGTGATTATACAACCCGATATGATCTGGGACTTGAGGTTGCAGCATATACTAATGCCGAACTGACTGTTAATGAAGCAAACAGGAAACTTAATTGGGATGATACTTTTGCAGGTGGAACGGTAATCTTTACCAATACCCGTAAGACGGCTGATGTAATGATCAGCAAAGTCTTGTTACCTTCAGAAGCAGAGGCTGAGAACTTTACTTTCGAAGCGGAATTAACCCTCCCTTCAGGCGAGAATATGAGTTACACGCTTGATCCGAGCACTATGGTAATTGCCAGCGGTGCTGATGAAGAGCATGGCGGTGTATGGAAGATCGAAGATGTTCCAACCGGTTCAACATTGACGATTACAGAGCGTGACGAGGATGACAGATTTATAACTCAGATAAATGGTACTAAGATCGTAAACGGCTCTGCTGTTACTGATCTGAATTCTGATGAGAAGGTATTCAGTTTTGTGATCACGGATGATACAGAGGTTGTTTTCACAAATACCTTCAGGACAAGAAATATACGTCTTGTTGTAATAGACGACGATGAACCTGCTAATTACCTGGATAGTGCGAACTTTACGTTCCCTGGTGTTTTCGACGGAACAAAGTTCTCTGCTTCAGGAACCGGTCTTGTATGGGAAGGCGAAGTATATGTTGGTCAGTATGAACTTACTGAGACATCGATGCCTGATCACGCAGGAGTGCGTTACACCAAACTTCAGGATCCGGTAGATATCAATGTATTGGGCGGCTCAGGTCTTAACAAGGTTACGGCTACTGTACACAATGAGGCTGACAGGGTTACGGTTACTTATGATTCTGCTAATGATATCTATATCATCACAGTAGTTAACCCTAAGATGCATCGTGTCACGGTTAAGAAGATGATCGAGAATGATTATGGAATCAACAGTTTCCTCTTTACCGTAACTTTGACTGACAGTAACGGTGATCCGATCGAGTTGTCACATGTATATGGCAACAATGGTACCAACAGTCAGGGTAAGTTGGAGTTTACATTGGTCAACAACCAGACAGCACTGCTTTATGTCCCGAGAAATACAAATGTACAGATCTCGGAAACAGTGGATGACCGCTATATTACTACATATCAAGTAGGAAATAACGCGAATGATCTCGGCATTGAAGTAGAGGGAACATCTACGACTCTCAGCGGAGTAACAAGAGACAGGTACGTTCTTTTCACAAACGACAGACAGAAGGTCAATGTTACTGTTGAAAAGACCGTTGTAGGAAACGGCGGAGAGTTTACGTTTACAGCTCAATTGAAGCAGGACTACTCGGTAGTTTCTGATTACACTTTGACAGATAACGGCACGCCGGATGACACATCGGATGATATTGTTACAGATTCAAATGGTGTAGCAACATTTACATTGTCACCGGAAACAGACGGAACAGAATATATCGTCTTTACCGTTCATAAGGGAATGTCGATAAACGTTACCGAAGCCGAAAACAGATATACGACAGTTTATGCTGTTACCTCAGGATCTGATGTCCTGACCGAAGGTAACGGTAAGACGACTGATTTTGTAGCAGCTAGAACGAATATAACAATTACATTTACGAACACAGAGGCATCAATCGCAGCGCCAACGGATGTCAAGGACAACAGCCTGATCTTGTCAGTCCTAATGATCTCTTCCACGGTTTGTCTTGCCGGCGTTACGATGCAGAATGAGTGGAAGAAGAAAAGGAGGGCCGGATAAGAATAAATTATGAATAATTTGTGACACTTTTTCGAGGAAGGTAAAAAACAGTAAAAAGTGTCCCGTATCTGTCCCTAATCGGATGATATAAAAGAACTAACAGAACTTTTACAAAACTCAAATAAGATTTTTAGATGAGGAGGAACCTATTATGAAACGTATATTACGCAAAATGACAAGCATATGCATTGCCATTGCCGTAGTTACAGCGATGGGAATAACCTCGTTGGCCGTTGAAAATATAGACGGAAATGGCAATGTCATAGGCGACAAAGATCCGGCTACTGCACTTACTACTTCTCTTATTATTGAGAAGGAACTTACAGGTTATAATCCGGAAACAACAGAAGTGTATGCTCCAAACGTAACATATACTTACGCTATAGCAGGTATCGATGCTCAGAAGGTAATAACAGATGTAGACGGAGTAAAGGCTACAACTAAGCCAGGCCCTGCCGGAGCTACAATAACACAGACGATCTCCTGGACATCGACCGAGATGATCGATGTATCACCAACTGGTACACCTAACAGAAAAGATATCACCATAGATCTTTCTAACGTTAGTTTCTCCGGTGAAGGTTTAGGTGCAGGCGTTTATCGTTATCAGATCACTGAGACATGCGCTAACAAGGCAGCTGTCGGTGTAACTGATGGTGATATTGCTGAAGTGCGTTATCTTGATGTTTATGTAAGAGATGCCAAGGCTAATGAAGAGCCTGGCTATAAGATCTACGGATATGTTCTTTTCGAGAACAATAACAATATCGATGGAAGTCAGGACGCACAAACAGATACTGTTGATGAAGCAGTTAAGACAGAAGGTTTTGTTCAAACAGACGATCTTACGGCAGATTCTTACTACACATACAATGTAACCGTAACGAAGGATCTTGTGAATGACAGTATCAATGAAGGTCACGGATTCCCGTTCGAGTTCGTATTCACAAAGGATACGAACGTAACAGGAAGCTTCAATCTGGTAGCTTCTTACACAACTGATCCTGTTGCTATGGATGATGTAACGACAACAATTGCTCACGAAAATTCCGTAACTTATGAGGGCATTCCTTGCGGAACCAGAGTAGATATCATTGAGACAAATGATATTGCTACAGCAGCATACTATGTAACGACTGATGGCGCAGATGATAATGTATCTGATCTGCTCGTGAACTATAATGAGACAACAGGTGATACGGATGTATCGATCAATACTACAGCTGTTGATACACCTGCAGACGCAAACTTTGATGTAACGTTCACCAACACTTTGGCACTTATCTCACCTACAGGTGTTGCACTTGCAGTAGTTCCATTCGTAATCCTCCTTGGATTCGGTGTAGGACTCATGGTAGTTTGTACAACTAAGAGAAAAGAAGATCAGGCTTGAACCGGGACAAGATTCGGTTGTTAGATTAATCGGTTAAAATGTAATAAGAGGTGCGGATGCTGAAAATGCATCCGTACCTTATTTAAAACATTGGTGAGTTAAGAGGTAGCTATATGAGCGACAATGGTAATCCTGTAGAGAAGAGAAATGAGGAGAATTCTGTAGCATTCAATGCGCAGAAAACGATTGGTAAAGCCAATTCTCAGATGAGATCTCTCCACTTTTCACTCTTGAGCATACTGATCATCATAATCATTGTATGGCTCATGCTGGGAGTTGTTTTCGGAATCATGAAGGCTCCTTCAAATGATATGACTCCAAGGATCGATTACGGAGATCTTCTTTTGTATTTCCGATTGGATAATAAATACGACATCAATGAAGTCGTGATCATCAAGAAAAATGATACTATCTATCTTGGCAGAGTTATAGCCGTTGGAGGCGACACGGTTGATATCACTGATGAAGCTAACCTGGTCGTTAACGGTAATGTAATCAACGAGCCAAAGATATTCTATACGACCCCTCGCTATGAAGGATATGAGGAATTCCCTCAGACAGTTCCGAAAGGTGAATATTTCATCCTTGTAGATAAACGAGAGGGTGGAGAGGACAGCCGTTACTACGGCACCGTAACGGAAAAAGAGATCAAAGGATCGGTAGTTACGGTAATCAGGCGTAATAACTTGTAATCAATTAAATTGTATAGGGGCATAAGATGAAAACTATATGCGGCTTAGTTAAGATCATCGAGACGGTTATGAAGGTTATCGTAGCCGTCGTTGCCACGGTTATAATCTTATTTGCCGCTTATTCCCTTTACGATTCATTCTATATCAATAGACATGCTTTCTCGTCCTATGAGCTTAAACAGTATAAGCCGATCCCTGTCATCGAAAACGATGATAACGGAAATGGCAGTGATTATGATCAGGACGGATTCAGCCAGCTGAAAGAGGTCAATCCTGATGCCAGGGGATGGATAACGATTTATGATACGAATATCGATTATCCTTTTGTACAGGGTGAAGATGACCTCGAATACGCATCTAAGGATATCTACGGTAAATCCAGTATTACCGGTGCTATCTACATGAAGACGGAGAACTCGGAAGATCTGAGCGATCCGTATAATATTATTTTCGGACACCACATGGATAACGGTGCCATGTTCGGTGATCTTGAGAAGTACAAAAAAGAAGATTATTTCAATTCTCATATTGAGGGCTGGCTCTACGCAGCCGGCAGATACTATAAGCTTGAAGTTTTCGCTGAGATGATGACTGATGCTTATGATGAGAATGTTTACAGTATCGATAAGCTCAAGATCAGTGAGAGGATCGAATATATTCATGCAAATTCCGATTACGTTAAACAATTGAGCGAATCCGACAAAGAGGCCATGGAGTTGTTTGAGACTGAAGGTCCTGCTGTATTGGATGATCTGCAGAAGTCGGGTGATCCAGCAATGATCATTGCTCTTTCAACCTGTGAGTCGGCTATCACAAACGGAAGAATAGTTGTTTTCTGTAAGGCAACGCCGGTGGATTTTAATGATATACTCGGAGCCGACAGCAGTCTTGGTAATAATGGAGATAACGGTGACAATGAGCCTTCCGTGATCGAGAAGTTAAAAGCAATAGGACATCCTTTTGGTGCCGACAGCTGGGGTTTCCTTAACCTTGTATGTTTGGTCTACTGCGTCCTGGTTGTCCTTCCGCTCGCGAAGACGGGCCTTAAGTTCAGGCAGATTACGGTAGCACGTAAGGTCAAAGATATCTACAACGGATACGGTTATGACGGTGCCGATGCAATGGCTATCGTTAAATATGGTGATGATATCAAGAAAAAGCTTAAGAGATTCAGTAGAAGAATGAACTGGGGATCTGCTCTCGAGATCATCATGGCCGTCGTGGCTCTCGTGGTATTTTTCCTTACTCAGGACATGACAGCCCCGGTTGTAATGTGTGATAGTTATACTCCGCTTATGATAGGAATTAGTGTTATTATGTTAACAGTAGACATATTGTTTTTTGTCTACAGAGGTAATAGAATTCTTACACCGGATGAAGTTGCACAGATGCCTAAGCCTGAAGGAAATAAGAGATGACTATAGAGTTCTTACTGGCTTCTTTTGAACTATGGGGAGTTCTTATATGTTCCGGAATCGGAATATACTTTTTCGTTGTGCGTAAAATCAATACCAACGCAGACTTCTCCATGTGTATCATGCAGTTTGTTACTGCTCTGACTTTGGCATTTGACGTAGGCGTTGTTGTAAGTCAGGGCGTTGATGAGAAATGGGCTCATATCCTGTTTGACATCTCGATGCTCGCCACTCTCATTTTGCAGTACTTGATGGTTGCTTTGTTTGTTACTTACGTAAGACATCTGGCTGACTCGAACAGGGCTCCCGGAGCCGTTTCCCTTATTACTTATTTTGTAGCTGCGATCGCGGCTCTGTTCAGCATCATTTCCGCCAAATACACTCACTGGTACTACTATATCGATGAGCATAACGTATACCACAGGGAATCTTTTTATGCGTTAGCGTTTGTTTTCTCGGGAATCCTTTTTAGTTTGATCATCATTCAGATCATTTCCTGCTCGAAAAAGCTTGCCGCTAAGCAGATAGTAAGTCTTTGCCTATATGTTACCGTCCCGGTCATAATGATCGTTCTTCAGGTAGTGCTTAAACCCGGAATAGGACTTCTGAATATCGGAATGGCTATCTCACTTATTTCCATCTTTATTGTTAATAACATTCGTGTAACTTTCTCCGAGATCGAATTGAATAAAAAAGTGCTCCAGCAGAATGTGGTCCTTTTATCCCAGAACAAGATCATTGCCGAGAAGAAGGAAGAGATCGAGAATCTCCAGCTCAATATGGTAATTACCCAGATGCAGCCGCATTTCGTTTTTAATGTGCTGAACATCATCTATTATCTCTGTGCCAAGGATTCAAAACTTGCTCAGACAGCCATCGATATCTTCTCGAGTTACCTGAGAGCTAATATCGATTCTCTTGTATCAAATGAACTCGCACCGTTCAGCAAAGAACTCGAGCATGTCAAGAACTATCTTGATCTCGAGAAGCTCCGTTTTGATGATGAGCTTGAGATCGAATATGATATCGGTCCTTCGGATTTCCATATCCCGATGCTGGTAGTTCAGCCTCTGGCCGAAAACGCAGTTAAGCACGGTATCGCCAAGAGCTCTAACGGCGGAAAACTTGTCATAAGGACCATTGAAGATCCGGACAATTTCTACATCTATGTTATCGATAACGGTGTAGGTTTTGATACAGACAAATATCATCACAATGACGAACGTTCCCATATAGGAATTGATAATGTCCGTCTCAGGATCGAGAAAAGAGTAAAGGGAAAACTGGAGATATTCTCATCAAAGGGCAGGGGAACTACGGCTGTAATTACCGTTCCTAAATTGCCTGCTGAGAAGGAAATAAATGTCGGTAATGACTCTGTTCCGGCTGCTGTCAAAGCACAAGGAGATTGATTGAATGATTATTATAGCTGTAGATGATGAGAAGTTATCTTTGGAGGCGCTTGTATCTGCCATACAGGAGAATCTTCCCAATGAGACCATTAATTCCTTCAGAAGGACTGACGAAGCCGAGGTCTTCGTCGGCAGGCACGGTTGTGATATCGCCTTTCTCGATATTGAGATGAGAGATGTCAACGGTATCACTTTGGCTAAGAACATTCAGGCCGTAAATCCTAAGGTAAATATCGTATTCGTTACGGGTTATGGTGATTTTACCGGTGAAGCTTTTTCACTATATGCGTCAGCTTATATCATGAAGCCTGTTACAGCCGAGAAGATCAAGAAAGCGCTTGAGACCTTAAGGTACGGTTCTGTCCTGGATTCAGGCATGCTTAAGGCTGTAACATTCGGTAATTTTGAAGTCTATCATAACGGAGAACCTATCAAGTTCAAATATAAAAAGACCAAAGAACTTCTTGCTTATCTTATCGACAGAAGGGGAGCCATGTGCTCCATCAACGAAGTTATTGCAGTTATCTGGGCTGACGATGATTTCGGCGTGGATCGACAGGATTACCTTAAGAAATTAAGACAGGATCTGACCAATACTTTAAGTGAACTCGGCTGTGAGAATGTCCTTGTAAGACAGCGCGGTCAGGTCGGTATCAATCCTAAGTTCATTGAGTGCGACTACTTTAAATATCTTGAAGGCGACAGCACGATACTTAATTCCTATCAGGGCGAGTATATGACCCAGTACAGCTGGGCGGAGTATTCCATCTTCAAGAAGATCAAGTGACCGTATCATAGCCTTATAACGGCTACTGCGCACGGCATCTTTCCGTCTGCTATCTCATAAGATACATTATCGTATCCCATATCCTCGAAAAATAGTCTGTACGAATCGATATCGAACTGCCTTTTGAAATTCGCTCCCATCTTGTTAAATGTTCCGGCAAGTCCTGTTGCCATCCTGTTTTCCTTGTTGATGTATGTCGGGATGATGAGAAGACCGTTCGGCTTTACGACACGCTCCAATTCCTTCATTGCTTTCTTCGGATCATCGAGAAGATGGATCACGTTTCCCGCAATGACCTTATCAAAAGAGTTATCTTCGAATTCCAGATCGTTGATATCCGCGAAATTAAACTCCGTATTATATTGACCCTTCATTTTCTTCATGCATTTTTTGAGCATATTCTTCGAGAAATCCGTAGCCACATAATGACGTGTCTTCGGCGCTGTGCTGCTCGTGATAAGTCCTGTGCCGCACGCACATTCCAAAACATCATCGGTATCGCTCATGTGACCTGCACATATTCTGGCGGTCTCCTTGATGACCTTGTTGTTATATACCTTCTCGAAAACATCATACACAGGTGCGATCCTATTCCAAAACATACTGCTTCTCCTAACAAATGAATTATTGTTCATATGAATATCTGTTCATATGATAGCACGAAGGCGGGGAAAGTCAATACCCGAAAACGATAAGGTATAATGGTTTCAGATAAGGATCTGAAAGAGGAGATATATGAGCGGTTTTGATCACAAAGTTGTAGTTTTCGATCTTGGCGGAACGCTTATGGAGTATGAGGGAATGCCGCTTGACTGGAGCGGATTCTACTGCGATGGTTTTCGAGAAATATCAAAGGCCAACGGATTAAATATCCCTGAAGAAAAGATAAAAAGATCGGCTGAGATCATGCGGTCATTTAACCCGAGGCTCACGGGAAGGGAAGTGGAGTTCGCACCCGAAGTGATATTCGGCGAAGCTATAGCGGACTGGGATCAAAAGCCGAAGATCGGCAAAGTCGCGGACGATTTCTTTTCCGGACTTATACTGAGACCGAGGATCTTCGAATACACAAAAAACATCATTGATCTATGTAAAGCAAACGGCGCTAAAGTTGCCTGTCTTACGGATCTTCCAAGCGGAATGCCGGACAGGATATTTAAAAGTGCGATAACTGAAGTGACGGATCTTCTGGATCTTTATATGTCATCCGAGAGCTGCGGTTACCGTAAGCCGAATAAGGCGGGTATCGATAAGATCGCGGAGCATTTTGGCGTTGATGCTACTTTGATCCTTTTTGTCGGAGACGAAAAAAAGGATCTGCAAACGGCACGTAATGCCGGATGCAGATTCCTCTATATTCACGATTTTATTGATCGGTTCATGTGGTAAGAACGACTAACCTTTTATCGATAAACGAAAACCGGCTACTATATTCTGGGCATTTGATCATTTATGCGGTAAACACGACCGTCTTTTTGTACCTGCTTGATGAATCTGTCAGCTTCGTCGCTCAACTCTTCGACCAGATCGGTATCGATATTATGTCCCGTGTTAGAGTACATGATCATCTTGCAGTGAGGAAGTTCTTTTGCTGCACGGAGCATAAGCTCAGGTGTACTTATCGGATCATCGGTTGCACCTAAGATCAGGGTCGGCACCTGTATCGTGTGGAGCATCTCGCGAAGCTTTTCTTCGTTCTTATACTTCATGAGCGGCCTTCCGTAATCGATGGCTTTCTCACGCGGATCAGGCTCGAGATTATGA
Organism: Clostridiales bacterium; assembly: GCA_017649645.1. Lineage (GTDB taxonomy): Bacteria > Bacillota > Clostridia > Saccharofermentanales > Saccharofermentanaceae > Saccharofermentans. The sequence continues at coordinate 24,420 of JAGCGK010000120.1, read as the reverse complement.
GAGATGTGCATTGCTCTGAAATTCCTTCTCTCTTCACGAAGAGGATCGTTGTCGATCGGCGGATCCATCGGGGGAGCTTCCTTGATGATACCCGACAGGAGCATCTGGCGGATGGACATGGCACCTTCGTCTATCGAGTGAGGACCCGGTACGCATGCGATAAATCCCGTAACGCGCTCAGGGTTATTGAGCATCAGATGCCAGCCGACGCCTGCACCGTGGGATGCACCCATGTAAACGAATTTATCGATATGAAGTTTGTCTGCTACAGTGACGACGTCCTTCGCGAAAATATCATACCATCTGTCACCGTAATCTTCGGTTACGTAGGATGAAGGGTAGAATCCTCTGAGCGTGATGCAGATAACGTGATATCCCATCCTAGCCAGGTGCTGCTGCATTCCGAACGGATAGAATCCTACCTGGGCAGAGAGGATATAGTTATCGCCGAATCCGAATTCCTCATAGTACAGATCAAGACCAGGCTCGATGTTGAGTCTGTGATACATGAGTTTTTGCATGTCCCTGAAGTAATCCAGCGGCGTGATCATCCTCAATTCGTCATCGGAATAAGGCGGGACCCACTTGTCGATCTTATCCTTGTCGACCACGGTCTCGAGAACGCTGTAGTATGCTTTCTTAGCCTCGCATTTTCCTTCGAAAAGGAGCGGATGGCTTCTTTCTTTCCTAAATCCCGTAAGCCATGAGAACTGATCAAGAAGATTCCAGAAAGTTACCGACGTAACGTTGGCTTTGCCTTCGTCCTTTGCCTTAACGAGAATGGTGAAAAGTTCCTTATATCTTTCAGCGAGCTTGTTCATGGACTCTTCAGAATGATCCGCATTATGGATGTCGAGCTCGGTTACATGAACTTCGATCCCGAGTGCACCGTACATATGAAGAGCCTTCTCATAAAGCGACAGCTCAGGCTCATTCATCAGAAGGTGAGACTGCATTCCCATACCGTCCACAAGTCCCTTCTTGATAAGAGGCTTCAGGACTTTCTCTAAGATGAGGTCACGCTTCCATTCCTCGTATGTATTGTAGTCGTTATAGAAGAGCTTCACTTCTGGAGAAGCATATTTGCGGGCGAACTCAAAAGCCTTGATGAAGAAATCCTCGCCCACGACCTTGAGCCAGAGAGACTTTCTGAAATCGCCCTCGTCGATGATCTCGTTACACACATCCCATGCGTATATCTGACCCGGGTAATTCTCCTGCACGAAGGTCAGCACGCCCTTGATGTAGTTTTCGAGCCTTATGAGCATCTTGTCTCTGTCGACCAGGCCCTTGCCCTCGTCGTAATCGTTGTAGAAGAACCACTTTGGAGTCTGGTTGTGCCAAAGAAGCGTGTGGCCTCTCATCGGTATATTATTCTTTCTCGAAAACTCTAAGTACGGAACAGCGAAGTCAAAACAAAGACATGGTTCGAGATCGTACTTTTTCGGGTCATTCAGATTCTCTTCGGTATCCAGGAAAAACATCGGTTTCATGTCGTTCTCGGCAGTGAAACTGTTGAATTGATCGAGAAGAAATTTCATGTTTCCGCGACACTCAAGATTCATGCGGGAAATTGCGGCTCCGATCTTAAATCTGGAGTCGAAAGCTGTTTTAAGATTCATTTTTATATCCTCCCTAACTATAATGAATATTTTAGTGCATCCGGGGTTTAATTTCAAACTCGAATAGTGTGATATAATAAAGAAACTTGATTATTTTCGAGGAGGAAGAAAATGAGAAATAAAGTGTGCAGGATGCTCGCTTCTTTGCTCGCGATAATAATGATATCGACGGGTATTGTTTTCGCGAATGCAAAAAAGGCAGAAGCATCAACAAAAGTTACTTACACTGTCACCACTTACGGTGATGAATCCACGGATTACTTCGGATATGTCCTGACACCTGACGTTGATTACAAGGTTCAGGCGCTCATCTATATCCACGGTAACAGCGGTATTGAAAAGAATGGCGTGACATGGCCTGACAAGCTCAATGAAGAGATGACAAAGTGGAATGCCCTCGGCTATATCGATCCTATGGTTATCATCATTCCAAGAGCGAATATCGGTAATGTTGATGCTGAAAAAGGCAACAAGATGAAGGTGTTCGTCGAAGAGCAGTTCGAGAAACTCCTTGATGCAACCATCACCGGTACGATAAGCAGTAAGATCGATACTTCCAAGGACGTTGTTGTATCAGGTCTTTCCATGGGCGGTGCGGCTGCTGTTTATGCAGGTGTTCTCTTCAATGACAAGATCAAGAATGTAGGAGCACTCAGCCCTGCAAACGATGTAAGAAATGCTTACGACGTAACAGGTGGCTGGATCAATAAGAACAGCGAGATCATTTTCTCTGAAGCTGAAGGTTCACACTATCTTGTAGCTGCCAGCAAGACTGAGAATGGCGGTCTTCACTACGATGTAGCACAGAATATTGCCAAAGCTTGCGGTGAAAAGTACGGCATCAAGGAGTACTATATCGAGGAATCCGGTCACGTATGGGACCTTTTCGTAGATGAACTCTTCTACTTTTTGTATTATGTTCAGAATGACGTTACACCATCAGCTTCGATCTGCAACGATATGGAAAATCTCGTAGCTGCAGCACCTGAGGGATTAACATCATATGAGCCTTCAGTTCTTAACGGCGGAGACGGTAAGATTACGGGTGTTGATGAGACGATGGAGTATTCAACATATATCGATTTCCAGAATGCAAAGCCATGCACGGGAACTGAGATCACAGGTCTTTTCGCCGGTGATTACTACATTAGAGTAGCAGCTACTGCTTCAACTCCTGCAGGTAATGCTAAGAAAATAACTGTATATCCTGGTCCTGATCCGATGGCTCCTGCAGCACCTGAAGGAATAAAGACGTTTGAGCCTTCAGTTCTTAACGGCGGAGACGGTAAGATCACGGGTGTTGATACGACAATGGAGTATTCAACATATATCGATTTCCAGAATGCAAAGCCATGCACGGGAACTGAGATCACAGGACTTTTCGCTGGCGACTACTACATCAGAGTAGCTGCAACAGACACAACTCCTGCAGGCAACATCAAGAAGGTTACTGTATATCCTGGTCCTGCACCTGAGGGTTCAGATTCGACAACTACTCCGACTCCAAGCGCGGAAGTAACAACTGCTCCTTCAACCGGCAATTTCGAAGATCTTATAGAGAGATTGTACGTTGTGGCTCTCGGAAGAGAATCCGATCCTGAAGGTAAGGCTTTCTGGGCTAATGAAGTTAAGACAGGAATCAGAACAGGCGGCGACTGCGCTAAGGAATTCCTTATCTCACCTGAGTTCCTCGAGAAGAACATGTCTACTGAAGACTTCGTCGAAGTACTCTACAAGACATTCTTCGACCGTGCATCTGAGCCTGAGGGAAAAGCTTATTGGGTAGATAAACTTGATACCAAGTCTCTTGATAAGGTAGAAGTTATTAAGTGCTTTGTTAATTCCACAGAGTGGTGCAACATCTGCGCCAGATACGGCGTAAAGCCGGGCAACACAACAGCATATGCAACTGAGCCATCAGCTAATGCAATTGAGTTCGCTTCGCGTCTTTACACCAAGTGCCTCGGAAGAGAAGCAGAGGAAGAAGGACTTAAGTTCTGGTCACTTTCACTTACAAATCTTGAGATAACGGGAACAAAGGCAGCATATCAGTTCTTCACATCTGCAGAGTTCGTTGGATTCAAGACTTCCGATGAAGAGTACATCGAGCGTCTCTATGAGACATTCATGGGAAGAGCTTCCGACGCTGACGGAATGGCATTCTGGCTCAAGGAACTCGAAGACGGAAAGACCCGTGATGATGTCCTTTACGGATTCGCAGATTCCAAAGAATTTACAGAGATCTGTAACACATACGGTATCGACCGATAATCAAATAACAAAACGAAGCCCGGGATCACTCTGAAGTGAACCCGGGCTTTTTCGTTATCAGTATTGTGCAGCTCTTCTTCCTGATTTGATCATCGCGAATGTAGTCATTGCTCCCGCGAAAACGAATAATCCTGCAAATATCTCATCCATTCTCTTCGGGCTGTCGGCAGCGTACGCCTGCGACGGATCATCCGGATTGTAGTGCACGATCACATCATCATTCAAGCGGTGCTTTACCGTATCTCTTCCGGAAGTAAAATATGCATTTCCGTCAACGGTAAATGATGCGCTGCAGTTGTTCGCGAGAAGCGAGTGTGATCCAGATCCCATCTCGTGATATACTTTGCCCGTCGTTGTCTCGGTGCATACATTCTTAAGCTGAAATCCTCTTACCAGCTGTACCGTGTAGATAGCAGGTACTCCGATCGTAACAAGTAATGCGATTATCAGTACTACGATCCTTAACCCTTTTTTCTGCTCGAAAACATTCTGCCCCATTTCATTTTCCTCATTTCATATATCTTCAACGGTTACATGTTACAAACGAATAGTAAATACATCGCCAAAAAAAGTTTAAGAAATTATAAAGAGGACCCGTCCGAAGACGAGCCCTCTTAGAGGAAAAGTAAAAAAGCTGATAAGTCATCAACCGTTATAATCAACCATTGATCCGCCCCACTCAACGACTGTGAAACCGTCACGTGTGACATTCTCAGGGTATACGAGCTGCTGCTCGGAAGGAACATCGATCATCTCGTCAACTCCTGCTAAGACCATGTAAACGCGGATCATTGTATCAGGTGCAGGTGAGATATTGAGCTTAGCCATCTCCTCGTATTCCTCAGTAGGGAATGAGATGAGGTTATACTCGTTTTTCTCCATCATCGGGAGCCAGAATGAGATGAAATCATCGATCTCGCTGTCATTAAGTCCTGCTGCCTCAAGATATTCTTCAAGAAACTTCGCCGTGTCGCAGCCGCGCACACAGATCGCGTTATTGAAGGAATCAAGATCTTTTACAGTCGTTCCGTCCCAGAAAAGATAATCATAATATCTTCCGTCTTCGATGTTATAAAGATGTCCGTCAGGATCAGCTACTACGCGCCAGCCAAGTTCCGGATCATACTTCGGATACGTGCAGTCGATCTTACCGTCAAAATCAACACCGACGCATACTTCAGTAGACGTTTCAGGATAAAGATAGATAACAGGCTTCATGACCGGCTCTCCGCCTTCTGCTTCTTCTGCAGTTGCCACAACATCAAAGTCATACATGCAGTCGACCGTGCCGTCCATATGTGTTACAACGAGGGTATAAACGCCCGTTTCCATTTCCTTCGGGAGATAACCCTTACACCAGTAAACATTTCCGTTTACCGTATTACATGCATCTCCCGTAAACTTCGAATATGCATCATCCGTGTTCCATGCATAATCATCATTATGTTCGAAGATAAAGAGCTTGATCTGGCTTCCGGATACGGCTTCCGGATTGATCGGGAATTCTGCGGTTAATTCAGATCCGCTGACTATCGGGTAATACATGATCCAATCAAAAAGACCATAAAATGCGAATTCATTTGTTACCCATGAAGTGTCAACATCTTTGGAAACATAAAAGTAATCATCGACCGGATTTTCCAGATCGGGATTTCCGAAGAGGTTAGGTTCTTTGTCATTCTGTTCTGATTGGGATGTTTCCTGAGTTTCTTGGGTTTCCTCTGTTTCTTCAGTTTCCTCAGTTTCGTCAGGATCGTCGACAGTTGTTATGGAAGTCTCTTCCTCAGAACTATCAGACGGTTCTGTGATCTTTGATTGTGCACATGCCGAAAACATTAGTGCAACAGCCAAAACGGCTGCCAATGCAGTAGTTTTTTTCATACTATTCTCCTTATTCCGATAAATAAATTCATTCGCGATCTTCTATCCCTTCAGATCGCCTACATTAAGTTGACGATTTGTTTTCGATATGTGTTGCATGAGTAAAAAGAAAAAGCATCATCTCTTATGAGACGACGCTTTAAGTGCGGGTTACGAAACGGAAAAAACTATTATGAATTGCTACGACCTTATTATGTATTAGCAACCTAAAATCAACCTGAAATAGAAACGGATCTTCTAATTCTTTTTCCTCAGGATCGCTACACCAATAAGAGAAACGACTGTAACGCCGAGACTTACTGAAAAGATTATGATGTTGTTTTTCAAGGTAAGTTTTCTTATAGCCTCCGGGTCCTCGGCCATAGCTTCCTCCGGTAACTGTGGTTCTTGCCCTTCCATATCATATCCTTCAGGATATTCTTCGAAGTTGCCGTCTCCCAAAAGTCCCATCACCTCAAAGTCTATGTCAGGTGTCTCGAGTCTTGTCTTCGGTGCTTTGGCTTGACCTGATGTAGTCGACGGGATGCTTCCGTTGAGCTGTCCTTTTATGCTCTCTGCACGGATCAATATACATCTGTAGAGCATGTCAGCTGCTTCAAGATACCTTGAGTTCGTATAGAAAGCCGTCGGATCCGTTGCTACCAATTGATCGATCTGACCTCTTATCCTGTTATATGCTTCGTCGAATTTACCGCCGCCGAAATACTCCTCCGTGAGTTTTCTAAGACATTCATAGTAGCGGGCATGATAGTCTTCATTTTCGAGAAGCTTATCGAAAAAGTGTGTCCCGTGAAACGGATTGTCGATAGGGTCATTGAGCGACTGAAGGGGACTTGTCGAATCCATTCCTCCGAAGGAGAGATTGTAGTCCCACGGAAGGATGTTGAGCCTGCCTTTATACTCGTAAAGATAATAGTTGTGAGGCATGTCAGCCGAGAAGCTGTCTTTGTTTATAGCGAAAACATGAACAGACATGTACTTGATGATGTTATCCACATCCATGTACTTTTCAAGGTTATTACCCTCGCTTATGTGTTTTAAGGCTTCGACTACGCGCCTGTGATCCCGTTTGCCGGTCCTTGTTATCTCGCAATCCCAGATGGAATGATACGATTTAAGATCGTCGTCAGAATAATTCAGATCACAGCCGGCCTGATTATCGAAGAAACTTACTATTTCAGAGACCGCCGCATCAGCTGCCAGATCCTGGTCGGCCCTGTCAGGCTTATAAAGTTCTCCGTCCTGTGTTCCGTAGTTTCTGAGCATAAAGCTGTCTTCGACTGCTTCGAGTGCCAGATATACGCCCCGGTAATCTCCGTTTACGGAAACCTTGGCGAAGTTATATAAAGATGCATCCGCTCCTAAGAATTGGAACATATCATAGATGAGCGCTTCCTTCATATTGGTAGCATCACCGTAGTTATTGTTGAGGATCAGCTTATCAAGTCCGAAGCAGGTCTGACCTTCTTCGAACTGATCGAATTCCAGTTTAAGACTGTACCTGTCAGTTGTGTGATCCGAATAGATAGCCCAAAGACTTGAGTTGCCCTTAGGACGGATGCCGACATTCTTGAACTTCTGGCCGTTAACTACCACGTCGCATGAATAGTAAAGTTCATCCGTGGCATTTTTAAGCATCTTGTCCCACTTATCCTCATCCATGAGGATGTTGACTCTCATCACTTCGCTCGTATCGAAAAGCCTGGTCTCATACTCCATGTTGACGTTCTTGCCGCCAAAGTAAAGTATCAGTTCTTCTGAGAAGATTATTGCCGCGATACTGAGTATTACCAACACTGAAGTCAGTATTACGATGATTCTCATCACATGTTTGTTCTCTAACATAATTCCCCCAAAAACATGCCGTTAAGGGACCCTCCGAAAAGATCAGAGGATCCCCCGATTCGGTTAATCTTTACGCTTAACGAATTTCAGGATGATAAGCGTAACTAACAAAACAACAAAACAGATAGCATAGATCGCTATGTTCTTTGCAGATGTTAAAAGGTTTGTTGACATTCCCGGCATACCCGAATTACCAAATGACGGACGGGAAGTCTTCTGAGAATCTGTGGATGTCTCAGTGTCAGATTCAGTGTCGGATGACTGATCAAAAGACGGGAAGCCTTTATCTCCGCCGGAATTAAATCCACCCGGCATGTTACTCGGGTCGAAGTCACCCATGTCAGGTGCATTGTTAGGATCAAAATCACCCGGCATCTGACTTTGCTGATCGGAGGAAGTATCTTCACCGTTGTCTTCAGGCTTGGAACTGTCTTCGTTGTTTCCACCGCCGAAGCCTCCTCCGCCGCCCGTGCTGAACTGGCCCATGGCTTCGATATCGATCTCTGAACCGTCTATAAGGGAAGAGGAGTCGCTTCTCTGACCTGCATCTGTTGAAGGGATGGTTCCGTTCAACTGCCCGTCTATACTCTCAGCGCGGAGCTTTATGGTCTTATAGATCATATCTGCTGCGATCTGATATTCTTCGCCTGTGTAGAAAGCAGTTGGATCTGTTTCAACAAGAGTATCGATCTGACTTCTTATCCTGTTATATGTTTCATCAAATCTTCCGCCTTCGACATACTCGTCGACCAGCATCTGAAGATATTCGTGATAACGTGCCAGATATTCTTCGTTTTCGAGAAGAGAATCGAAGAACTGCGTTCCTGCAAAAGGTGTATCGATGGCGTCATTTATCATGTCGGTAGCATCACCGGATTCGCCCATGGACATACCGCCGAATGAGAGGTTGTAGTCCCAAGGGAAGATGTTGAGCTGACCTTTGTACTCATAAAGATAATAGTTGTGAGACATCGATCCCGAGAGGCTGTCCATATTAACTGCGAACGTGTGGACTGCCATGTACTTAAGAACGTTATCGACATCGAGATACTTCTCAAGGTCATTACCTTCGCTGATATTTTTAAGAGCCGTTACGACACGACGGTGATCATTTTTGCTTGTGCCTGTTATCTCGCTGTCCCAGATAGTTGAGTAACTGTCCAGATCATCATCGATATAGTTGAGGTTGGCACCGCCGCCTCCACCCATGGAGAAGCCACCACCGCCATTGCCGCCTCCGAATCCTCCGCCCCTCTTGGTGAAGTCAAAGTTGCTCATGTCCGGCATATTATTCTTGTCAAAACTGAATCCGTTTCCGTTATCAGGCGGAGTCATATCTTTAAAGTCTTCGATGTTAAAGTCGCCCATGTCAGGCATTGAGAAACCGCCCTTATCGGATGATTCATCTCCGCCGCCCATTTCCATGGTGTCGGGCTTATAAAGTTCACCGTCCTGAGTTCCGAAGTTCCTCAACATGAAACTTGATTCAACGGCTTCGAGCGCGAGATATACGCCTGTGTATTCGCCGTTAACGGAAACCTTAGCGTAGTTATAAAGTGAAGCATCTGCGCCGATAAACTGATACATATCGTAAATGAGTGCTTCCTTCATGTTGGTTGCATCTGCATAGTTGTTGTTGAGGATCAGTTTATCAAGTCCGTAGCATGTCTGTCCTTCAACGAAGTGGTCGAATTCGAGTTTGAGACTATATCGGTCTGAATCAGGATCCATGGCGATCGCAGAAAGACTGGTGTTGCCCTTAGGACGGATCGCGACGTTCTTGACCTTCTGACCGTTTATCACTACGTCACAGACATAATATTCTTCGCTCATTGCGTTTGAGAGCATGGTATTCCAATCATCTTCATCCATGATGATGTTGACCTCCATGATCTTATCCGTATCGAAAAGCTCCGTCTCATACTCCATATTGACAGAAGTTCCGTCGAGAAGCAGGGATAATTCGGACGAGAAACCGATAGCAGCAAAACAGATAATGACCGCCACAGCCGTGATCGCTATTATGATCTTGGATATGTGCTTATTATCGATCATGTTTTCCTCCGAGATTATGACATGTAGTCGCCGTTATAAGTTACGAGTGTTGCACCGGATACGCCGTTGATCTCGTTGATGCGGTTAACGAAGCTTGTAGCTGCATCTTTAACTCTGATCTCAGCTGTTACTTCGATGCCGTTCTCACCGACTGTCTTTGACTTAACTACATACTTGCTTACTGATTTCTTGATTATGTTGAGAGCACTTTCCTCAGCCTTCTCGTCTTTGCAGTTAACGATAAGAATGTATGGTGAGCTGCTGAACTTCTTGTGTGTAAAGATAACGAGGATAACTCCGATAATAACAGAACCGATCACTGCAAGAGGGATCATACCTGCACCGATAACGATACCGACTGCAAGGGCCCAGAACAGGAACACGATCTCCATCGGTTCCTTGATGGCTGCACGGAATCTTACGATAGAAAGAGCACCGACCATACCGAGTGACAATACTACGTTAGAGGTAACTGCCATGATAACGAGTGTGGTAACGAGTGAAAGTCCGATAAGTGACATTGCAAATCCGCTTGAGTACATTACTCCGCTGAATGTCTTTTTGTAGATAAAGAAAATGAACAATCCCAATACCAGGGCAAAGATCATTCCGATCACTGTGTCTATAACGGAAAACTCCGTTACGCTCTCGAGAAAACTTGATTTAAAGATGTCGCTGAAATTCATTAATTTTTCCTCCCGGATCAACCGAATCTTCGGCACGCGCCGTATTTTGAAAATGACTGTTGTCTTGCACCTTTTATCTGCACGATATCCCTGATGATACTCGGCAGATAATTATCGAACTTTATTTCCAGGAGCATGTCTCCCGGTGTGTCCGTCGCGCTTATGTCATTGACTTCTTTTGTGAGAAAATCCTGACTATAGAGAGTAGTCCTTATCTTCGAATCGAAGGTGATCCTTACGTTTCCTGCCTGATATATGTAAGGCTCTCTGACGTAGGAAACCAGAACTCTCGGTTTTAATCTTTGGAATCTCATCTTCGCGTAGAACTCTTTTATAAGATCGTTCTCGCTGTTTCTCATCCAATCTATATCACCCTTAAGTATCTTTCGACACTCATCTTCCGTTATCCGGGCGTCGAATTTTGAGCAGAGATTTCCGTTTTTCATCTTTTTTTCGAGTACGATAAAACTAAGGTCATCATTGTAGTATCGGATACGGAATTTCTCTCGTTTACCGATACCGTCGATCTTCTCTCTTAAAGCTTTATCGTCACTGTTGTCGAAATAGATGCTTCGGATCTGATAAGTCCCGTTCTCGCTTACGTGAGGATCGGGCTTCATGATCAGCCGAAGACGGGCTCTCATGGCTGCGTATTCGGGGTACGGAATAGCGAACTTGAGCTCGTGCCTGTAATTGTTGGCCTGTTCCATAAAAGACTCCTTTTTAGTGATTTATGAGTCTATTGTATGAAAGCAACCTGAAATCTACCTAAACTGAATAAGTGAAAAATCAGAATTCTACTGTTACTGTCATGGTCTTGCCACTAGGACAGTCAGCATTGATCTTTCCGCCGTGAGCCTCAACTACGGACTTAGCGATAGCAAGGCCGATTCCGTTACCGCCGGTAGCGGAATTTCTGGATTCGTCAGGGCGGTAGAAACGCTCGAAAAGACGCTTTGTGTCAGGGATCTTTTCGTAGTTACATGTGTTGAATACTTCGATCTTTATTTTGCCGTAAGACTTGCTTAGGCTGAACCTGATCTCGCTGTTGTTATCGGAATACTTGATAGCGTTTTCGATAAGGACAGAAAGCATCTGCTGTATGGATGCTTTTTCTCCCGTCATCATTACATTGTCTTCGATATCTGTTTTGATCTCTTTACCGGCGGCTTTTGCCTGAGGCGTGTGAACTTCCAGGATCTCCCATGCGGCACCGCTTAAGTCGAAGTGTTCATTCTCGGCGACAGGCTTGACTTCGTCTAATCTCGAGAGTGTGACGAGCTGACTTACCAGACCCGACATACGGCCGACCTGACTTCTTATGTTATCGGTCCACTCATCTTTTCCTCGATCCAATTCGATGACGTCGACACTGGTTGATATTGAAGTAAGCGGTGTCTTAAGTTCGTGGCTCGCATCAGTTATGAATCTCTTCTGAAGTTCGATGTTCTGTGCAATAGGCTGGATGGCCTTCTTGGACAACGGAAGAACGAGAAGGAACACGAGAAGAAGCGCACCGCATGAGATAACTATCGACATATAAAGCAGGGATCTCATGTTTTCGATATCCTTTGCACAGTTAAGGAAGATGATTATAGTCTGATCTCCTCTGTTGATCTTTAAGAAACGGTATACACCTTCGTATCCTCTTTCCGAATCCTGCATAAGAGCCTGATGAGAGTATGATGTAAGATCGAATCCGGTTACGGAAGCAACATACTGCCAAGATACGATTCCGACAGTACCTCTGTTATCAACATAAACGATAAAAAATCTTGTCGTGAGGTTGTCATCCGGGTTTGGAAGCGCTTCAAACGGTTCCAAAGGAGCAGGTAAGTTCTGCGGATTTTGGAACACAGGTCTATACGGATCATATGTAAGGATGGATTCGATGATTTCGTCATTTCTCTTAGCCGTAACGGCATAATTGACCACATTAACGAGACCTGCCACAAGCGAGATAACGAAAAAGAACGCGAGCATTGCTGCGAGTATAAAACGCCAGCGGAGCTTATTCAGCATTCAACCACCTCCAGCGAATAGCCGGCTCCTCTGATCGTCTTGATCTCAACGTTTGCTTCCAATGCCTTAAGTTTTTTACGGACAAAACCTATATGTGTCCACACAACATCGATATCGGATTCCGAGTCCAGCCCCCAGATCTTATCCATAAGATGCTCGGTAGAGAAAACGTATCCCGGATGCTGCACAAAAAGTTCCATCAGCTGGAATTCCTTGTTAGTGAGATTTACTGCTTTGTCACCGACTCTCATCTCATATCTGTTTCCGTCGAGGACCAGATTTCCTGCGGACTTTTTGGAGTCGGCATATATTTCGCTTCTTCTGCCGAGAGCCTTGACTCTAGCGATGAGTTCGCTTGTTGCAAAAGGTTTGGTGAGATAATCATCTGCGCCTGTCTCAAGACCCAATACCTTGTCTTCGATCTGAGCCTTTGCAGTAAGCATCAAAACGGGTGTCTTGATCCCTTTTTCGCGTATCTTGGAGAGGACTTCGAGACCGCTCATTCCGGGCATCATGATGTCCAGAACGATGACTTCATATGAATCCGCCTGGATATAACTCCACGCGTCGATACCATTGTGAACGATGTCCACCGAGAACTTGGATTTTTCCATAATGAGCTTCAGTGCTTTTGCTGTAGATATCTCGTCTTCTGCAATAAGTATCTTCATGAATCTCTCTCCTTTTCGAAAACATCATAAGGTGCTTCCCTGAAATCGAGTTGAAATAGAAATCTCTGTTAATTATATAACAAATCCCCGCTCGTCAGAAAAGTCGAGGATCAATATCGCGGCAGGAACATGGTATATATCTGCCTTACAACATACGCATTTCAGGCTAGCGAGTTCTACGAGAAACCGACGAGATATTTTCTGATCAGATATGATATCTGACTGTGCAGATCAGTCGATTTTCTGTGTATAAAACACAGAGGATATGCTTTTTATACACACGGGTGTGCAAAATAACAGATTTCTTGTGTTTTGTGCACACGGATCAGCGGTTAAAAACACAAAAAGAGAGGTTGCCTCGATAAAAGACAACCTCTCTTAAGTTATTTGCCCGAAGATTGTTTACTGTCCGTCCCACTCGACTTCGATCTCGTGTACGATCAAGTCATCGCGGCGCTTGATGAATTCAGGTGCGACCTGAGGGAACAGGGCACAGCTCAAAAGATCCTCTTCTGTCTTGCAGATGTCACCGTACTCGGCGCGGATCTTATCCATCTCAGGTTCGATGAGATCAGCAGGGCGGCAGGAGATAACTTCCTCATCGCCTATAGCCATCTTACGAACTTCTTCGTTTACTTTACCCGGGAGCTGACCGTATTCGCCCTTAAGAAGTCCCTTGGACTCTTTGGTGAATGACTTATAGCGTCCCATGAGAACATTAAGTACTGCCTGTGATCCTACGATCTGGCTTGTAGGAGTAACAAGCGGCGGATAGCCGAAGTCTTCTCTTACACGCGGTACTTCCTTCAATACTTCCTCATAGCGGTCTTCGGCATTAGCCTGCTTGAGCTGTGAGATGAGGTTTGAGAGCATTCCGCCCGGAACCTGATAAAGAAGTGTCTTAGGATCGACACGAAGGACCTTGGAACTTATAAGCTTTTCAGCTTCCATCTTATCTGCAACGGTCCTGAAGTGAGCGGCAGCCTTACTTAATTTCTCGAGGTCGAGACCTGTGTCTCTTGGTGTGCCCTGAAGAGCAGCGACCATGGACTCGGTGCCAGGCTGTGATGTTCCGTTCGCGAACGGTGAAAGTGCGCAGTCGATGATGTCTACGCCTGCCATTGCAGCTGCCATATAGACCATGGAACCCGTACCTGTCGTGTTATGTGTGTGAAGGTGAACAGGAACCTTGACTGCAGCCTTGATCTTTTCTACGAGTGAATATGCATCCTTCGGAAGAAGAAGGTTTGCCATATCCTTGATACAGATCGTATCCGCACCCATTGCTTCCAACTCAAGAGCCTTGTTTACGAAGTACTGCTCGTCATGAACAGGGCTTGTTGTGTAGCTTAATGCTGCCTCAACGATGCCGCCGTACTTTTTAACGCTTCTTATAGAAGCTTCCATATTTCTTGTATCATTCAATGCATCGAAAATACGGACAACGTCGATACCGTTTTCGATGGCCTTCTTACAGAAAGCATCGACTACATCATCACCGTAGTGTCTGTAGCCCAAAAGGTTCTGACCTCTGAGGAGCATCTGAAGCTTTGTGTTAGGCATTGCCTTACGAAGCTTACGAAGTCTCTCCCACGGATCCTCGTCCAAAAATCTCATGCATGCGTCAAATGTAGCGCCGCCCCAGCACTCTACGGACCAGTAGCCCATGGAGTCTAAAAGCTCACAAGCAGGGAGCATGTCCTCGAGGCGCATACGTGTTGCTGCGTGGGACTGATGGGAGTCACGGAGGATCGTATCAGTAATGTTTAATTTTCCACCATTAAAATCCAGCAAAGTATTATCCCTCCGGCTCTAATTCAAACAATACGACTCCGCCAGGAACTGCCTGACCTTCTGCGACCTGGATATCCTTGAGTTTACCTGCACGTGGAGCAGTGATCTCGTTTTCCATCTTCATAGCCTCGAGTACGAGAACTGTCTCGCCCTCTTTGACTTCGTCGCCTGCTGACTTGAGTACCTTAACGACTGTACCCGGCATCGGGCTTACGACTGTGTCGCTGTTGACGTGTGTCTTTACGTCAACCTGCGGATCGATGACTCTTACTACAGGGTCATTGTTTGGTGCTTTCTTCGGGTTTGATGGGATGGTAGCGCCTCTGTGAGCGCCTGCTACAGGCTGCTCATCCATAAGCTCGATCTCCATCTCGTATGTCTTACCGTTCATGCTAATACGATACTTGCTCATAATATTATTCTCCTAACTGATATTTCCTGTACACGATCGAATGATCTTCGATATATTTCTCGAGTGCGCTCTTTTCAACTTCCTTGAAAGAAACAACTCTTATTCTCTTTATATCGGTATTAAGTTCTTCGGCCACTGCGGCAACTGCCATGGCAACGATCTGATCTTTTTCCATAGCCATTTACCTCACAAAGGAATGTTTCCGTGCTTTTTGAACGGGTTGACCTTCTTCTTGGTCTCCAGCATCCTGAAAGCGGAAACGATCTTGCTTCTTGTCTCTGAAGGGAAAATGACCTCATCAACGTAACCGTGCTCGGCTGCGATGTAAGGATTCATGAACTTCGTGTTGTACTCTTCGAGAAGTTCCTTCTTCTTAGCTGCAGGATCTTCAGCGTTCTTGATGGCCTTACGTCCGATGATGGAAACGGCACCTGCCGCACCCATAACTGCGAGCTCTGCGATAGGCCAAGCGTAAACGATATCAGCACCGATACCCTTACTGTTCATAGCGATATAAGCTCCGCCGTATGCCTTACGCATAACTACGCTGATCTTCGGAACTGTTGCTTCGGAGTAAGCGTAGAGAAGCTTAGCGCCGTGTCTGATGATACCGTTATGCTCCTGCTGGCTTCCCGGAAGGAATGCAGGTACGTCAACGAGTGTAAGGATCGGGATGTTGAAACAGTCGCAGAAACGGATGAATCTGGCACCCTTATCGGAGGCATTGATCTCGAGAGATCCTGCCATGACCTTACTCTGGTTAGCTACGATACCGATTGTCTTGCCTTCAAGTCTTGCAAAACCGATAACGATGTTCTGTGCGAAGTGAGGCTGGATCTCAAAGAAACTGCCCTCATCAACGAATGTGTGGATAACGTCCTTAACATCGTAGGACTGCTTAGCATTGTCAGGAACGATGTTCTCGAGGTCGGCACTTCTGTCGATCTCACGGCCAGGAACTACCATGGACTTGTCCATGTTGTTCTGCGGGAGATATCCCAAAAGCTCTCTTACGCCGTTAAGGCAGGAGAGATCATCTTTATACTCGAAATGTGCGACACCGCTTTTGGAGTTGTGTACGAAAGCTCCGCCGAGATCTTCGGAGGAGATCTCTTCGCCTGTTACCGAGCGGACAACGTCAGGTCCCGTGATGAACATCTGAGCGTTCTTTTCGGTCATGAAGATAAAGTCTGCGATAGCAGGGGAGTAGCATGCACCGCCCGCACAAGGTCCAAGGATAACAGAGATCTGAGGGATGACACCTGAAGCGATGGTGTTTCTATAAAAGATTCCTGCGTAACCTGCAAGGCTGTCGATACCTTCTTCGATACGAGCTCCGCCGCTGTCGTTAACGAAGACCATAGGAGCCTTCATATCCATTGCCTTGTCCATGATGTTGCAGATCTTCATACCTTGAGCTTCACCGAGCGCGCCTCCGCCAACCGTAAAGTCCTGAGATGCAACGAATACCGTGCGACCGTGTACGAGACCATAGCCCGTTACAACACCGTCACCCGGCTTTTTCTTCTTTTCCATATCGAAGTCGGTCGCTCTTGAAGTAACCATATCGTTTACTTCTACGAATGTTCCGTCATCGAAAAGTGCTTCGACTCTCTCTCTGGCAGTGAGCTTCTCGCGCGAATGTTGCTTGGCGATGTAGTCTTCGCCGCCGCCCATTGCGACCTTGGCCCGCCTGTCTTTCAGTTCATCGAAATATGCAGCGTCCCACATAGTTATTCCCCTTTGTAAAATAGTTTGATAATCAAAGTTTGATAGTCAAAGTATATACTAACCATTTAATTAAAGCAAACGAAAACATGGGTATATTTGCGGTAAAGATATGGGCAGATTACACATAGGAAGCATCTGCTAACTCGGGATATAACACGGGCAGAATGATCCTAACTGAGCAAATGCTCTGAGTTAAAAGGTTGATTAATGATCTTTAAAAGTTATAATGGAACCAAGATTAGGGAGTAGTTTGCATACGGTAACCTGTATGTGGCATATATCGACATCCTGGGTATAGTCCCCGGTATATGTTGTTGGAAACGAGACTTTTCTGCATTATTCGTGCAGCAAAGATCTCGTTTTTTGTTGCTTTCAAGGAGGTGGCTATATCCGACAACATATTTTTCATTTTCGAAAAAAATCATGTGCAAAATGCAACAAATGAATGCTTGTACATATGAACGAATAATCATATAATACATATGAACAGAAATTCATATGAACAGTCGTTCATAATGAAAGGGGACTAAAAATGGTAAAAGAAACATTTCTTACAGTTAGTAACGTTTGCAAGGCTTTCGGACAGGGCGACAGCCGACAGGAAGTATTAAGAGGGATGGATTTCACGGTTGCAAAAGGTGAGTTCTGCGTATTATTGGGACCTTCGGGCTCAGGAAAATCAACGCTTCTCAACATCATCGGAGGAATAGACAACGCAGATGACGGTTATATCTCGATAGCGGGCGACAAACTCCGCGACATGAATGAGAAAGCACTTACGATGTACAGAAGAAAGCACCTGGGCTATGTGTTTCAGCTTTATAATCTGATACCGAATCTGAACGTTAAGGAGAACATCGAAGTCGGAGCATACCTTTCAGACAGCCCGCTTGATATCGATGATCTTCTTAACACATTGGGACTTTGGGATCACAGATATAAGCTGCCGAATCAGCTGTCGGGCGGTCAGCAGCAGAGGACTTCCATAGGACGTGCGATCGTAAAAAATCCGGATATACTTCTTTGCGATGAGCCGACGGGAGCTCTTGATTACAACACTTCCAAAGAGATACTGAAATTAATTGAAGACGTTAACCGGAAATACGGTAATACCGTTATCATGGTTACTCATAACTCCGCGATCCAGGAGATGGCGGATCATACCATCAAGCTTCGTGACGGTAAGGTTCGAAAGAATATCATCAACGAAAACAAGATAAGTGCTACAGAACTTGATTGGTAAGGAGTAGGGATCATGGCTGGAAAGAAAGTAAGAAATCCGCTCATCAAAAGACTGCCGCGAGAGTTTCTGGGAGAGTGGAAAAAGTATCTCGTGCTCGCGATATTCCTGATCACCATAATCGGTATGATATCGGGAATGTTTGTTGCCAACGGATCGATGCTGGCTGCGGCTGATGAGGGAATAGAAAAGTACAAGAGAGAAGACGGTTACTTTATATTGAAGGAGCCTGCTTCAGAAGAACTCATTAAGGCTATTGAGGGCGGAGAAAAGGCGGATCTGAAGAGCTTTTTCGAGAAGAAGGGTGAAGAGGAACTTCAAGAAACGATCACGCCTGATATGGGTGCACTATATGATAAGGCGCTCGAGAAAGTAAATGAGGAAGTCGAGAAGGAATTAAGTAAGGCAGAAAAGAAGTATGAGCTCAATGATTTTGATCCGGTATACGGAACGAAGATCTGCGAGAATTTCTATGTTGACTTAAGCGAAGATAAGGATCGGAAAATTAGGCTTTATAAGATACAGGATAATGTGAATCTGCCGAGTGTTTTCGAAGGAGTACTTCCGAAGGATGATAATGAGATCGCCATCGACAGGATGCATGCGGATAATGCTGGACTTAAGGTCGGCGATACTGTAAATGTCGCGGGCAAGGACCTTAAGGTCACGGCGTTGATCGCACTTCCGAACTACTCGGGACTTTATGAGAATAACTCGGATACGATATTTGATTCGATCAATTTCGGCGTGGCACTGGTAACTTCTGATCTGTTTGATGAACTGTCGGCCGAAGGGGACGTTAAGTATGCATATTCGTGGTTTTATAAAGACAGGCCGGAAGATGACAAGGAAGCAACGGAGTTATCTGACGATTATCTTAAGGTCGTCATAACCAATGCGGCAGTCGAAGAAAACGAGCTCGAAGATTATCTTCCGTCGTACCTTAATCAGGCGATCACATTCGCGACGAACGACTTCGGCAAAGACCTGGGAATGACTACGGTTTTTATGTATATTTTCATGGCGTTCATCGCATTCATATTCGCTGTTACGATAAGCAGCACTATCATGCAGGAATCGAAGGTTATAGGTACGCTCCGTGCGTCGGGATATACCAGAGGCGAACTTATAAGGCACTATCTGCTTATTCCGATGATCGTAACTTTGGTATCCGCACTTATCGCGAATATATTGGGCTACACAGTGTTTAAAGATGCTGTTGCAGCGATGTACTATAACTCCTATAGCCTCCCGGTATTTGAGGTCGTATGGAGCTTCAAGGCGCTTTACATGACGACCTTGATCCCGCTTGGGATAGTATTTGTCGTTAACCTTATTGTTATCACTTATAAGCTCAGATATAGTCCGCTTGAGTTCCTTCGTAAGGATCTTAAGCAGACAAAAAGAAAGAATGCGATACGACTTCCGCGCTGGTCATTCCTTAACCGTTTCAGATTAAGGATCGTTCTTCAGAATATCTCTAACTATCTGGTGATCGCTTTGGGTCTCATCTGTATCATGTTCCTCATGGCATTCGCGGTCGGTGCTCCTGACACGCTAAACATGATGAAGTCGAATGCACCTGATATGATCATCTGTGATTATCAGACAGTCCTTAAGTCCACGACTGATGAAGATGATAACGAGATCACGACATCTGTCGATTCCGAGAAGTTCGCTCTTGAGACGCTTCGTATCGAAAACACTAAGATAAATGAGGATGTATCGATCTACGGTATCTCTTCTGATTCCAAGTTTGTCGATATGCCGGAACTTAAAAAAGGCGAAGTCATGATCACTTCGAACCTCAAGGATAAGTACAAGATCCGCGACGGTGAGGAGTTTACTCTCAACGCTAAGTTCGAGAGTACGGACTATAAGTTCAAGGCTGTTGAAGTCGAAGATAAATATGCGATGATGGCGGTGTTCATGCCGATCGAAGATTTTAATGAAGTTTTCGATAAGGAGGAAGGAAATTTTACGGGATATTTTTCTTCCCAAAAGATAACCGATATCGATGAGAAGTATATTGCCAAAGTCATGACTATAGACGATATCATGGGACTTGTGGGTCAGTTCGATCATTCCATGGGTAATGCGATGCAGTATTTCCAGATCGCATGCGTGATACTCGCGATCGTCCTTACATATCTTCTCACGAAGGTCATCATCGACAAGAGTCAGACGTCCATATCTATGGTCAAGGTCTTAGGTTATAAGACAGGGGAGATAGCTTCGCTTTATATCATCGGAACGACGGTGATATTCCTCCTTCTGGAAGTAGTCGGAACCTTTATCGGGATCGGGCTTATCGGACTTGCCTGGGAGTCGATCCTTCGTATGATGGCAGGGTGGTTCGAATTCCATATCGATAAGCTTTCGATACTGAAGATGATCGTTTATGTCTTTGTTGGTTATCTGGTCGTAGTCGTCCTCGACTTCATAAGGATCCGTAAGGTCCCGATGACCGAAGCTCTTAAGAACGTTGAGTAACAATAAGGGGTTGTCACTTAAGAAGTGGCAGCCCCTTTTTGATCGTTTCAGATATCCAGAAGCGACATCAGATTTCTAAGTTGGATGTTAAGGAAGTTATTAAACTGGACCATGTTGTTCAATGTCGAATAACGTACCCAGAAATAATTATCCGGAAGCTTCGATAACTCGTTCTTATCGATCTCGATGATGACGTTCCTGTTTTCTTCGTGATAGAAACGTCCGCCTTCTTCAGAGAGGATAACGTCCTTGATAATGCCCTCGTTTTTCTGAAGCTTATCCATAAAGATCGTCTCGATATTATCAAGATCATTTCCGGGATTTGAAGGCTCCATCTGAACCACAGGTCCGAGCTCGATCCCGTCAAAACAACCGGCTTCAGGCTTAGCCTTAACGAGGAAATATCTGACACCGTCAATGACGCAGGTGAATAGTCCGAACACCGCCTTGCCCAATGCTTCCACGAGAGGCTGATCCCAGCATCTTACTTCTCTTCCTTCGATCTCGATCTTACAGTGGATCACCTTAAAATCATACGGCTTATTACAGATGATCTCGTTATCCGTGATCGTCCAATCCTTAAGTTCGCGAAGCGGAATAAGTTCCGACTTGATATTGCTATACATCTTAAAATCATTGTTGTAATTAAATATTTCCGGAAGGTTATCTTCTTTCTCGAAAACAGACTTAAAAAGCGCCTTGTCGTTAAAAAGTCCTCTTATCTTTTCCGTCTCGTTTTCTTCTTTTTCCATCATCGAAAACGGTATGCATGATAAGACTGTTCTCGTGTCCATGTTGACGAGATTCGGATACTTCATGAGCTCCTTGATCTGTCCCAACGTCATCCACTTGTGGCTGTCCGGGACTTCGACTTCTGCGTCGCCCACATATATCAAAATATTGCGGTTTCTTTTTCGAAAAAACCTGGAAGACTGCTCGGACTGGATCTGGTCTACGATGATCTTATGATCAGAAGCATGCGAGAAAAACTCCAGATACGCGGGAGCTTTGCCGCCGTGAGCCTGTGTGAAGTTACTTTTAGTCGCCTGAATGGTAGGTGAGATCTGTATGGCGTTAACGTTCCCGGGCTCGATCTTAGCCTGCATCAGAAAGTTCAGCGTGCCATCAATCATCTTACAGATTATGCCGAGATAACCGATCTCATTTTGGATGATCATCGGCTGCTCACAGATGACTTTATCTTCGTTTGTCTGACGAAATCCCGCCAGTTGGAAAAACGTATTATTCTTGTTTCTTATGAAGCCGTCCTTTTCGTCGAAGAACCAGAAACCGTCCTTTGGAAACGGGACTTTTTTGATGTCGACTTTCAAGGTCTTGTTTCTCTTATCGATCCAGTCGAGGATATCCTTCGTCGAATTAACGTTGCCTTCCTTGGCGTTCCATGATCTTATCAGTTCGTATAAAAGACTCATATCTTACCCTCGCTTTTAGCACGCACTTCGTCTACGAGCTTTGCCTGAAGGAGCATCGCATCATACATCTTCTCGCGTTCTTCGGATGAGCTTATCTCACTAACGAACTTCTCGATGGAATGCTTAAAGTGCATATCCTTATCAAGAGTCTTTTCAGAAGTTCCTTCAGCTGTCTCGATAAAGACAACCGGTTCCAAAGTCTCGGGAGCGGTGAAGATGCGGTTGGTATAAAGGCGTCCCTTGCTGCCCCATACTTCCAATGAACATCTGTAGCCGCAGTCCATTCCGAATCCCAGGAAGCACACGGTCCCTTCATCATTTGATACTGCTACGTTTCCGTACATATCGACTTCGAATCCGTCCATGTAATTGAGGTGAGCGGAATCGACTTTGATCGAATCACCGAGAAGGATAGTCGCGAGCTTAAGAGTATATCCGCCTGCATCAAGAAGTGCTCCTCCGCCCAGATCCTTAACATATCTGAAATCATTTTTCTCTCTCATCGGAAAACCGAACTGTGCGGATATCTGACGCACGTCACCGATGACTTTATCATCCAGCATCTTTTTGATCTGTTCGATCTGTAAGTGGTATGCGAACATATAGTTTTCGTGAAGGGCGAGACCTTTTTCTCTTGCGGTCTTCACAAGGTCAGCCGTATCTTCGTAGGAAGTCGTCGACGGCTTTTCAACGAGTACGTGTTTTCCTTCTTCAAGAGCTTTCTTTGCCCACTTGTAGTGAAGGGCAGGAGGCTGCGGGATATAGACCGCATCAATGGACGGATCGCCTAAGATCTTGTCGAAACTGTTGTAACCTTCAATGCCGTATGTCTCCTCGAACTGCTCGAGCTTGTCGGGAGCATACTCCTCGGCAACAGCGACCGCCTTGAGCTCGCTTACCTGAAGCGAAGCGGGGATAAAGCGTCTGAATGCTATTTCCGCACAACCGATTATTCCGAGATTGATCATTGGAATTATCCTCCTTTTCGAAGATCACGAGAGAATATCATGTATCAGCTCGATGACTTTTGACGTTTCATCTGAAGTCATGTCAGCAAATAACGGCAGACGCAGAACGCGCTCACCGTAGTCTTCCGTAACGGGACACTGCTCCGGCTTATAACCGAGCTTTATTCCGAGAGGAGCCGAGTGCAAAGGAACATAGCAGATATATGCATACACATCGTTAGCCTTAAGCTTAGCAACGAGGTCAGTCCTAATCTCAGCAGTCGGAAGGATGATGTTGAACATATGAGCATTGTGGTTTACGTACTCAGGAACAACAGGCAATACGAGCTTTTCTTTTTGTTCGAGATCTTTGAGTTCTTCGGCATATCTGTTCCAGACAGTCATCCTCTTTTCCATGATCTCGTCATAGCGCATCATCTGGCCGTACATTATCGCAGCGAGGATATCTGACGGAAGAAATGATGATCCGATATCGTGCCATGTGTATTTATCGACCATGCCGTTTAATACCTGACGGCGGTTGGTTCCTTTTTCCCTTATAATCTCGGCGCGGTCCATGTATGAAGCATCGTTTATGACCAGGCCTCCGCCTTCGCCCATGACATAGTTCTTTGTCTCGTGGAAACTGTAGCATCCGAACGGAGAAAGGGTTCCCGCATATCTTCCTTTGTAAGTGGAACCTACTGCCTGCGCAGCATCTTCGATAACGAGGAGACCGTGCCTTTCGGCTATGTCATTTATGACGTCCATGTCGCATGGGATTCCTGCGTAATCAACGGTGTATATAGCTTTTGTTTTCGGGGTGATGAGATCTTCTATCAAGGTCTCGTCGATGTTCATCGTGTCTTTTCGAATATCACAAAAGACAGGATCTGCACCCCTTAACATGAATGAATTGGCTGTGGAAGAAAACGTGAATGAAGGGACTATAACTTCATCGCCCGGTTTAAGATCAGCCAGGATCGAAGCCATCTCGAGAGCCGTTGTTCCTGAAGTCGTAAGGAGAATGTTCTCTATGCCGAACCGCTTTTTGAACTCATCACAGACCAACTTGGTGTATTTGCCGTCACCTGAGCTCTTGCCGTTCAGGAGGGCATCCGTGACATACTTGACTTCTGCATCGGTAATCGATGCTTTGTTAAACGGTATCATATGCATTTCCCTTTCAAATTTTCGATCACAATATTTTACCATATAAGGCAGTTAAAAGTGTTATAATCAAACAATCACCTTGAGCGGAGGATGTGAAATGGCAGTTTCAGTAGATATAATCAATCAATCCAAGGATATGGATCT
>JAGCGK010000119.1 GCA_017649645.1 Clostridiales bacterium | reverse complement strand
CTATCGTGATGAAGATCTTACCTTCGTTAGGAGACTTCTTTACTCTGTAAGTAGCCCAAGACGTAATGAGCTCTTTGTCCTCGCCTGCATCAGCGAAAGTGAACGAACAGTTGTCGATGTTTCCTTCAGCGAGCTGGCTCTCGATCCATTCCTGGTCGTGCTCCTCTTCAGCCTGAGTTTCCTTATTCTCAACTCCGATAAGAACAACAGTCTCATCTCCTGACTCAGCGACACCTGTCTCAATAATCTCGGAGCTCTCCTCTGTCTTGCTTTCTGAAGCACTCTCTGTAGCACTCTCGGAAGCCTTCTCAGTCTCATTTTCCTTCTGCTCTTCTTCAGTCTCAACGGCAGCTGAAGTCTCGTTTGCGGTCTTATCCGTGAACTGTACGGAACAGCCTGCAGCAGTAACTGCCATGGATGTCATAAGAATTGCAGATGCGAGTTTTTTGATCTTTTTTGTACCTTTAATTTTCATTTTTGAACCCTCCGGTAAATATTTCTCCCTTACTATCTGGGCTCATTCTACACTCGTAGAATAATCGTGTCAATAACTTTTTCTACATTTGTAGAATTTTTTCGAAAACAATAAGTATCACTCGTTTCTGTACTTCTCGACCAGCAGGTCAAACTTCCTTACAAAGTCTTCTATCTTCTTTTCATTTCCTTCAACGATGAGCACCGGCTTTCTCTTGCCCGTGATTAGGACTGCCGGAACATCGGTCCTTTTTGTCTCCTCGTTAAAAGTCTCAAACTCGATATAAGGCTTCATGGAATACCCGCCTAGCTCGGGGCACTTCGCCTTCAGCCAAGCAACTTCTTCCGTAGTAAAAAGATTCGTCGGGAACCCGAACACCTCCAGTTTCTTAAGTTCCGGAATTAACGAGATATCCATATCCTTTATCTTCTTTCCGAAAAAGTCGATGCGTCTTATATCCGTTCCGACAAACGGTCTTAAACTGTCGATCTCAGCTGAGTTCCAAACAGCATTGCCGAAGCCGAACCACTCCAAAGAAGGTGCTTTCCCGGTGCCCGATATATCATGTAACTTCGTAAAATCATCCAGCACTACAGCCTTCAAAGCTTTATTGTTGCTCATATCCCAGAGGTTTGAGATCTTTTGATTGACATACCAGTAAACGCATTCCAGATCCGGAAGCGTCCCAAGAAGCGACCAATCCTCAACACACTTATTTCTGAAAAACCTTATATAACGGAACTGCTTTCCGTAATTTTTTATGAAGTACTCAAATGTCTCCTGATCCAGTCCGAAAACACTTACCGATCTGGCATCGGGGAAATCTTTGATCCTGTCTATGTCATAGGTATATCTGACCGATCCTGCAACATCAGCATCAGCAGCACAGACACTCAATTGAGTTCCGCTTTTATTCCCGTCCAAAACAGGATAGTTCCACTCTTGCTTAACCAGTTCATCGAAATTCTCTGCTCTGATATTCATACTGTTATCCATCCTTAAACCTTATTCCTGTCTCACATTTTATCACGAGCATGTGAAAGAGCTGTACCCTTTTTTAATATAGGCACTCAGAAAGTCTAGTTCTAAATCCCTAGTCATAGGGGATTGCACACTGGATTTCTGCCTAAAATCCAGTAATCGCTCCCTAGTCATAGGGATTCTCAACTGTATTTAAGCCCATAATCCGGTATTTGCTCCCTATCAACAGGGACGAATTACTGGATTCTCAGACATCAGTTTTGCTACAGAGAAAAGGGCCATCTCAAAACTATGAGACGGCCCCTGTTGAAATCGATTATTTACACTCAACGCCCTCTTTTTTGCAGATACGCCAAGCAGCGTACTTGCCCTGAGCTGTTGCCGGCGGAAGTCCGCCTGAACCCATGAGCCACTGTCCGGCAAGGAAGACATTCTTGAGTTGTTTGACAACGCCAGGTGTTGTAACTGTCTTTGTGTCCTTATCCGCAACGAATGCCATATAAGCACCTCTGTATGCGTTGCACTTTTTCGCGTAGGATACAGGTGTCCAGGTATCGAGAACATGGATCTTGCCTTCTGTCTCAGGATACTGCTTCTCGATGAGCTTTATCATGTCGGAAGCGATCTCGTTCTTCTTTGCTTCATAAGCTTCGCGGTCCTTAGCGAGTTCAAACCACTTATCGACATCGTCGGCATACTGGAACAACTTCATCTGAAGGATGGTCTTACCCTCAGGTGTAATCGTAGGATCGTAGTCATAGCAGATCATTCCGATATCCTTGTGCACCTTGTCCCATACCTTAATACCTTCACTCTCCCAGAATGAAGTGTCGGCAGGGATGCTTGTCTTACAGTCTACCAGGAATGCTGCATGGAACTTACTGAATACGGAGAAGTGCTCGTGATCATCAAAACACTTCTTAAGTTTCTTAGGCATGTACTCAGAAGGAAGAAGATGCGTAAATGTGTGGTTGGCATCTGTCGCGCAGATGACGTAATCAGCCTTAACTTCCGTTCCGTCCTCAAGAACGATCCCTTCAGCGATCTTGCCGTTGATCTTAACGTTCTTTACAGGAGCGTTAACGTGGATCTTACCGCCGAGTTCCTTATATCTGTCAGCGATTCTTGTAGCTGCTGCCAAAGATCCGCCCTCAGGAATATCACCGCTTCCCGAAGTACACATAGCATATGACATGATGAATGAATATGCCTGTGTCTGCTCAGGATGTGTCATCAATACGGCACTCTTAAGTACCGGACTTTTAAAGCTGTCGGAAAGATCCTTAACGCTTACGCCTTTGTAAGCTTTCTGTGCTGCAGGAACATTCTTGGCGAAGTCGCCGAGCTTCATGAAATCTCTAAGGCCCATCTTATCCATAGGCTTTGAAAGAGGCATGATCATGCTCTCTGCTCTTGTAACGTTTTCGAAGAACTTATCAATAGCTTCCTTGTCATCAGGAGACAGCTTGAGCATGTCGCTCTTGGTTCTTTCTTTGTCTCTTCTGAAGGTTATCTCGCCGCCGTGTCCCTTGTATGTGAAAAACACATCCTTGCTGTACATCTTAAGGCCGTCTTTGAGCATTCCGATGTCGTGCCAGAAGCCGTTCATGTCGCTTCCTTTTTTACTGCACATGAGATAGTCGATACAGTTATCGATGTAGACACCATCGCGCTTCCAGCCTGTCAGCTCGCCGCCCGGGACCGGGTTCTTCTCATAGATCTCGGTCTCAAAGCCCGATCTCTGCAAAACGATACCGGCAGCCATTCCGGAGATTCCTGCTCCGACAATGATTACTTTTTTCATTATTTCCTGTTCCCCCTGATCAAGTTTGTGTCACACAAACACCCTTTAAGTATAACACTACTGACGGGCAAAACATGTCATTTTATTTCTTCTTTCTTATCAACAGATAGGCAATAACAGGAGCTACGAGCATCGCAAGATAAACAAGTGTGATCCATGGCTGATATTCGATATAGAACTGCTTAAAAGTAAGGCTCAGCGGGTGCGGGATCAAAACCCATCCGACAAGATCCAAAACGATGCTCAAGCCTGACCACAAAGCACCTGTCGTAAGTGCCTTCTTAAGTGTCGGCTGCTTCATTCCCTTAAGGTAGATAAGTGCGAATACGGTAAAAAAGATGATGTTATAAAGCGGATGCCAAGGCTTTGTCATCTCATATCCTTCACCAAGTCCCGGGCCCTGCGCCATTGAGCCCATGTGAAGCACCAGGATATTAAAGAATGTATGTCCCACACCGATCATGGTAACTACGAAGTAGCTGATCCAATACCATAACATTGATCTTCCGAATTGCTTTTTAATGTTTTCCTTCACTGCGTTATTATTCATTTTCAAGTTCTCCTTTTCGCTTTTCATGTCTGTATTCTATGTTTTCGAGAAGGAGAATCCTTTATGGAAGACTTAGATATTTCTTAAATCTATCTTAAAACGGTCACGACTTTCGGCAGATCGCTGAAACAACCTTCTATATGTACCGTCCGGTGACTGTACATATGACGGTAAAAAAGCAGAAATTCTCGTAAAATGTACAGTCTTATAGGACTGTACACATGACGGGAAAAAGGCAGTAATTCCCGTAAAATGTACAGTTCCTTACGGTACAAATGACGGGCGTGAAATGAAATTTACCCCAAAGAAAAGACCGCCTGACGGCGGCCTTTAGGTTAGTCATTCTTGTATGTACCAGTTGAAAATGACGAAGTCCATTGTGGTCAGATCAAAACAGCTCATGGATTCCGAGCCTGCAAACTGTGAACCTTCGCCACTCAGGATAGCGCCTGCAACACCGATATTGCCGTCAGGAGTAACGAAAGGCGTGATCTTGTCGTAGCCGATCATTTCAATGCTCTTGTCGAGATCGATATAATCTCTGTCGGCAAAGCACTTTGTGTAGATCTCAGATGTCTTGCTGAACAGCTCATCGTCAGTCAGGCCGAAGCGGGCGGTAACTTCACTGTCTTCTATAGGCTTAAGTGTGTCGAGATCATAGTTGAATATTACTTTGTCGCTGAAATCCTCGCTTATATAGTTGGCAGAAACGACAAAGGACAATGTGTTGTCTTTAACACCCCAGGCATAGTTGGTCTCAAAACCTTCCAGATGATCGTATGGGGTATCCAACGGGAAATTCTCGTCCATGTAACTGCTGATCTCATCATTGATCTCAGTTGCTTCCTCTCCGTTAACGATGAGTTTAGGAAGGATCCTGTTATACTCGCCGTAATCATCAGAAAGAGTGGTCTTTACATCTTCAACCTTGATGTCGTAAGTATTGCTTTCGGTCTTACCAGCTTCAGTCGATTCAGTTGTTTCCTCAGTAGCAGCTTCTGTTGTTTCTTCTGTCGTCACTTCCGAAGTGGCAGCAGAAGTTTCAGATGCTTTAGTCTCACTTGCCGGAGTTTCCTTGTTTCCGTTACAGCCTGAAGCTAAGAGCGCCAGGCAAAGCAGGGTTGAAAGTACTGTTATCTTTTTCATTTTTAGATTCATCCTTATAATTCCTTTTAGTTCGTCGGGAGCAAAAACTTGCTTCGACGCCCATATTATACACCATACCTTGTTCGAAAAAGTTCAAGGGGTGTTTTCGAGGGAATAAAAAAGCCTCGAAACAGCTGTGTTTCAAGGCCTTTGAGATCTGGCGGAGAAGGAGAGATTCGAACTCTCGAAACCGTTTTGCGGTTTACACGATTTCCAGTCGTGCGCCCTCGACCAGGCTAGGCGACTTCTCCATCTGTCTATTGACGTGCAATTTGACTTGCCAAAAGATTTTACTTGCTTTCAATAAAAATGTCAACTTCATTATTCATTATATGATATAATCGTCACGAATAATTTTAATAAGGGAGATTTCCCAATGAAGAATAAACTCAGATTACTCGTAGTTTCACTTCTTTCGGTGTTGATGATCTTTTCCATCGCTTCCTGCAAAGAAGAACCGGCTACACCTTTTTTCGATAATTCTAATGAGCCGACTTTTGAAGAGCTGAGCCAGAAGGTGGAGGTTTTCGAGAAGGTCTACGGAAATTACTGGGATAATCACCAGGATGAGCTTAGGGTACTTAATGGCGAGGGTTATACTCCGCTCGGAAATACATGCGCATACACATACGTCGCGAATATTGACGGAATAAACAAGGCAGATACGATAAGATCATGCACGCTCTTTGTTACTGATGACAGCGGCGACGAGCATGTTGATGAGTATTTTGCGGTTGATAAGTCCACTCTCTTTATCGCGAGGACAACAGTTCCGCCTGACGGTTCTCTCGGCGATGTTACGAAGTATTTCTATGTAGGCAACAAACTTTACAAGGCTAACGAGAATGATTCGACTCTTGAACAGATAGATAAGGCCGACACATTGGATCTTTATCTGTCTTTCAGCGATCTGTCTGAACTTTATGGCAAGTGAGAATAAGACACCCGGTTTTAAGGCCGGACTGATCCACGGTTTACCGATCGGCATGGGCTATCTGCCCGTGTCGTTTTCTTTTGGTGTGCTCGCGATCAGCATGGGACTAAGCTGGTGGCAGGCTGTCCTGGTATCGCTGACTAACGTTACATCCGCAGGTCAGGTCGCAGGTATCGGCATCATGGCGGCAGGCGGCGGACTTCTCGAGATGGTCGTATCGCAGATGGTCGTTAACGTCAGGTATAGTCTCATGTCCATTTCCCTGTCCCAGAGAGCAGACAGTTCCGTAAACAGGCTCTCGCGTTTTCTATTGTCGTTCGGTATCACCGACGAGATCTTCGGCGTGGCTTCGGGTTCGGGCGACAGCTTCGGCCGCCGCTATTTTCTGGGGCTTATGTCCATTCCTATATTCTCATGGGTGCTCGGAACATTCCTTGGCGCAGTCATAGGCAGCGTCCTTCCGCAGTTCCTCGTGGACTCCCTGTCCATCGGTATCTACGGAATGTTCATCGCCATCGTCCTTCCGGTCTGCCGCAAGGACAAGCGCATCGCCATAGTAAGCGCCATCGCCGTCGCGATCTCGCTACTTCTGTATTACGTCAAGTTCTTCTCGTTCATATCAGGAGGCTTCGCAGCCATCATAAGCGCAGTCGTTGCTGCCCTGTTCGGTGCCTTCTTCCTTCCATCTTCGAAAAAGGAGGATGCTGCTAATGCCTAGTACCACCTTTTTCATGTATCTCGGAGTAATGGCGCTGACGACTTATCTTTTAAGGATGATCCCGTTTGTCGTCTTCAATAAGAAGATCGAAAACCCTAGAGTCAAAGCGTTTTTCGACTATATTCCGTACACGGTCCTGTCGGCCATGACATTCCCGTCGATACTTTACTCGACCGGGTCGCTCATAACTGCGGCAGCAGGAACTATCGTCGCGATCATTCTGGCTTTCAGGGGAAGAAGTCTTCTTATCGTTGCGGTTGGAGCATTTGCAGGAGCGCTGGGTTGTCATTTTATTCTCATGCTCATACACTGAAATCCCTTAATACTACTCGCTCAAGTGCTATAAGGTTTTTTTAACAATTTTGCTGTGATCCCTGCCGCGAAACGTTTTTTTAATAATTTGTAAATTGTATCTTAATAAGATGTAAATTGCCTAAAAAGACCTTGACCATTTTGCATTTAGGCACTATATTAAATATGAACCTAGTGTTCAGTTTTCTCATTTCATATATCTTCCTTTTGTAAAAGCCACAGTCTCTGTGGCTTTTCTTTATGCGCTTTTTCGAGGAATATAATTAAGACTTCAAAATATAAATTCTTTGTGCTATACTTCCAAAGTAATTTCAACTGCCTTCATAGCTCAGTAGGTAGAGCGCATCCATGGTAAGGATGAGGTCACCGGTTCGATCCCGGTTGAAGGCTCCACATCAAAAGAGGTCATCTCATGCGGGACGACCTCTTTTTTATAGCTTGATGGATTCCGGGAAGGCTTCCTTCCTCATGATGCCCCACATCTTGTCGATATACGCGAGGGTGTAGTAGTTCTCGTAGTAGTGATAATAGAACGCTCCCTTCGTGGTAAGCAAATAAATGCCGTCCTTTTGCTCCACGAATCCCAGGAGCTTCGCTAGCCTAAGCTCCATGCCGTACATCTTCTTAAGCGGAACTCCGAAGAACTTCTCGAAAGCGCGGCTGTCGAGCCTGGTGCTGTACATCGTCCAGAACAGCCAGTAGACCATGCGCTGACTTGGCGTAAACCTGATGGTAAGAGATGTAGGGATTATGCCTTCGTCGATCCTTTTAATATATTCTTCCGTCGAAAACGTATTGATCTTGAAACTGTCCTTCAAAAGCGTCGTGGCAGAGCATCCGAATCCCAGGAAATTCTCGCGGGTCATGGATGAATACTTCGCACCTTCCTCATTCGAGAAAGTCCAGATGGAATCTCTCCTGTAGCCCTTCTCATCAAAGTAACCGGTTATCCTGTCCAGAAGGTCTTTCTTCATCTTCTTAGGCATCGCGGTTACTTTGCTTGACGTGAACGTGAAATCAATGAACGGATAGATGGCGACATGGTTAGCACCGATCTCAAAAGCTATGTCGGAATCTTCCTTCAGATCTTCAAAAGTCTGTCCCGGCAGTGCGAAGATGAGATCCATGGATACTGTCTCAAAAGACACCTCCGACAGCGCACTTTTTAAAGCTTTTCTATCGACCGCTCCTCTTCCGAGTATCGCCTGATACTTTTCTCCGAATGACTGGATACCGATGCTGATCTTCGTTACGCCCGCATCCTTGATCTTCCTTAGGATATCGGGCTTTACGTTGTCAGGGTGAAGCTCCAGGCCGATCCCCTCAGTTATTACGTAATGCTCGTTAACGGCATCTATTATCTCTTGTAATCTGTCCGCGATAAGGGCAGGCGTTCCGCCTCCGAAGTAAAGACTCGTAACGGTCTTTTTGCCTTCGATCATATTTCCCACCATGTGGATCTCGCGGATCAGTGCATCAATGTACTTCTGCGCTGCTTCATCTGAATAGACCGTTTTACAGTAGGGGCAGAAATTACAAAGTTTCCGGCAGAACGGAATGTGGATATAAAGACCGAGATTGTCGCTTTCTTTATATTTCAGCACTTTATCGTAATCATTCGTGAACGTGAACGCCTTGGAAGAGCGCGTCAGCCACATCCTGGTAAGGTCAGTGATAATACTCATTCTGTCCCCCGAAAACAATCTTTTTCGAGAGGTATTATAACAATCGTGATGATTATTATCAACACAAATAGTGTAATTTTACACTATTGCCTCAAAGCTTCAGGATGGTCATCCGCGCTCGGACTCGTATACCCCGACCCTGTTCTGGATCGTCTTCATTACATCCTTGATGCTCTTCTGCCCCGCAAAGTAAGCCTGTATCTCTTCCCTTATGATGATATCGATCTCGGCATCGATTATACGAAGGCCCGAGGCAGACTTGATATAGCCGTCCATCTGAGAGATGAGTAGATCAGCATCAACCGTTGTCGTGAAAGTTTTGAGTATCGTGAGCATATACTGATCGTAGTTTCCGGACATCGCCTTATAACATGCATTGGTCCTTTCCGCGAAGATCCTGCAGGCATCAGCCTGTGCGTTACTGTTTATGGATATTCCGTCATATCTGGCGAACAGATACTGGATGTCGTCGCTTAGAAGGAGCTTTATAAATTCCCTGCAGGCATCGGGACAGGATGTCGCGGCGGACACACCGATGGACTGGGAAACATTGATCATAAGACCTCTGGCCTTGTATGAAGGAAATCCCATCATGGTCATCTCTTCCACGTTATTGCCTGTGACGCGTAAGAACTCCATGCCTGAAGAGATATTTACAAAAGCAGATTCCTGTCCCATGGTGGATGTACGGAGCATGAGCTTCTGATCCATTATCTCCTGTTCGGTCGGAAGGACCAGGTCATTCACGAACTCAGCCGTCTTAGAGAACTCCTTATTATCAAAATCCAGATTCTCACCGTCACGGAACGCGGAACTGGCCTCCGAGATACATGTACTCATGAAATCCAGTCTATCCATCATGTTCGGATCTTTTCCGTTGCAAGGTCCGCTTATGTATTCCCTGTAGCTTTCAAAGGTAAAACCCGGCTTATCCGTATCGACATCGGATTTATCTACGAGGATACCCTCAAGGCCGAAGGCCAGAGGAACCTGATAAAGCGCCTTCCCGGTCTTGGCTGAATTGATTATGTTGTTGTAGACATTCGGAACGTTCACATCACCTGACAGATCAAGAAGAAGATCCTCGTTGTTCAGGTACGTGTAGTTCATGGTTCCGAGTATAAGATCGGGGCCTTCGGCGGCCAGAAGATCCATTGTAAGCTTATTCATCATCGCAGCCTTGACCTGAAGATCGAAGGTGGTCTCATCAAGGTTATCAGCCATCAGGATAGTCTTGGCTACCTCCTCATAATCGTATCTCGGATCGAGCATTATGAAAGCTTCGGGATTCGTGTTGTTGAATTGTCTTATGGCTTCCGCCATTGAATAAGAGATCGGCTCGAAGCCCGCAGCCTTAAGTATCTTCTTTCCCACATTAGGATTGGACGGGGCTTTTTGAAGGATCACTATGAGGTTGTCGTCTTCATGTATATCCTTAACGGAATAATTGCCGAACTGCTCTCTTCTTGATACTCCGGCCAATATGATCTTATCGTCGGTCGCCTTGAGAAGATCAAGGTTTGCCGTATCAAATCTGTTGATATCGCAGTCATCATAGGAGAAATATACGGTCTCCGAGTGATCGTCAAGATCCAGTTTCTTCACGCCGTGTTGATCGATTATCGCATTTCCCACACCTTCGAAGTAAGAATAATCCCAGGCAGACCGAAGATCTGCGAGCCACGAGAATTCCGCCACGGAAGATATATCCGATACCTTTCCGCTGTTGATATCTATATAGCACAGGTTCTTTTCTACCGACAGGCCCTCATACTTGAAGCAGAACCTGCCGTTTTCGAGATAAAGGAAATCATATACCTGCAGTATGTCATCCGAAGAAAATGTATCTTCAAGGCAGATGAGCTTCTCCTCGCCCGAGGGCAACGTGAATTCGAGATAGTTCCTGTCATAGAGCATGCCGGTCTGCTCGAAGATCGCATAGAAACTGTTTATCGAATAACCGTCTGCCGTCCAGAAGTTCACACTGTATGAATCCTTAAGATCGTAGTCGCCCTTGGATACCATATCTTCCGACGATACCACCTTCTGTTCGGACGTATCAAAGGTCACCTCTTTATACTTGACATTTCCGCCCTCGATCCAGGTAGCCTGGAACTTGACCATGCCCTGCTTTATGTAGACATTCTGGATCATGACCTCTTCAGCCCCGGGAACATATTCCTTCACAGCCTCAGACAGTTCCTTATCGAAAACATGCTCCGCATTACTGTCATATACACTTATGATATTGGTGTAGGTATCTGCCGTAGCTTCATGATCGATATCCCACATCTTGGCTCCGCTGACCCAGTTTATGATCTTATCGTCGATCATTCCGATGGTATTTGAGCGATGCCACATATAGTCATTGGGATCTATTACCGGATCGATGGTCTTGACCGTAGCCGTATACCAGGGCCTGTCAGCAGCAACCTCGATCAGTTCATTGAACTTGGTCCTTTCCTTCTTACCGCATCCCGTAAGGGGCACTGCCGTTATGAGAACAGCCGCGGCCATGATGCCGGATAAAATGCCTCTTATGTAATCCTTCATAAATCCTTCTCCTGAGTTTTAATTATTCGTTAAAAACAGAACCTGATCTAGAGATTCATTATCTTGCTGCTGTCGACGGGATTGCCGTGACCGAACCAGATCATCCTGTGACCGATCTTCTTGATCTTCTCGACAGACCCTCGCATCATATCCTTATCGTGCCATATAAGAGACTCCGTAGGCTTAATGAAGTTCATCAGGGCATCTCCCACTATAAGGTCACGTTCCTCCACATCCAGGCCGATAGAACCGTATGTGTGACCCGGAAACGCCAGGACTTTCACATCGAAACCGTATTCTTCCAGAGTGTCACCCTCCTCGATGAACACCTTATTCTTAAAATCCGGCACCTTGTCATTGGCCAGAGACTTAATGGAGGCTCTGTACAGGGCATTGCCGGAGATCGTGTCGTACTTGAGCGGCTGAGCCATGAAACTGTAGATCACTTCGGTATCCTTGCCGTTCATGGCGACCGGACATTCGAACTGCTTCGACAGAGCCGCGGCATTTTCCGCATGATCCACATGAGGATGCGTAAGTACTATGAGCTTAAGATCATAGTCGCTGCACTCGAGCCTTACCTTTTCCTCGTATTGTTTACGACAGGTATCTACCAATATCGCTTTTCTTCCGTTTACCAGAAGATAGCAGTTACCTGTTCCGCACTTTATCCTTTTTACTTCGATCAAAAAGACCACCTTCTTCCGATAGTAATTATACTACTCGAAAAGAAGGTGATCGTTTTCACTTATGTATCGATATTATTACTGAACTCTCGGTGTACCGCAGTCAGGACAGAACTTTGATGTAATGCCTGCCTTGCCGCAGCCCGGGCAGTTCCATGGAGCTTCAGGAACAGGAGCAGCCGGTGCGACAGGTGCAACAGGAGCCTGTGCTCCGCCGTTATTTCCGGCTATGGTATTGCCGAATCCCTGACCCATCTTCTGGGACTCACCCATGATAGGACTCATAGCTTCCTTAGTCATGTTGATGACTCCGCCCATGGCTCCGAGTGTAACACCGAGGCTCGCCACATCTCCGATACCGCCGCCGGCACCTGAACCTGAACCGCCTGTGATACCGTTCTGCATAGCTTCCATACCGACCTGTCTTGCAGTCTCGTCCTGATATGTATAGCCCTTCATCCTCATCTCTGCAGCCTCAGCCTCAGCCTTCATCTTATATGCATCTGCCTGTGCCTTGGACTTGATGAGAAGTGCATCCGCTTCTCCCTGAGCGTTAACCATCTTGAGCTGTGCTTCTGTCTGTGCCTCAACGATCTTACGGCCCTGAGCTGCCTCAGCCTCTGCACGTCTGATCTCTTCGTCACGTACCTTAAGTGTCTTATCAGCGAACTGCTGCTTCAGATGCTGGAAGTTCGGATCGTCATCAGGAGTCTGGATAGTCGTTACATAGAACTCCGGCATTGTAAGGCCGTACTCGTCCAGCGTCTCGTTGATCTCTTTCTGGAGTGTCTCGGAAATGACATCCAGATAAGCATCGATCTCAAGGATGTTGATGTTCTGCTCCTTGATGATCCTCGCGAGGTTAGACTTAACACGGTTAACTACGAGAGCCCTGAACTTACCGGTACCGTAAGAAAGGCCTCCCTCTTCGCCCAGAAGCTCATTCTGGAGAAGTCCTTCAGTCGTACCTACGAGCTTGATGACGAGTTTACGTGAATCGTTAACTCTGATGTTGAAGTTACCGCTGGCACCGATCTCGACATGAAGTCCCGATGCAGGATCGAAAAGTCTTACCTTGCTGTCAGTACCCCATCTGATGCCCATCATCGTGGTCATGTTGATGAAGTATATCTCAGCGTGGAAAACATTCTCTCCGCCTGTGCCGAGCCTCATCAGGTCACGGAGAAGAGGAATGTTATACGTCGTGAGCGTATGTCTTCCTGCCGTGAACAGATCCATCGCCTTACCGTCACGCATGAAGAGTGCTTCCTGCGACTCGTGTACGATCAACTGCGATCCGATGGTGAAGTCTTCGTTCTTGTGCTTGTGAGCCAATACTTCATTACTGCCTTCGTACTTGATTACACTAATTACTTCCATTTAACTTTTCCTTTCTGCCAATATGCCAAATAATATTACTAATGCTACAGGTAATCCGACGGCTATTATCGCCGAAGGAAAAACGTCTACGTGAAAACCGTACGCCAATATCATAAATATCAGAAGCGGTACGGCACACAGAACCGAGAAGACTTCTATGATGACCGCAGGTACTCCTCCTCTATAGACCAGGAATCCCACGCCTGCCGATGTGACCAGGAATATCGGTATCACTGCCGGAAGCGGTAATCCCGCCACTTCCTTCAACACGATGCTCAGTACCGCAGGAAGTATGAGTCCGACTATCACCGCGAGCGGTATTCGTTTCTTCTTTTCTTTCTCGATAAATTCCCTGCACTGCGCACTTAATTCTTCGGTATCCTTAATTCCCGGGATCTTCTTAAATTCCTTAAGGGCTCCCTTATAATTTTTCTTCTCGAAAAAACCCTTTGCCTTAAAATAGATCTTCAGCTGATCGACCCTCTGAAGTCCCTCATTACTGATCCTCGTAAGGTCTGAAGCTATCACACCGACCTTCCCGCTGCTCTCATCAGCCGCGTTCTTAAAAAGAAGTCTGGCCTGCTCAAGAGATACGATACCGGGGTTTCCGCTCAAAGCTTCATTAGCCTTGTTGATGTTCGAGACGATATTGGAATACTCGCTGTAGTCAGGAATCAGTTCCTCGAGCGACCACTTGTTTCCGCAGTGCGCGCAGACACATGATCCGATGAGATAATCATTAACGATATCTCCGCCGCAGATCTTGCATTTCAATGTAACAGGTGTTGCGCTAACTTCGGACATCCACTTACTCCTCTGTTATTTGTTCGAATCAACTAAAACATATTTTATCATGTCTATTATGTACAGAAAAATCAGTTTACAGAGTTTGAAGAACAATATATGAATATCGTACCTGATTATCAGGAATGCGAGAAATGGAATGGCACTTAGGACCGACGCGAGTTTAACGATCGATCCCGGAAGTCCGCCTATGTAGATCAGTAATCCGAGTACCACAGATAATCCGAGGAACAACGGAACAAGTACCGTAAACGAGACATCCATAGCGATCTTGAGCACGATACAGAGCATCGCCGGAAACAGCATTCCGAGAAAGACTTCCATAAATCTGTTCGTCTTATTCTGTTTCGTGACATATACCTTGCACTGCTCTTTGAGTTCATCCGAATTCTTATATCCCGGAACCTTCTCGAACTCAGTAAGAGCACCCTGATAATTCTGCTTCTCGAAAAAAGCCACGCCCTTCATGTAGCTTTGAATTTTATCTATCTTCTCGATCTCGTCTCTGCTCATCTTAGCAAGATCCGAAGCTATGACTCCGTCAAGCTTATCGCTTTCATCAGCTGCGAAAGCAAGAAGCGACTTCGCCCTTTCAAGAGATACGACAGTAGGATTATTCGATACGGCCTCATGAGCCTCGTTGATATCTGCGATTATGTTGGAATATTGGCTATAGTCGGGGATCATATCTTCGAGATTCCACCTGTTGCCGCAGTGCGCACAGACGCACGAACCCACAAGGAAGTTATTCACTATATCTCCCCCGCAGATCTTACATTTAAACGTAACTGGTGTTGCGTTTAACTCCGGCATTCACTTTTCCCCCATATGACTTAGTCAGTCCTTGACCAAACAAATTTATTTTATCATCTGCTCCGTTTTATATAAATAGCAATCAGCAGATTTAGAAAAGGCTATTTCCATATATTAAAGCTTCTTCATCATCAGGATCTCATCCATATATGAATCACCCGAAGCACACTTAAGAGCATTCTCACGTCTGCCGTATTCCACAAAGCCCATCTTCCTGTAAAGCGCCTGTGCCCGCTCATTCGGGGCTGCAACCTCGAGTTCCAGCTGCATGAGATCAGGTCTTGCTTCCTTAGCTACACGGATCATCTCTTCGAACATAACTGTTCCTATTCCAAGTCCCCAGTAATCCTTAAGAAGAGCTATCGCAACATTAGCTCTGTGCTTCATCTTGAACCTGTCGTTCATCATGAGATGACAATTTCCTGCTACTTTTCCGTCAACGGTACAGCTTAGGAAAAGATCATTTGCCGAATCCTTCATATACTTGAGAAGTTCCTTTTCCTTCTCGACTGTATATCTGTCACACTCGGAAGGTACCCTCGCTAGAAAATCCGTCTCGCCGCACGACTTGTGAAGATAATCAACAAGTCCCTGGGCTTCCTCATCTCCCGGGTTCATGAGCAAAGCCTTACGGCCGTCCTTTAATGTAAATTCCTTAGTTTCGTATAACATAGATAATTTCCTTCTTTCATAGATTAAGTTGCATGAAGTTTCCGTTTTTCTTAAAGCCGAAATCGGTATAAAGAAGAACGCCCATGTCGGATGCCGTTATCTGAACACATCCGCATCCGTATTCTTTTGCATCGGTAACGACCAGGCCCAAGAGCTTTTTCGCGATGCCCTGTCTTCTGTAGGCCTTATCTGTATACATGCTTGACAGAAGGCCGATCTTTCCCGAAGGACAGGAGAAATACGGAGGTTTCTCCACAAAT
>JAGCGK010000118.1 GCA_017649645.1 Clostridiales bacterium | reverse complement strand
GTAGCAGGACAGTGAATCGTAGTAGGATTCGTCAACGGAATCAGGGAAGAATGACACGATACTGCTTCCGGTTCCGGACATGTAGAGCTCATAAGTTGCCTTGTCTTCAGTTACATAATGGCCTATGTTCTGGGAATAGCCGTAAGGCAAAGTCTTACTCAGATCGTCGGCGTTGCGGATCATGTACTTGGTTCCCATGAGTGCCTCGAGGTCGCTTCTGGTCGAGATTCCGTCAGTTATGGAAGGACTCGACGTGGAAGTGAAGCCCATGTCTTTGTCGAACTGGCTGATGTACGGATTATAGATGCTGTTATAAGTGTCATATCCCGCAACACCCATGATGAGCGACGAGTTCTTAAGCTTGCCGGACATCGTGTCGTAGCGGAACAAAGAATCGTCATCAACGATATACAGCGCCTCCTTGCCTCCGCTTCGGACGACCGTTCCGTAAGGAGTTCCGTTCGCCAGAAGATGAGACATGATACCCGTGTATCTCGGTGAAAAGTAGAAGAAGCCGGGAATCGCGATAGCAAGGACTGTGATGCCGACCATGATCTTCTCGTAGTCTTCTCTCGAAAACAATCTCGAGCACATCGTAAAGAGCACGATCGCTATACCTACGGTCACAGGGACCATCTGAGTAGCTTCTTTGGTATCGAAATAGAAAATGATCACGCATTCGTATCCGATGAGCAAAGCAATTATCACAGCAAGCTTCCATATCTTCGCATTATATAGCTTATCGAAAACCATGGTGATGATAAACGAAACCAGCAAAGTATAAGCCCATGTCCATCTGTTGGTGGAGTAACTCATGCCGTTTAAGACGTGGCCTACATACGGGACAAAGAGCGATACAGATCCGATGATAAAAAGGATCTTCGCCTTAAGTTCTTCCTTGAATCCGAATAAAAGGAAGAGACCGAACACGCAGATGAGTGCGAGGACAGGGAATCCCAAAAGGTCATCAGACCAGCCGTCGAATACCGATACAAAACCTGCAAAAAGTCTCTTGGAATAAGCCTTGTCCCTGAATACCGGAATAAAGTACTCCAAGTCAAGTCGGTCGAGCCTGGTTATCGCGATGATACTCGGAAGGATAAGAAGTATTCCGATGATCCCGGCATAAACCGAACTTAAGAACAGTTTAAGAAGGATCTTAAGTTCGTCCCTGAGGTTCTTACCCTTTGAAACGATAAGGCTCTCCGCGACGATGAACACGTAATAGACAAGAAGGATGATCACTGCCATGAACGTAAAGTAGTATGAGTAGGTGAACATTGAGATGACGGAAATGATGAAAAGGTAAGGCTTCTTCTTATCTCTGATCATCCATATTCCGAGAACTATAAGCGGGAATATTACGAGTGCATATCCGAACGAGAGCTGCTTAAAAACAATGTAAGTGTTCGATGAGAAAGCATAGACCATTGAACCTATCATAACGGCCGTCTTGCTGTATCTTTTTCGATAAGAAGCAAGAAGGTTAAATGTCAGTCCCGACAGGTAGATCTGAAGGATAAGGACTATCTTGAAGGCTGTTTCCGAGCGGTCAGAAGGAAAGAATGCGGAGATGATGTAAAGCGGATTAAAGAAATTATTGAATCCGTTTCCGAGGGTGGTTATTATGTCTCCGCCGTATCCTATGGACATGTCCCACATCGGTATCTCAAAAGTGTGCTTTATGAAGATGTTCTTGAAAAGAAGTCTCCACCAGCGGCCGACCGCGATAAAGAATGGGTAGTTGTTGTCTATGGCATCATAGTTGAATATGTAAGTCTTGTTATAGTTCGAAAAAAAGATCTGGAAGCAAAAGAAAAAGCACAGCGAGAAGAGCATGCTGTACACCAAAAGGAATCGGATCCTTTCCTTCGTTACGATCTTATTGTTAAGCCTCATATTATATCCTCATCAAATTTTATGAACCGAGAAATTATAACACAAACTCAGTCTTTAAGTTGCGGGATTGATGTATAATCGTACGGAAGGAGAAAAGTAAATGCCTACCAAAGAAGAGATATCCAGACGTAATGACCCTCCTAAGCTGACGCTTTTGGAGGAGATAGGAAACGCTATAACACACGGTGTC
Source organism: Clostridiales bacterium (assembly GCA_017649645.1). Taxonomy (GTDB): domain Bacteria; phylum Bacillota; class Clostridia; order Saccharofermentanales; family Saccharofermentanaceae; genus Saccharofermentans. The sequence goes on along the minus strand of JAGCGK010000118.1, from coordinate 21,798 downwards.
GGCGCAGCTTTGTCTGTTGCCGGATTTGTTCTCCTTCTCGTTTTCTCGGATACGGGAATGAAGATAATGGCTGCATGTTTCTACGGTATCTGCCTTATCATCCTGTTCCTCATGAGCTGTCTTTATCACTCCTTCAAGTACGGTATGGCGGTCAAGAAACTGTGGAGACGCTTTGATTATGCCTCGATCTATCTTCTGATCGGAGGCTCGTTCGCGCCTTTCTGTCTTGTTTATTGGGGCGACGCGAAGGGCATCGTGATGTTCTGCATACAATGGGGTCTCATAATCCTGGGAATAACTTTCGTGAGCATTTTCGGACCGGGAAGGTTTCGGGCTTTGCACTATATCCTGTATTTTCTGATCGGATGGAGCGGCGTCCTTTTTATCCCGGGAATGGTCAAGAACGACATGTGGCTTTTCCTCATGACGCTCGGAGGCGGGATCATCTATACTCTCGGAATGATCCCGTTCGTTAAGGATTTCAAGGGTGCTCACTTTATATGGCACTTCTTTGTCTTATTCGGCGCGGTGGTCCACTGGTTCGGTATCTTCTTGTTTATCTACCTCGAAATCTGATATATTCATAGAAGGGGTAGATCTAAACATAGGAGGGTTTTCTTATGAGATTTGATACGAGTAATACGGGGAAGTACTTTTTCGATGACAGGCAGACCCTGACTAAGGAAGAGTGGGATAACTTTGAGGAAGATTACAGGACCGAGTATCATGAGTATGTCAAGAAAACGGCTTCCTCTTTCATAAAAAAGGATGCGAACAGACCTTCGCACATGAAGCCGGTGTTATATGTCCCGGTCGGAATCGGTCTCCTTCTCTTTCTTATCGGTGCCGTAATGGGCAGCGTCATTCTTGCGATCGGAGGATTTGCTCTGGTATTTGTATATGCCGGGATCTTCACGATGATAACGGGAGGAGTTTCAAAGGATGCACCGAACCCGAGTGCCGATACAGCATCCAACAGATTTACGGGTCTTATAATTGCGCTTCTTCCGGTAGTTCCGATCCTTATGTGGTTCGTTTTCCTTAAGGATAAGCCGACGGCTTACAAGGTCTTTATAGTTATCGGATGCGTTATGATAGGCATCGGGATCCTTGCATTATCCAGGATAATCTTTCACAAGACAGCCAAGAATCGCGTGTATCCGGAAGAGGTTAATGCGACCTGCATCGGATACGCCAGATATGCCGAATCATCCTCGGATAATGACGGCATGTCTGCTACTATGATCCCTAAGATCTCACCTGTTTTCGAGTATAGTTACGAGGGTGAGAGATATACGTGTGTCTATGACGGTTTTTCCGGCAAAAAGGACAGCGATGTAAAGCTCGGACCTGTAACCATCAATATCTCGCCTAAGTATCCTGAGGGAATCTATAACAAGGAAGCTGAGGACATTTCAGCCCTGGTGATCATGGTTATCGCAGGTTTTGTCATAGGTGCATGTCTTTTGGCGATCGCTATTTCAGGAGCATATACTCAGTGGAAACCTTCCACGAACACGGATAATGTTGTCCGAATAGTCGACTTTTTGGATCGAAATTGAATGAAAAAACCGATAATACTAGGGGAAGCATCACATGGTGCTTCTCTTTTTTGACTCTTTTTTGTAATCTGTGTCAAATTGAAAAAAAACAATATAAAGATATAATGAACTCATGGACGAAGGTCCTTTCGATTACTTAAAAGACTTACGGAGCTCAAATGCAGAAAAACGGCACAGTACGTTCCAAACATATAGATTTTATTCTTATCGACATGCTGAGCATCGAATTGGCTTTCATGTCTGCATGCGCTATTTGGTTTTCGCACCTTACCGAGCTGAGTTTCTATAAGAAGATCAATGTCGTTATCCTGGGCGTCTATGTTCTATTGATGCTCTTCAGCAGTTTTCACAGCAGCATAATCAAAAGAGGTTTCCTGAAGGAATTGTGGAGTACCATCCTTACGTGTTCGGAAGTGCTCCTGGCTACGCTCGGAATCCTCTTCGTGTTTAAGGAGAGTGCCACGTATTCACGTATGGTATTCGGTATGTTCTATCTGCTGTCGATAACATACATGTTCATTACCAGAAGCCTTCTTAAGGCCTTTGTCCGAAAAGGTTTCAAGTCGGGAAAGAACAGATCGAACGTAGTCATCCTTACTTATCCGGAAAACGCGGAGGACTTTTATAACGTCCTCAACAAAGATAATAACGGTTTCTTCTCTTTTGTCGGAATGGTAATGCTCTCAGAAACCGATGAGAAGGAATTCCACGGTATACCGATAATCTCTAAGGAGGGTATATTCGATTTTGTTAAGGAAAATGCAGTTAACGAGGTATACATCCTTGCAAAAGGCGGTGAGACGGGTAAACTTGTCGACCAGTTCCTTAACATGGGTATCACCGTTAATCTGGGACTTAACCTTGAGGTTGAAAGTCTCCCTAATATCAGGATGGATCGAAAAGGTCCGTACTCAGTTATAACGACAGCCATTAACAAAGGAAACCTTGCCGAGTATTTTATCAAGCGAGCATTTGATATCTTTGCTTCCATATTCGGACTTTTGGCAATGGGTCTTCTTTTCATCATCTTTGCTCCGATAATCAAGATACAGTCCCCGGGACCTGTTTTCTTCGCGCAAAAGCGAGTCGGTAAGAACGGAAAGATCTTCAAGATGTACAAATTCCGCTCCATGTACATGGATGCAGAAGAGCGCAAAAAGGAACTTATGGCTCAGAACCAGATGAAGGGCCTCATGTTCAAGATGGATAACGACCCGAGGATATTCCCTGCAGGCAAGTTCATGCGTAAGACCAGCATCGACGAATTCCCGCAGTTCATTAATATCCTCAAGGGCGATATGTCCCTTGTTGGAACGAGACCTCCTACGCTCGATGAGTATGAGCAGTATGATCCTCACCATCTGAGCCGTCTTGCTATAAAACCGGGTCTTACCGGTATGTGGCAGGTATCGGGAAGATCTGAGATCACTGACTTTGAGGAGATCGTAAGACTTGATAATGAGTACATCAGGAACTTCTCCCTGGCTCTTGACCTTAAGATATTTCTGAAGACCTTTATCGCTGTTTTGGCTCGAAAAGGATCAAAATAGATTTCTTTTGTGTTAAAATCGCCGAAAATTCGATTAATCAGTATTAAAATGCAGATCTCTATATTATAATTATGGGGATATCACAGACTATGGGAGTATTTTCTATGTATCAGGCCAAGGGTCGCGATTGTATTTTCTATATATTGAGAAGATGGAAGAGTATTATAATTGTTGCTTTGATCTGCGCTCTTTTGATGTGCGGACTTGATGTTTTCAAGACCGTAAGGAGATGGAACAAAGATAAGAAGCAGTGTGAGATAGATGCCATTGAGTATCAGGACGCACTTAAGGTTGCTCAGGATCAGGAAGATGTCTATGACAACCAGATCGAATCCAACTATGCGAAGATAGAAGTATTAAGAGAAAACCCGATCATTGAGTATGATGCTACAAAGATCGGAACATCTACAGTATTTCTTCAGTTTGATGAAGTAACTAATGAGGAAGGTGCAGTTGTACCGTTCCCTACGGGACTTATGTCTTTGTATTCCAATGCTATCACCGATATTACTGATTGGGATAAAGTCGGTAAGAAGGGTGATCTTGACGGAGTATATGCCAAGAGCCTTTTTTCATATACCGTTGACACTACAGGCCGTTCCATCTATCTGAAGATCCACGGCAAGACAGAAAAAGAATCTGCTGCTATGCTCAAAGAGATATTGAAGCAGATCGATGCTTATACTGAAACATTAGATGCTGATACCAGAGCATCCTTTTCTTATTCCCAGGTCAACAGTCTGACCCGAGTAGGCAATGAAGATGGTTTTGTTGCTATTCAGGACGGAATCAATAACAGGATCAGAGACCTGAACAATGAAGTAGTTAATCTCAACAACATTAAGGGTGAAATAGAGTATCCTGTTGAACCTCCTACGATGCCGACAAAGGCAGATGTTGTTAAGAGCATAATAAAGTACTTCGTATTTGGCTGTGCAGTCGGAGGATGCGGCATGGTAGCTCTCTACTACGTATTCTTCTACCTCAATAACAAGATGAATGCAGTCGATGAATTTGACTTCTATACAGGTGTCGGTGCAATGGCATTCGATAATCTGAAGAAGGGCAAACTCGACAGATTTATCGCGAAAAAAGAAAACAGAGGACTTCTTTATTCGCAGGATGCAGCAGTCTTAAGGACAGTTAATAACATTAAACTTTCACATCCGGAAGTCACTAAGATCATGTTTACGGGAATCGATTCCGAGAAGCAGGTCAAGGCTATCAAGGCAAGCTTGGAAAAGACAAAGGATCTCGGACTTCAGTACGGTCTTGAGAAAAACATCCTTACGGATGCCGAGGCATATGATCATCTTAAGTATTATGATGCGGTTGTTCTTGTTGAGAAGTTGGACAAGATCAGCAACACATTGATCAAAAAAGAAGTCGAGCAGATCGGTATTGCCGGTAAGAAAGTTGTCGGTGGTCTGGTCATCAGATGATTGGTTATGTGTCCATGACTCAAAATGATAGAGATGTAGGGGAAGATAATGCCTAAAAACCCTTCAATTAAAAAGAATTTCGTTTTGAATGCGATACTGACAATATCGAACATTCTATTTCCGATAATATCGTATCCTTATGTAGCACGTATCCTTGGTCCGAGCGGAACGGGAGAGGTAGATTTTGCGGCTTCTATTATCAGCTATTTTTCTCTCTTTGCTCAGCTTGGAATTCCTACATACGGAATAAGGGCTTGCGCCAAAGTACGTGATAACAAACTGGAATTATCCAGGACCGTCTGGGAACTTATGTCGATCAATATCGTAATGAGCCTCATAGCTTATATGGTATTTATTCCTGTCTTGTTTTTTGTTCCTCAGATAAGTTCAGAAAAGCCGTTATTCATTATTGTAAGTATTACATTGTTTCTTAATGCCTTAGGTATAGAGCATTTATATAGAGGCCTGGAGCAATACTCATACATCACGATAAGATCCATCGTTTTTAAGTTCATAGCTTTTATCGCTATGTTCCTGTTGATAAAACAAAAGGAAGACTACGTCATATATGGTGCGATAACCATATTTGCCGGAAGTGCTTCTAATATACTGAACTTTATCCATGCCAGGAAGATCATCGGATTCAAGAATATCGGAAAGCTAAACTGGAAAAGGCACATGTCTCCGATAGTGCTCTTCTTTGCCATGAACTGTGCAACCACGATCTATCTGAATCTTGATACTTCAATGTTGGGATTTATAGCATCGAAGAAAGATGTTGGTTATTATGGTGCTGCAGTTAAGGTTAAGAAGATAATGGTATCCCTTGTAACTTCTTTGGGAGTTGTTCTTTTGCCTCGAGCATCTTATTATGTTGAGCAGGGAAGAATGGACGAATTCAGAAATATTACCCACAAGGCACTGAAATTCGTATTTGTCATATCCGCACCTCTTATGGTGTTCTTTATGTGTTTTGCCAAAGAGTCTGTGCTCTTCCTTTCAGGAATAAGTTATTCAGCTGCTGTTCCTGCAATGGTTGTGATAATGCCTACTTTGCTGTTTATCGGTATTACCAACATACTGGGCATACAGGTCCTGGTTCCATTGGGCAAGGAGAAGTACGTTCTTTATTCAGAAATCGCAGGTGCTATTATCGACCTTATCTTGAATGCTATCTTTATTCCTAAATTGAAGTCAACCGGTGCCGCTATAGGAACGGTTGTCGCAGAACTTGTGGTGCTCATCGTTCAGTATATCCTGTTGTTTAAGATACGAGATAAGAACCCTATAGTTGATTCCTTTAAGAAGATCAAGTATTGGAAAATGCTGATTGCCATATCGCTTGCGATACCGGCTTCGATCTGGGTTAAGTATGCAGGTATAAAAGTAGCTTTCGGCAGTACGATAAACCGAATGTTAATGACACATAATCTATGTCTTTTGGCAATCGAAGGAGTATGCTTCTTCCTGACTTACGGAATAATCATGATCATTCTTAAGGATGATATGATCTTAGAGATCTTGAATACCGTGATCGGCAAAGCGAAGAGTATCGCTGCCCGCAAGGGGTTAAAACGAAGCTAATAGTTATCCGTTTGTCTCTTTATACTTACTGTATGGCGTAGACAGGTCTATGTAGTAATCATGATGAGAAACCTGTTTGTCCTTGCTTGGAAGTTCCTGCCAGTTTCCGTAGATCTGCTTAAGGAAATCATCGTAACGCTCAACGCCGTAAAGCGATATACCTTCAAATGTATAAAGCTTTGGTGTACCAAAGAACTCTGTCGGCATTATCTCTCTCCAACCCCATGCACCTACTAAGTTTCCGGAATATGAAGATGAGTCAAAATCATGTGTCTGGCAGATCTGGTCGATCTTTCTGCTGAGTTTCTTCTCATCAGCTATAGCTTTAGGAAGAATACGAACCAGCTTTATGATGATGTTTTTTATCTTGGACCTATCAGCCTTATCCGGGGAATTTCTCAACTTCAGCAACAATTCTTTTCTGTGTAATTTCTTGTAAAACGATGCTGCTTTTTTAAGATCATCGCCAACGCCGTCAATCGGAAATATATCGATGTACAATCCACGAACGAGCTTTATGCGAGTGTTTTCGATCAGTGTGGTAGAAGTATCATATAATTTCGAGTATGCAAAGCAGTAGGTTGGATCTTCTGATCGAACTGTCTCAAAAGCATACCTGTCGGATTGGAACTTGTCTGACAGTTCCTTAAGGCGTTCAAAGTCTTTACGAGGCATTCCAATATCAATATCGTCATCCCAAGGAATAAAACCATGATGCCTGACAGCACCAAGCATCGTTCCGCCAACCATATAATATCTAAGGTTATTTTCTACACAAAAGGAATGGAAAAACTCCATCATCTTTAACAGACATTCTTGTGTAGTCTTACTTTCACTGCTTTGTATATCGCTCATATCAATTCTCCTGATAATCCTATTAAAAATGTTGAAAGGATCAAGCCGTACTCTTGACCGCAAAGAAATCGCGAATGGATCTCTTTTTCTCCATACAGATGTTACTACACTGCTCGAAAGTGTTCAGATTGCAGAACAGCATGAGTGGGAAGAAATCATATGCTAATTCAAGCATGTGATGTTCTACAGCACAATCCAAAAGGAAAATGGCGACTATAGCCATGAGATAAAGTCTGTTGTGCTTATGAAGTCTGATCTGAAGTGCAGTAAAGATAAGCAGCAGCAATGCAAAGATCACGGCACCGGTTGTCAGAAGGATCCTTGTGTAAGATATATCAAGGAAGAAGTAATCGACAGGTGTTCCGCCGATCTTACCGCCGTTTCCGTTCTCAGGGATATTATTACCCCAAAGATTAATGTCATACTGGTCAAATGCTACTCTTCCCATATAGAAACGGGAAGTGAACGTACCAAAGCCCGGGATCCTGTTTAACAGGAAGCTGGAGTCCTTGGTATATATCAATGTCAGGAATACGGTGATGACCGTCAATAAGCTGAAGGAAGCTATGCAGATCCATTTAAGCATAGAATTCTTCTTGTTCTTACCCTCTGTGTGCGGAGCAATATACTGATTGAACGCAGTTACGACCAAAATGAGGAACATACAGATAAGACCGACCTTGGCCTTCAGATACAGAACGTTAAAGCCCATGAGTAGTACGATCATACCGTACTCATATATCTTGAGCTTTCCGTTGCGAAGAATACAATGTGCCATAACAAGAGTAAGCAGATGACATGCCAGGTCCGTGCAGTAAATGCTTCCGAATGAGTGTCTGTCACCCAGCGTGATATCTGTTAAGATTCCTGCTTTGCAGGCGATAAAACTGGCGATAACCCATCCCCATCCTATGATAAGGAACAGTCTGCAGATCGTCTTCAGAGACTTATTCTGAGAGCAAACGATGAGAAGGAGAAATACAGTGATCGTTTTATAAACCGTAACTCCTCTATAGAAATTGTACATATAGCTTATTACAAGAATAGCTATCATCAGGACTTTGGACGATATCTTATTGGAACAGAAAAGTATGGTTACAATAGAAAGCACCAAAAGAACGGCAGTAGCTTTATCATAGATCTGGTACAGCATATCGCTGTACTCAGCAAAGCATTCTTTGAAGAACATGGTAGTTTTCGCAAAGTGAAAACTGTAGAAAAATGCGAACAGGATGTAGTATATACATGAAATAAAAGACAACTCTTTTTTCTGAGAATCCTGCAATGGAGATCCGTCAGAGCGTCCCTTAAAAAATGTAAGACCTTTATCCAATATCATTATTTGTCCTTTCCCTATTAAACCCGTAACTTTCTTCGAATTATATCATACGCTGGTACAATACCCTATTACCGGGCGTTTACAATTTCATTGGCTTTCCTCAGAGCCGTTGCGAAATAATGACCTTCTCTAAGTTTAGTACCGATGGATTTTGCGGATTCGACCATCTTATCATAATCTTCATCTGTGAGCTCACTGATCTTTTCAGGTATTTCATTAAGCGAAGAAACACAGATTCCGACCCCGTTCTTTGTTACGAAATCAGCAATCGCAGCTTCCTTCCAGACAATTACAGGCACACCGGAAGCGAGATACAAAGAAGTCTTGTGAGGATTATTGACTCTCAGATATTCACCGGTATTTCCTACACAGCTTTCAGCAGAGTTACCGTCCCATACAAGACCAAATCCTCCCTGAAGCACATTAGGAAGAAGGTTAGAGTCAACGGATCCGTGATATGTTACGTTTTCTTCTGATTCAGAACCCTCGTAGTTAACACCGTAAAGATTGTACTTAATATTTTTGCACTGTTCTTTGAGCCTATATACATAACCGCTCTTTTGAGGATTCAGATTTCCGGCGACCGTAACGGAATCCTTTGAACATTTCTCTCTTGTTATCTCTCCCTCACACAGGTAATCGAAAATATTCAGGGATACTATCTTTGATTCATCGACATTATATTTTTCGACAAATACCTTTTTCATTTTATCGTTATGAACGATGAGTACATCAGCTATCTCGAGTACTATCTTTTCCACTATTCTGATATCAACATTTTCCGGAAACAGATTTCTTATAGTCTCATAGTCATGTATTATGAATGCCAACTTAACGGACTTCTTTTCCTTGCATTTTTTAATAAACCTGATATATCGCTTATTGATATACAGAGGGTGTTCAACGACTACTAAACTGTTGTTGGTAACATTATAGATGTTTCGAAGGCTCAGATAGTTTTGAAGCTTACTGATGAAGCGATTCTTGCTGGAAGAAGTGTAGATCTCGATCTTCTTTAATCCTTCTTTTTGCATGATGCTGTCAGTATCGCTGACTGCTTTACTGCCGGCATGGTTAGCCTTTGTTATTGCTCTCGTGATAAAAAATCCGTCCATCTTTTACTCTCCGTATATTTTCGCAAGTGTCTCGGCTGCATCGTTGATCTCAAAGCCGCTTTCCTTAAGTTCGATATTTGCATTGATCCTTTCATTCTTATCTTTTTTCTCAGTGCTGATCAGTTTGTCTGCCCACACATTAGGATCATCAATAGGAAGATACTCAGCTAATGATGTTATCTTTGCTTCAGTAGTTATGGTATCTGACATAAGTGTAGGAAGACCGCTTGCCTGAGCTTCCAGACTTGTAAGAGGAAGCCCTTCATAAAGACTCGGCAATATGAATACATCCATCGCGAAAAGATAATTTGCAGCTTTATCGGTACTGCTTATATGGGTAACTTTATCCGCGATACCATACTCATTGATCTTGCTAATGATCTCATCTCTGAGCTCTCCGTTACCGATAAGAAGAAGTCTCAGATTAGGATCTTTGTCTGAAGCGATCTTAAACATGTTTACAAGGAAAGCATGGTTTTTCTGTTCGCTGAATCGGCCGATATGGCCTATCAGTTTCTGATCATCGCTTAAGCCAAGCTCAAGGCGAACATCGCGACGTATGTCTTCATCAAACAGAAAACGCTGGCCGTCGATACCGTTCTTGACCAAAAGATATTTCCCGTCTTCAACGAGTTTTCGTGGGAACATCCATTCTGCAGCAAGCTTACTGCATGCAAGATAATCCGTTGCCCACTTGGCAATGAGACGCCTTCTGAAGTTGCGGACAAAAGCGAATTGATCGAGTCCCTTTTTTATCTTTTCGAGCTTTGCATTGTGTGAATGGATAACACGCCTTTTGACTCCTTCTTTTTTGGCACAATAAAGTACGCCGTCCATTCGGAGTGTATCAGTATCGATATGAACTATGTCATAAGGATGTTCTCTGAAGAACTTCCTGAGATCTTTAAGTTCCGTGATCCTGTTTATTATCTTATTCTTGCGTCTTTCGTGATCAAATATATAGACTTTGCCGCCGAGCTCTTCAAATATATCTGCTCTGTCGTTTCCCTCTTTTTCGAAAACAAGCCAATCAAAAACATACTTGTCCTTGAGTGTTTTCGCAAAGTTATATTCAACCAAAGTCGCACCATCATACGACAGTATGTACTTTATATGAAGGATCCTTTTTCTGTTGTCTTCACTCATACCTTAACTACCTGCAAAATCAGTTGGATTTTAAGATGCTGACCGTCCTCTTAAGGCCTTCAGACATCTCATATCTGGCGTTCCAGCCAAGACCTTTAAGTTTACTGCCGTCGAGTCTTGCTTTTGTCGCCGTGCTGTATCCTGCAGCTTCAACTGCATCCGGGATCTCAAACACAACTTTCTTTCCTGCTATGTCGGCGATTATCGCTGCGAGATCCTTGAGCATAATGTCAGAACGCTCGTCAGCTATGTTATAGGCTTCGCCGTTTTCACCGTTAAGAAGGACATAAAGCAATCCGCTTACCGCATCGGATACATATGTATAGCTGTAGTACTGGGTACCTGCTGACTTAAGTACGATATCTTCACCTGCGATTCCTTTTCGAATGAACTGACTTATAGCCTTTGTATCAGACATGAGCATCGTAGGGCCGTAAGAACGGGTAAGACGGGGGATAACGATATCAAGGCCCTTCTGAGCTTTGTAAGCCTGGCACAAAGCCTCACCGCAACGTTTACTTTCCGGGTAACCTGCTCTCATGGTGTTACAGTTGATATATCCGCAGTAATCCTCGGAGAACATTTCTGCATCGCCGCGGTTTTCTCCATAGATCTCATTGGAGGAAGTAAATGCAAAGCGGGAAGCATGATGCTCAACAGCGAAATCGAGCATGTTCTGAACGCCGATGATATTTGTCGTTATCGTTCCGATAGGGTCAGTAGAATACTGCATCGGGTGTGTGTTCGATGCCATGTGAAGAACATAATCAACCGTTCCGAGATCATCTCTCTTGAAAGGCAGATTGATGTCGTACGGAATAAACTGAAGAAGCCCGTTACCGTTCCACTTGGAAAAACGGTCTGAAGCTTTTTGCGCATTTCTGCTAAGTGCATATACGGTACAGTTAAGAGCATCCTTCTCGTTTTTGAGCATAAGAACATCGACAAGGAACGAACCGACAAGTCCGGTTGCTCCCGAGATAAGGATGCTCTTGTTCTGAAGGCGCTCCCAAGGCAAGTTTATCCCTGCCACATAATTTAAATCATCCTGATATAGATCGTTTTGATAAAGATTCATAATTTCCTCTCACTTAAGCCAGTTATCTTTGTCGGATTTCAGATATGCCTTAAACATCTCCAGATCATCCTTGGTGGTCAACTTGATGTTCTTATCGGAGCCTGCTGCGAAGTAAAGTCTCTCGCCAAGCTCGACCATCATTGTGTTGGTATAAGAAGATCCGTAGATTCCGATCTCCTTTTCAAACGCCTCATGATAAGCTTCATCAAGTCTTTTGAATTTATATGCCTGCGGTGTAGCAACCCTGCGGAGTGTCTCTCGAGGGATGTATTTTACAGTGCTTATCTCGTCATCCACAACAAAGATCTGCTCGTTATACGGCATTGAAGTAACAGCATTTCCGTACTTCTCGGCCTTGATGATGACATCCGTCAAAACGGTCTCATCAACGAGCGGACGGATTCCGTCATGGATGATGATTATGTCATCATCTGAAACTTTTCCTTCAAGGTTATATACGCCGTTACGGATGGACTCCTGTCCGGTCTCTCCTCCGGAGACGATCCACTTGAGTTTGGTGATATTGAACTGCTTGGCATATGCCCAGAGAACATCATGCCAACCGTCGATACAAACTACTTCGATCGCATCGATCTGAGGATGTTTTTGAAATCCTTCCAGTGTGTAGATCAGTACCGGTTTGTCGTATACATTGATAAACTGCTTCGGAACATTTTGTCCCATCCTCTGACCGGATCCTCCGGCAATAATAATAGCTGTATTCATTTGCATTCCCTCTGTTATGTTTATGTTTCCTGACTGATTAATTATTTAGCTTTACAACTTAACCTTGCGGCTTTGCTCAGTGGTCCGGATTCATATGTTTTGACCTGACCGTTCTGAACACTTTCTGCGAATTCCAAAAGACGCTTAGCAGCAACTTCTGCATTCCACATATCTGTAATAGTCTTTCTGGCGTTATCTCCTATCTTCTCTCTCAATGCGTGATCATTTATCAATTTCTCGCAGATGTCTGCGATCTTGGTTGGCGAATGATCCTCATACGCATATCCGTTATTTCCGTTATCGATCAGGAACGGAACAGAACCGATCCCTTTATAAGCAATGGCCACGCATCCGCTGTCCATTGCTTCGTTCAATACGGCTCCCCATCCTTCTTCTTCGTTACTCGTGAAAAGAAGAATATCGGAAGTCTGCATTACTTTTCTTACTTCATCGTTCGGCTTGGAACCTTCCATACTTACTACATCTTCGAGATCATTCTCTGTTATGAGTTTCCTGATCTCATCTTCGAGTGCACCGGTTCCGATCATGGTCATTTGGAACGGAAGATCTCTCTTCTTTAATTCACGGACAACTTCTATGGCAAGCTGCGGTTTTTTATATGGGATGAATCTTCCTACCCAAAGGATCTTAGTCTTTTCATTTTCTTCTCTCGTTACTCTGTGTTCTTCACTGAGGATAGGAGGGAAGTATCCGAATTTAAGCACTCTGTTTTTGAAGGCACCAAAGCGGTTGAAATCATCAGCGGCATATGCACTTGCTGCGAGCAGATAATGTTTTCGATACTGAGTGAAGGCATCCTTATAGAAGAACTTAATAACTTGCTTACAGAAAAGCTTAGCATTCATGTGAGTCTTAAAGACTCTCTCGTTGTATCTGAATGTTACTTTGTGGTGCAGCAATCTTTTGGCGTAAAAAGATTGAGGTGCATGTCCGTAGATCAGCACATCGCAATCGTAGCACAGTTTTGCTGCGCGCTTTTTCTCTTCAGCACTTTCATATGCTCTTACAACGAAATCATACTCTTCATTCAGTCTTTTATAGCCGAGATTCGCGCGCTCAGGTCTTAGATCTGTTGTCGCGATGAAACGGAAGTTTCCGTTTGTTCGTGCATTCAGTTCCATGCAAAGAGGTAATGTATGATGATTTAAATAATTTGAAATGAGAACAACCGATGGAAGCTCTTTCATGTTATCAGACATCTTTACTCTTTCTCCAAACCATCTTGTTAACGATACCGACATAAGACTGGATTATCTTGACTACCTTATCGCTGACATTCTCATCAACATAATCCGGAACGGGGAGTGCTCCTCCGTTTGTCTCATACTTAACGAGATCAACTGCTGTCTCGACAGCCTGAAGAAGTCCTGTGGTATCGATTCCGGATAATGTGAAGCAACCTTTTTCGAGAGCTTCAGGACGCTCTGTACTTGTTCTGATGCATACTGCAGGGAACGGGTGTCCGATGGATGTGTAGAAGCTGCTTTCCTCAGGAAGCGTTCCGCTGTCACTTACAACGGCAAAAGCATTCATCTGCAGACAGTTATAATCGTGGAATCCCAAAGGCTCATGCCGGATGACTCTGGAATCAAGTTCAAATCCGCTTGCTTCGATCTTCTTCTTGCTTCTCGGATGACATGAATAAAGGATAGGCATGTCATACTTTTCAGCGAGCTTATTGATCGCCGTAAAAAGGGAATAGAAGTTCTCGTCTGTATCGATGTTTTCCTCACGATGTGCAGACAAGAGGATGTACTTTCCTTTTTCGAGTCCGAGCCTTGTATGGATATCGCTATTTTCGATCTTAGTAAGATTAGCGCGAAGTACCTCAGCCATAGGACTTCCTGTTACGTAAGTCCTCTCCTTTGGCAGGCCGCAGTCAGCAAGGTATCTTCTGGCATGCTCAGAATAAGCTAGGTTAACATCGGAAATGATATCAACGATCCTTCTGTTTGTTTCCTCAGGAAGGCACTCGTCCTTACAACGGTTACCTGCTTCCATGTGGAAGATCGGGATATGAAGTCTCTTTGCTCCGATAACGGAAAGACAGGAGTTCGTATCACCTAATACCAGCAATGCATCAGGCTTAAGTTCGACCATCAGCTCATAACTTTTTGCAATGATATTGCCCATCGTCTGACCTAAGTTATCTCCAACGGCTTCCATGTAGACCTCAGGATCGTCAAGCTCCAGGTCGCGGAAGAAAACACCGTTTAAGTTATAGTCATAATTTTGTCCCGTGTGAGCCAGGATAGTATCAAAGTACTTTCTGCACTTTTTGATAACCGCAGCAAGACGGATGATCTCAGGTCTTGTTCCGACTATTATCAATAATTTAAGTTTTCCGTTGTTTTTCCAGTTAGCCATTGTCCACCTCACTCATTTTTATTAACCTTTTCGAAAAAGGTATCCGGATGATCTTTGTCAAATAATTCGTTTGCCCACATCAAGGTTACGAGATTTTCAGTATCCGAGAGATTGATTATGTTATGTGTATATCCCGGAAGCATGTGAATAGCCTGTATCTTTTCTCCGCTTACCTCGAATTCGATTATCTCGTCAGTTCCGATCTTGCGCTCCTGGATAAGTCCGTGACCTGAGACAACGATAAAGAATTCCCACTTGCTGTTGTGCCAGTGCTCGCCCTTGGTAATGCCGGGCTTACTGATATTAACGCTGAACTGACCGTGATCGATCGTTTTCAATAACTCGGTAAAGCTTCCTCTGTCATCTACATTCATCTTCAGATCGAAAGCGACTTTCTCCTTAGGAAGATACGACAGATACATCGAGTAGAGTTTCTTCTCGAAGCTTCCCGGTGCGATAGAAGGCATGATGAGAGTCTGCGGCTGATCGTGGAAGGTATTAAGAAGTTCTACGATCCTTCCAAGTGTTGCCTTGTGAGTTACAGGTGCGAAGCAATACTTTCCGTTGCTTTTTTCTCTCGGAGTCAGACCGTCGAATCCGTCTTCTCCTGCCTTAGGATATTCGCAGCGATGAGGATGTCCTTCCATAGCGTCTAACATTTCTTCAATAAGATCATCAATGAACAGCATCTCGAGTTCAACACTCGGATCGTTGACCGTTATAGGAAGATCATTGGCAATATTATTGCAGAATGTTCCGACAGCTGAATTGTAGTTCGGGACTACCCATTTACCGACAAGATTAGGGAAGCGATAGACATATGTCGGCGCTCCGGTCTCTTCTGAATATCTGAAGAACAGATCCTCGCCGTCTCTTTTGCTCAAACCGTATTCGGATGTTCCGAATCGCCCTGCGAGAGTTGCCTGAACTGACGAGCTTAACATAACAGGGCATTTGTTTCCGTGCTTCTTAAGCGTATCAAGTAAAGTGGAAGCAAAACCGAAGTTTCCTTTTTTGAATTCAGCAGGATCTTTTGGCCTGTTAACACCGGCAAGATTGAATACAAAGTCTGCCTTTGAGCACCATTCATCAAGTTCTTCAGGCGTGTTCTTTATATCGTATTCGTAGATCTCGTCAACGCTCAGATCCGGTCTTGTTCTGTTCTTTCCGTCGCGGATGCACTTAAGGTTTTCCACGAGGTTTTTTCCGACAAATCCTGCTGCACCTGTTACAAGTATCTTCATTTTCTTACCGTCTCCCCATCTTTGATCACTGAATCATTTGGGATCTCCACCTCATTACTTATCGTGAGCGTGGATCCCAGAAGAGCCCTATCTCCTATTCTAGCATATGTTCTGACTACCGAATTTGCGTAGATCAGGACATGGTTTCCGACTGTGCTTTGCTGATGGATCTCTACTCCCGGATTAAGGATGACTCCATCGCCGACTACGGTATCATTTTGGATAACTACGTTGTTCAGAAAGATACAGCCTGATCCGATCTTTGCATACGGACTTATGTAGGCAGAAGGAACGATTATGTTAGGAAATTCATAACCGATCTTTCTCGCGTTCTCATAGATCTTCTCTCTCAGCTTATTGTTTCCTATAGTGACGATGAGTTTTTTATACTCACCGAAAAGAGAACCGATATCTGAGATCTTGCCTACGACCTTACTTCCGTTTATATCGGAACCGTTATTTGGAGCGTCGTCAACAAATGCACACTCATATTCCTTACTCGCGTGCTCCAAAACGACTTTACCGAATCCGCCGGCTCCGACTAAAAGTAGCTTTTCCAAGATCTCTTACCAATCAATTGTGGCGAATGCCAGCAAGTTCTTCCTTTACATAATCTGTAGTCATGATCTTCTTGACTGTGCCTTCAACATCAAGCCTTTGCGTATTGTGGCTCGTGTAAGCTTCGTCAGCCATTGTCTGAACGTCGCCCTTAACAAAATACTTGTCGTAGTTAAGGTCACGGTTATCAGCTGCAATACGGAAGTAGTTTCCCATATCCTCAGCACGCAGGCTCTCTTCTTTTGTCATCAATGTCTCGTAGAGTTTCTCACCGTGACGTGTACCGATGATATTCGTTCCCGTGTCACCGAACAGCTGCTGTACTGCCTTAGCAAGATCACCGATAGTACTTGCATCAGCTTTCTGGATGAAAAGATCACCCGGATTTGCATGCTCGAAAGCAAAGCGTACCAACTCAACAGCCTCATCAAGATTCATGAGGAATCGGGTCATGTTAGGATCTGTGATCGTGATAGGATTTCCTGCATGGATCTGATCGATGAAAAGAGGGATTACCGAACCTCTGGAACACATAACGTTACCATATCTTGTACAGCAGATGACTGTTCCGCCTCGCTCTGCAGCGACACGTGCATTAGCGTAGATAACGTGCTCCATCATAGCCTTACTGATACCCATTGCATTGATAGGATATGCAGCCTTATCCGTACTTAAGCATACGACTCTCTTAACTCCGGCATTGATAGCTGCATGAAGCATGTTGTCCGTACCTTCGATATTGGTCTTTACGGCCTGCATAGGGAAGAACTCACAGCTCGGGACCTGCTTTAATGCTGCAGCGTGGAATATGTAATCAACACCCGGCATAGCATCAGCGATCGACTGAGGATCGCGGACATCACCTACATAGAACTTAACTTTCTGTGCTGAATCAGGATGCTTTGCCTGAAGTTCGTGACGCATATCGTCCTGTTTTTTCTCGTCACGTGAAAAGATCCTGATCTCACCTATGTCAGTATCCAAAAAATGTTTCAATACAGTGTTACCGAATGAACCGGTTCCACCTGTGATCATCAATGTTGCTCCGCTGAATGCGCTCATATTTTATTTCCTCCTTGTTGCTTAGGCTTCTTTTTTGTGATCAAGTACCATATGAACTTTGTATTAGTAACTGCGTAACGCTTGAAAAGTCTTCGCGGCTCCTGTAAGAACCTGTAAAGCCATTCAAGACTTAAGTTCTGCATCCATCTCGGTGCTTCCGGAACTATACCCGCGAGAACGTTGAATGCGCCTCCGACACCGACCATAAGACCGTTGATGCGGTTCTCCATTCGGTTGCAGAACAGTTCCTGCCTCGGGGCACCCAATGCTACCCACACAAAATCAGGGTTTGTCGCATTGATCCTTTGTGCCAATTCATCTTCTTCCTCTTTGGTCATATCGCGGAAGACCGACGGCTCATATCCGCATATCTCGAGCCACGGGCTCTCGGTCTTCAGTACACGTATTAATTCTTCCAGGTTCTCTTTGCTGTTTCCGTAGAAATAGTGTCTTATCTTCCTGTCCTTTGATTCCTCGAAAATGCGTCTCATCAGATCAGGCCCCGTTACCCGGTCCATCTGAGGACAGCGTTTTCTTCCGACGACCGATAAAGGTTTTCCGTCCGGAACGGACATAAAGCTTTCGGCCTGAACCTTGAAATATGTAGGATCATCGTGAGCCATGACTGTTGTGTGAACATTGGATACGCATATGTATTTTCCCTTCAAGGACTCAAGGTCCTCAAAGATGATCTCCATACAGCTATCCATATTTACTGCCGATATCGGAACTCCGATTATCTCAACACGTTGTTTTTCCATACTCGATCCTCTCACCTCATACCTTGTCACTGCTGTGTGCGAAGGCATTGTTTATTTTCGAGAAGACGAAACGAATAAAATTCACGATTCTTTCCTCCAAAGGTTTAAATAATCTACTCGCAACATATTCTACTGTATGTATTCTAATAAATTCAATTAAACAACACACACAAAAAACGGCGATACAATAGCCCAAAGATATCGGAATAAATAAACGGCGGTCGACATACTTCAATCCAGGGTTCCAAGAAGTCCATATGATCCTACGCATGTGCGGATTCTCGCTTAAAAGATAAATACCGAAAGTACAGGCCGCCAAAGCATTTATCACCTTGGAATAGTGCTCCTTCATCTTTATGAATCCCAGGAACAAAAAGATCGACAGCAAGACCATGATCATGCTCTGCTTGTCCGAGAAACGGAAATTGAAACTCTTGAATGACGGCCAAATGGTTTTTTTCAATATCTCGATCACAACGACCGAAACACAATAGGCGAAGAAAAAAGCGATCGAAAGCGCGATATAGCGGAAAGAAGATCCTTTGAACGATTCGATGTTCCTGTTGATGAAAGATGCGATCAGATAAAGGCAGATAAACCAAACGACATCATTGCACTTTAACTTCTGCTCGGTAAGTGTCGGTATCAATATCCAGACAACAGTAACGATCGCGGTGATACGAAGGTGGTTCCTGTTATCGATCCTCTCGATAAACATATTCAGGAACGGATGCAAGAGGAACAGGATGATGTAGGTCGTTGCAAACCACCATTTCTCATAGATGACAGGGAAGAAACTGTGGATCAGGTCTTCCTTGTTGAACTCGACGAAACCGGTCTTGATCAAGACAGGAAGCAAGATGGCGGAATATAAAAACATAGATCTCCACATAGGAAAAAGTTTCTTGTAACGTGAAAGTATCCCTGTGGAATTACCGGCTTTCCCTCTGACAGCGCTGTCGCTCAGAAAGTACGAAGAGATGAGAACGAATGTGTTTACACCCGCGTTTCCGAGTATCGTAAAAAGCGTGTAGTATCTGTTGATGGAAGGGGAGTTTTCTCCGAAATTGAAACCGCTGTGCACGGCATAGTGGGATATGACTACGAGAAACATCGATAGCATCCTGAGAATCTCTATGTTCGAATTTCTTAGTTTCTTATCACTCACAGTCAGAAACCTCTTCGTAAATACGCTTCAACAGGGAATAGTTAGCTTCAGGAGTATAGTGCTCCCTATATGCCTTGAGGGCATTTCCGCTATAGAGGTCAAAGTTATCCTCGACCTGTTTAACAGCAGCAAGCAATGCTTCGGGATCTCTTCTCTTGTAAGAGACGCCGGCCTGTTCTTTTCTAACTATATCTGCACCGTTTCCGATATCGGAACAGATAACCGGTGTTCCCAGTGCAAAAGATTCGATGATCGTCATCGGAAATCCTTCATAAAGATCAGTCGGGAACAGCATGGCGGTCGCTCTTGCCAGATAGCCCCATATAAGATCCTGCGGCTGAAAGCCCATGAAGTGGATCCTCGGATTATTCTTGCAGGCATTCTTTACATATTCTTCCATTGCGCCGTTGCCGAAGATGTAAAGATCCTTATCCATGCTCCAGTTGTCGACCAGGAAATCTATTCCCTTGATCTTATCCAGACGGCCTACGAATATATAAGATCCGTCTCTTTCTTCCATCTTTTCAGGGAGTGTGATGTATTCGAAATTAGGCTTTGTAAACTGCTTGTCCAGATTATCTCCCAGAAGCTTTCTGAATTTGCTCCTGTTGAAATCCGTCAGGAAGATGTATCGAAGCTTCTTATAAGTTCCGAGCATCCTGTGGACCCAAAGCATATTGACCAGTACCAGAGTCTGGATCTTTGATTCCCTGTAGCAGGAATGCCTGATACCGCAGGACAGTCCCTTTGCCAGGCATTCCTCGCAGGTCTTGTCGTCGCGGAAAAAGACGCCGTTAGCGCATATAAATCTGAAGTTGTGGATCGTCTGGATCACAGGGACCTTACACTTCCAGGCGGCATAGTAGACCGACGGGCTTATGAGCGGGAACGTATTATGGCAGTGGACGATATCTATCGACTCTTTTTTGATGATGCGCTTGACTTCTCTGTATGTCTTAAATGAAAAGACCGTTGTGAAGGGAAGAAGGAGTTTCTTGAATATCGATCCCTTAAGTTCGGAATTATCTCTTGTGTACGTAATGAGTTCGTGTCCGTTGTTGGTCAGGAGTTTTTGCTCATTCTCGAAAACGGTATGTTCGCCGCCGCCGATCTGATAGAAATTGTGAACCATCAAAACTCTTTCTTTTTTTGAAGCTCCGCCTCTGTTCGTATCTGCCACGGATCGGGTCTCCCTCTGGTAATTAGTAATATCAGACTTTTGTCTGATGAATCACCTAATTATACATATTATTATTATTAATCTCAAGAATAATATTATTAGGGAGTTTTCGAGAAAGATCAGTCTTCCATGTATGCGGAGACGAGCGGTCTGTCGAAGTCGATCTCGGCGAACATGAGGTAAGCAAATACGCAGTAGGCAGGTTCTATCATGCTGTGCTCGATGGCGCAGATTATCGCGAACATGGTCATGATGAACATGGCGTAGAACTGCTTGTGCTTCAAAAGGCGGATCTGAAGGGCGGTGAAGAGCGTGAGTACCGCGCCGAGCATGACGTAGCCGTAGTGGAACAAGATCTTCGTGTAGGATACGTCAAGGAAGAAATAGTCCTTGGAAAAGATGCTCTTCTTGATGTCGTTTAAAGTGCCGAATTCGTTGACTTTCTGACCGAGCGGCAAGATCTTGTAGTTCTCAAAAGCAGTCTTGCCGCAGGATATACGGATCGCGATGAGCTTAAAGATATCGTGTGACTCGGAAAGACTTCTGAGGGTGCTCTCCGGACAGTAATACGTAAGAAGAAGAGTCGTTACGGCAAGGATCACGAACGAGAAGATCATGATGACTGCGATAGGCTTCATGATGAACTTGTTCCTGAGCTTGGAACCCAACGGGAAAGTGAGCTTATAAGCGATCGTAACGACGAGAAGGACCGCGTAGCAGAAAAAGCCGATGTCGGCCTGGATCGCGAGACCTGCCCAAAGAAGGATGACGGCGCTTAAAGCCAGGGAAGGAAGGCCCGGACGGCCTTTTCTGATGATGAAGATGAGCATCGTCAGCATGAAAAGGTGACACATGAGGTCGGTGTTGCAGATGATGCCGAAGCCGTGGCCGCCGTTATAACTTATGACGTCAGGGATAAATCCCGTAAGCGATGCGATGAGAGATGCGATGATCCAAAGAGATCCGCACAAAAGCGAGATGTAGCCGATGAGCTTGAAAGATTTCTTTTTCGAGCTGATGACAAGGAGGAAAAATACCAG
>JAGCGK010000117.1 GCA_017649645.1 Clostridiales bacterium | reverse complement strand
TGTTCATTACTCAATGAATTGAACTTGGCTCGTTATTTTCAAGTTTTGCATTCTATTCAATTTTCAAGATCCGCGCCTTCTTTAAGAAGTGTCCTTCTCGCGAAGTGCCTATTAAGAATACCCGATAGGCTCTCTTCTGTCAAGCACATTTTTTGATTTTGTCGAAGTTTTTTTTACCTCGTTTTTGCGCTCTTCAAAGGCTCGATTATATTAGCACCGCAATCGGTGTTTTTCAAGGGGTTTTCGATAGTTTTTTAATATTTTTTTCTTATCCGAAATACTCTGTTTCCACAAGGGTTTCTCCGACGTATTTAAGCCTCATGTTAAACGGCTCTTTTTTTCGAAGATGAGAGAACATTATCTTGTCTCCTTCCCATACAGGAAGGTCGTCTGCTTTATCTTTGGAGATCCATACAAGCTCGCCCTCGTCACAGTAGTTCGGATCTATGGGCTTATCGGTATTAAGCTCGGCCAGGTAAACGTGCATTTCTTCCTTGCCGTACTTGTCACTTTCAAATAATATATTTCCTACTTTATATATAGAGGACAGATCTGACTTTTTAAGCCCGGTCTCTTCTTCTATCTCACGGACGATGCATTCGTCAGGGGTCTCGCCATCTTCGATATGACCGCCGATACCCAGATACTTACCTATGTTCTGGTCGCCCTTTCTAACCTTTCTTATGAAAAGCCAGTCGTTGCCCCTGGAGATATAACACAATGTGGTTCTCTGAAATTTCATCGCTTTACCCGCTTCTGTACCATTAATGAAAAGTGACTTTTGCTATTATACCTCAAACGAATATAAGGAGGTACTTATATGGAATATATTATATTGGCTTTCGTTATCCTGACACTTGTCATCTCAATACTTGCCTATCTAAGTGCCAGAAATGCAAATAACAACATCCTGTCTTCAGCAAGAGAAGACAACAGACAGGACATGATCAGAGATGTAAGAGATTCAGTCCGCGAGATGGAGCAGAATCTGTCTCAGGTGGAACGCGACGAGCAGGAAGTCTCAAGAAGGCATGCCGAGAGCCTTAACACGCTCACGAATCAACTCATAACAGAAAAACTCCAGACAATGACAACTTCGTTTACCGAGCTTTTGAAAAATGACAAGGTCGCAAATAAAGAGATCTTGGAAGGAAACAGCAATGCGATCAAGAACGGCTTTGAAGTACTCCTTCGTTCAAACGAGACGAGGCTTACGAATCTCACGACTTCCATCAACGACAACTTCACTCAGATGAGGAACGAGAACAATAAGCAGATCGAAGCAATAAGGCAGACGATGAGCGAGAGGCTCGACAAGACCTTGAACGAGCAGTTCGAGAAGAGTTTCAGGAACGTCATTACTCAGATGAGCGACCTTCAAAAATCCATGGGCGAACTTAAGGGTATCTCGTCTCAAGTCGGAAGTCTCGAGAAAACTCTGAGCGGAATCAAGACCAGAGGAATAATGGGAGAAGTCCAACTGAAACAGATAATCGCAGATGTTCTCGCGCCTTCACAGTATGAGATCGAATGTGCGACAAAGAAGGGATCTGCAGATCACGTGGAGATCGCCATCAAACTTCCGGATAGAACAAGCGACAAGTTCACATATCTTCCTATAGATTCCAAGTGCCATATCGACAGATACGAGCAGCTTCTCGATGCTTATTCATCAGGTGATGTTGAAAGGATACAGGCAGCAAAGAAAGAACTTAAGGAAGCTATAAGACTGGATGCAAAGAACATAGTCGGAAAATATGTATCTCCTCCGGAAACTACTTCTTACGCTATCCTTTTCGTTCCGTTCGAAGGAATGTATTCCGAGATCGTAAGCCTTGATCTTATCGAGGAGCTTAACAGGATGCATGTAACCGTAGCAGGACCATATACATTAACGGCTATACTCAGCACGGTTACCAATTATTTCCAGTCTCTGGCTATCGAGAAAAAGTCGTCTGAGATCGAAGAGACTCTCGGAAAGGTAAAGACTGCTTTCGGAAAGTTCGATGATACGCTTGAGACCGTACACAAGAATCTCGAGACAGCTTCAAGAAATCTCGAGACACTCCAGACAACAAGAGTAAAAGCTATCAACAGGGCACTTAGAGGGATTACCGAGATCGATGAGGGACCTTTGCAATTAAACGAATAAAAAAATCCTTCGATGTTGGAATCGAAGGAAATCATTTAGATCTTGTATTTCTTGATAACGCGGAGTTCCCACCAGATCTTGATCGTGTCGGTGAACATCTTAAAGACGTCCTTGAACTTGATCCTTCCGAAAGACTCTCCTCTGGTAAAGTTGAGCGTGATCGGCATCTCCACAAGCTTAGCTCCAAGCTTTGTTGAAAGAGCCAACTGCTCGATATCAAAAGCAAATCCCTTTACCTTTTGTACTGCAGCGACTCTTTTTATGATCGAAGCGTTATAAAGCTTGATTCCGGTCTGAGTATCTTTACACTTGAGACCGAAAAGGACCTTAAGCATGATGTAATAGCAAAGCGAAAAGACTTTTCGAGCGAAAGGATATTCGAGTTTGGAATCAGGATGCATTTTGGATCCGATGACTATGTCACAACCCGTCTCCTTCATTTTCTCGTAGAAGCCCTTGAGCATCGTTGGCGGAAGGTCGAGGTCAGCATCGATAAAACCGATTACATCACCTCTTGCATGGCTGACGCCTTCTACGATGGCACCGCCCTTACCTCTGTTCTTCTCGTAGATACAAGGAACTATTCTCTTGTCATCTTCAGATGCACGGGTTATCTCAGCTGCGGTGTTGTCCTTGCTTCCGTCATTGACGGCGATAACTTCAAAATCGGCAGAAAAGGAACTGAGAGCCGTAACGATAACTTTGAGATTATCGTAGATCCTCTCGCCTTCGTTATAGCATGGAACTATAATGCTTAACATTCTGCCTGCTCCTTAATTTTTTATCAATTAAGTTTAACATTAAAAGGCTGATAATCCTAGAGAATATTAGGTTTTTTCAGTAGAAACGATATTCTGTGCCCAATTAAGTTTCTTAATGAAAATCAAGGACAAAAAGCACTTTACGATATCCGAACATGTGGCGATGGTAAAGATCTTAAGGATAGAAAGATCCGTGAAGTGCGACAAAGTATATGCCAGAGGAATAAAAAGAACCCACTGAAGACCGCTGTCGAAAAGGAATGTCAGCCATGTCTTTCCGCCTGATCTGAGCGCAAAATACGCTGAGTGACAGATTCCCTGGAACGGAACAAAACATGCACTTATCAGGATGAGCTTAAGGGCAAGCGCCTTAACTTCAGGCTCTGTTTTGTAGATGTTCGGGAAAGGCTTCGAACAAAGCGCCATCAATGAACCTGAAACTATGCAGATCAGGAAAGTACAGAAGATGAGCTTGGTCGTTGTTTCCTTTGCTTCTTTGATCTTGTTGGCACCGAGCATCGGACCGATGATGATCGATACAGCAGAGCCCATCGCGAGGAAGAATATGTTGAAGACATTGGCAATGGATGAGTTGATGTTAAGAGCTGCGACCGCCATTATTCCTCTTGTGGAGTAGCACTGAGTCGCAACAGTTATCGATATAACCCAGAGGGCTTCATTGGCGATGAGAGGCAAGCCCTTGATCGCAATTCCCTTCAATAAAGAAGCAGGAACTTTGAATGTCTTAAATGCATATCTGATGAAATGGAATTTCTTATATTTTATGTGCGTGTAACAGATGTTGAGCACGCATTCCGTGATCCTGGCAACTACTGTCGCGATCGCCGCACCCTTTACTCCGAGCTTCGGGAATCCGAAGTTACCGAAGATCAAAAGATAGTTCAGGACAAGGTCGGTAAGAACTGCTATGATACCCGTTATCATAGGAGGGATCGTAACTCCGCTCTCACGCACGGATGAAGAATAGCACATCGCAAGTCCCAGGAAAGGAAGTCCCAACAACATTATGAAAAGATAATCCCATGCTGCCGCTGATGTAAGTACCACATCACCGATTCCATCGTCAGTATCATGGATATAAAGAGATATCAGGTCCTTTCCGAAAAACAGAAAGATCAAAACTGAAATGACGGTTACCGCAACGCAGATGTAAAGCTTCATCCTGAAAGCAGCAGCCATTCCCTTATGATCTGACTTACCGAAAAACTGTGCGCTGAAGATGCCTGCTCCGGAGACCGCGCCAAAGCAGACGATCAGATACACGAACAACAGGTTGTTCGCGATCGAGACGCCGGTCATATTATCTGTTCCCATCTGTCCGACCATGACATTGTCCAAAAGTCCGACAACGCTTGTAAGTGCGTTTTGGAGCATGATCGGTATGGATATGAGGAATAAAGTCTTATAAAACTTCTTATCCCCGATATATTTTCTTAAGTTAATAGTCATATATTCTCCAATAAAAAACCCTGTTGAGCGAACTCAACAGGGCATGATCTGTATCTTAATGATCTTAATTACTGATCGCATCCATTGCCATTCCGAATAAACCGGTCGCAAACAAGATGACGAGCAGGATCGCTACAACGATGTAATAGCAAAAGTAAGATCTTGCAAAGCTTCTTCTGTTGATGTTCTTTGGACTTATCGCAAAGATGATAAGGAAAATGAATCCTACTACAGGAACTGAAAACAGCAGCTGAAGTCCGAAATAGTTCCATGCTGTTAACGGCTTGTATTTAGGATCTGTGGGATAGCCACTCATTAAAGTTCCCCCTTTCTTTTTCGTAACAGAATTTAAGGTAACAAAAAGGGCACTCTTTTTCAAGTGCCCTTTTCAAAAAAACTAATTAATTATCAGAGACCCTTCATTGTAGAAGTCAAATCTTCGATCGAAGAACCTCCGGCCGGTCTATATACCATGATGAATACATTGGACTCCTTGATCGTAGCCATGAATTCGCCTTCGTCTCTGCTGTAGATAATAAATTTTGTGTTTCCGTAAGTAATGGTCTTTCCGTCAACTGCTTCTGCACCTGCGTCACCCATGAACTGACTGATAAACGCGGAAACGGTAGCTTCGTCTGCACCTTCAAGCATTGCGAGTTTTCCGAATATGTGCATAACTATAGAACCGTTACTATCTGCACCCATATAGTCGAGCTTAATGTTTTCGAGACCCGGAGTAGCATTGATGTTCATTATGGCAGGATCCATATACATCATATCTTCAGGCAACGTGTACTCGAAACCGAAGTACTCATTTGTATAAACCTTTGTGCTGTCGTCATATACACCGAGACACTCATCATCAACAGGAAGGAATTCGTCGCCTTCCAGAGTGTAATCTGTTCCTCCACCGACATTGCCGGTGCCGGAACCTCCATCTACAACAGTAACATCTTCATACAGATAACAGAATTCGCTGTCAAATTCGATAGAGTAAGTACCAGGTGTCAACTCATCAACACCAAGATCCTTCGGTGCAAAAGTGTATGTTTCTGAACCACCGGAGATGTACTTGATAGTAGCTGTATAAACATCATCGTAATTAGGATCTGTAACGTAAAGATCGATGTCAGCTCCGTCAAGCTGGTCGATCGAGCTGAACTCAACTGTAAACTCAAGAGAATCAGTTGTTTTGTACTCATCCTTTGACCAACTTCCGGACAAAGCGTCATCATAATACTGGAAATCGCTGACATAGATATAAACATCTGCTACATCCATAAAACTCATGGCAACATCATCAGCGTTTGAAACGAGTGCCTTTTCCTCATCCTCGTCGTACTCAACTTCGATATTGAGTTCGATCTCAGAATCCGGCTCAGCACCATTGATAGCTGCGATCCATGAATCTGTAGAGCTGTCTTCTACAGTAAGAGAATCGATCTTGATGTACTTAACAGTTACAGGAACTGTAGCCTCTTCGTCATCGATCTCGATATCATCCTCGTTGATCTCATATTCAAATGTCTTGAACCAAGCATCGTATACATCTTTAGCGTCATCATAAGACTGGAAATCGCTGATGTACTCAACTGTGTCGTCACTGATCTCTTTTGAAAGATCCTGCGCCTTCGTGGAATCAAATGCCAAGAGAGCTTTTACATAGTCCTCAGCAACTGACTTTGCATCCTTCTCAGAAAATCCTGCCTCTTCTTCCTCTTCCTTGTCCTTGCCTTTACTCTTCTTTGTCTTAGTATCGGAACAAGCTGCCAATGAAAGAAGCATAGATGCTGCAACGAACACAGAAATAAATCTTGTAAGTTTCTTCATAATACATCCTTTCTTACTGAATACCTTTTAAAAAACCCTTACGAACACCAAAAGAGGTGTTCGTAAGAGATAGTATAACAATTCTAATCGGCTGTCATCGTAACAGATTACCAAATATCACCTTCATAATCAGATGCATATTCGATATTGTCACCTGCGAGGTCACCGCTTCTCTGCTGATTAGCTTCATCCTGCAGATCGCTGAGATTATTCTTCAGCTCGTCCTCACCGGACTGATCATCATCAGCTTCGCCTTCGCCGGAACCGCCCTTACCGTCATTGTTGGAACCGCCGCCCTTATTGTCGTCGTCGCCCTGACCTTCGTTGGTTCCGTTATTGTCGTCACCTTCGCCGTCATCTTTGCTCTGGCCGCCCTGGCCTCCGTCATCCTTATCATCAGGATTTCCGTTTTCGCCGTTTTCGCCGCCTTCGCTGCCGTCGTTCTTGTCGTCGCCGCCTTCTGAGCCGCTGCCGTCCTGGCCTTCGCCTTCACCGCCGCTTTGACCGCCCTGGCCGCCTTCTCCTTCGCCGCCTTGACCGCCACCGCCTTCACCGTCGCCTTCGCCTTGGCCGCCGCCATCTTCGCCTTCGCCTTGGCCGTCACCGCCGCCTCCGGACTGCTGTTCCTGATCTTCAGGATCGACAACAGTAACGATGGTGTTGGAATCAGATGTAGGAGGAGTGATGATATCCGGCTGTTCTTCACAAGTAACTACGCCCTGTTCGATAGTGATCACGATATCTTGAACTTCCGTATAGCCCTTAGGAGCTTTGTCTTCGTGAATCGTGTAAGTTCCGTCAAGAAGTCCGAGAAGAGTTGTATCTGTAGAACCGGTTACAAAACTCAAACCTTCTCCGCTGCTTGCTTCGTTGATATATCCGTCTTCACCCAATACATAGGATCCTTCCGTGAACTCAACTGTCTCACCCTTAAAGTTGACTCCGGTTACAGTAAGGATAGCGCCAGGAAGGATCTCTCCATTCTGATTTACCTTCTTTATATCAACGTCAGTTCTGAAGAGTTCATCTTCAAGATTGATAAAAGCGTCATCTGTATCTGTCGCCTCTATGATCGCTTCATTACCGTCTGCAAGAACCTTACAGTGCCTTACGGTAAATACTACGT
Source organism: Clostridiales bacterium (assembly GCA_017649645.1). Classification (GTDB taxonomy): domain Bacteria; phylum Bacillota; class Clostridia; order Saccharofermentanales; family Saccharofermentanaceae; genus Saccharofermentans. The sequence goes on along the minus strand of JAGCGK010000117.1, from coordinate 11,079 downwards.
CAGCTGCAACATCATAACCTTTTGGAGCCTGCTCCTCGTGGATCGTATAAGTTCCGTCAAAGATCTTATCGATCAACGTCGGAGAAGTACCGGAAACGATCATGATTCCGTTTCCGTGGTATTCCTCATCAATATATGCGCCCTGACCGAGAACGATATTATCAGGATCGAACTTGATATTATTACCCTCAGCATCTACGCCTGTAATGAGGATCTTCGCACCATCGAGGGAAGATTTATCGTCCTTATCGATCTTGTCGACAAGGAACTTTGTATTGGTGATCTCGATAAGATGGAGCTTGTACTCTACGATATCGTCGTAAAGTATCTGTGCATCCTCATAATCACCGTTTCCGTCTTCAGCTGCAAAGTCTTTTTCGAGAAGGACCTGCTCAGCTTCTTCAAGCTTTGTGATGACCGAATCGAGGTTGCGGTCATTTACCTGGTCTTCCTGGATAGGCAATGTCATCGCAAGCGCCTTGTTGATCCTGACTTCGCATTCGGAATCGTCAGGGATCGCATGTGTCAATGCCTTGTCGAACTGCTCGATAGCCTCAGGATATTTCCTCTGCCTTAAGTAATTCGTACCGAGATTGTATGGTTCTTTCCATGGTTCCATGAATCCGAGCCATGCAAAATCGTTTCTGTCGAAAACATTGTCGAGCATCTTCTGGTTTACTATCTCATTGCTGAAGAAGTTTAAACCGTACAACGACAGCAAGAGAGTACATGTAACGCCAATTGCATACAAAATCTTTCGCACTACGTATCACACCTTTCTCTTAAAGTGGAAGAAGTCCCACAAAAGCAATGCTGCCAATGGTGGAATAAAGAAGTAATAAGTCTCTATCTTACCTACTTCAGTACGCTCTTCTTCCGTCATCTTAACGTTATCCAATATTCCATTTATTGTATTCTCAAGATCATCCGGTTCCTTGACCTTGATATAATCAACATTCATCTCTCCTGCGATCTTCTTGAGGTTGTCCTCATCGATACAGGAAATAGCATCTTTTCCGTTGGAGTCCTTGATCCTTACGGTCTCAACACCATACTTAGATGTTACCTTAAGATCCATCTTGCCGCCAGCCTTTGTTCCGTAGCCCAAAACTGCACCGCCGTCGATATTGTTACCGACTTCTCCGTAGGATTTGATCTTCTCGTCCTTGTTGTTCTCACCGTCACTGAAGAAGAATACATATACATTAGTATCTTCCTTATCACGGGCAACCTTGATCTGGTCTGCGATAAGGCCCTGACAGAGGTTGAAGGAACTACCCTGAGCATATTTCTCACGAAGAGGAGTAATGGTCTTGATCATACTCTTAACGTGATCAGGATTATTCGTGTATGGTGTAAGGATCTGCGCCATATTATTGAATGTTACGACACCGAAGTGTGCGCCATTCATGTTATCGATAATATAATCACAATCCTCGGCAACAGCCTCAAGTCTTGTCTTGTCATCCGGCATATCATCAGCAACCATACTTATGGTGTCATCGATTACGAAGAGCACGTAAGCATTGATCTTCGGAGTCTTTACGACCTGATCGTTATCCGGAAGCATGATCCTTAAATTGATCGTGAAAAGTAAAAGGACTATAACGATCTGTCTTATATAAGCTACCCATCCCTTGCGCTTAAGGAGTAAGAGGCCTACGCAGATGATCGCCATAAGCCATATCGGTATTATAGGATTTACTGACATATTCTCTCCTTTCCTTAATGCTTAGCAAGCCTAGTGAAGACCATCATTGCCGCAGTACAGCCGAGCAAGATGATGAACGGAGCTCTCAAAACTTCGATCTCTTCTACTTTTGGTTCTTTGTTAACGTAAGTCTTTGTCTCACGCTCGATATCCGTAACGATCGCAGCACAATCACCGGAAATGCCGTACTCGTAGAACTTACCTCCGGTATTCTCCATTGCTTCCTGCATCTCGATACGACGCTTCTTGTTCATGTCTCTTACACCGATTCCGTAAGCCTGAACATTGTGCTTAACACAAAGCTCTGAAGCTTCCTGCAATGTTACGAACGGAGTACCGTTAAGTTCGTTATCGGTAGAGAAAATGATGAGTCTTGTTCTGTCTGCTTCTTCCTCAAGATCCTGGAAATCGAATACTGCAGAAGCAAGTCCGTCACCGATGAGGGAACTTCCTCTGTATTCCGAACCGATCTGAGTACCTGAAGTAATATAGTCTGACTCAAAGCTGAAACCGCTGTTCCAACGCTCTTCGAGTTTCTCCTGGATAACGTTCAATTCATCGATGATGTACTGATAGTCATCCGTAAGAGGAACCAGCAATACCGGTGAGGTATTGAAGATAACAAGGCCGAATCTCTCGCCCTGCATGTTTTCGACGATGTCCTTAAGGTCGTCAATAAGGTGAGCATTAAGGGAGTCTACCGAACTTGAGATATCGATACAAAGGATGATGTCTCTTCTGTAGTTCTCCTCTTCAACAGTCTCTGTTCTATAAGGCCTTCCCATCATGAAACAGGACATAACGATACTTAACGCACAGGTAAATATCATCATGAATGTAAGGACCTTATAGGCTGCGATCTTTCTCTTATAGTAAGATTCTTCTTTTACATAGAAAGTATTAGCTACTTTCTTTCCTTTTTTGAACTTGCCCTTGTTCTTCTTGAGCGGTACAAAGATCAAGATGAACAATGCCGCGAATACGGCGATGGCAATGTATATCATTATCTTATATCTTATTTCCATTGCTCGATCACCCTCTTCGTCTTATTCATAGACTCGACAAAATCACCCTTACTCATTCTGGCGAACTCAGGGTTGTAGTATTCCGTGACAAGCTCATCAAGTCTCGGAAGTCCTACAGTTCTAATCTCATCAAGTGTATAGTTCTGCACCTGAATGCCCGTAGCCTCAAAAACAAAGTGTCTTATTATGGAACTCATCTGCTGGAAACCGATACGAAGCGATACTTTCTCGTTGATAAAGTCTCTGCTGAGATTATCAAGCTCCGCAATATACTTTTCCTTAAGTGCATAGAGGTTCGGCGGTGGTGTCTTGACCACAATAGGCTTCGGGGGTGCTTTTTTCTTCTGTTTCTTTCGAAAATACGTGTAGATCGAGTAACCGATTATACCCAAAATGACAATGATCAGAATGATCATTGGCCAAATGGCATATGATGCCGGATTCTGTACTCCTACCCCTGTCCTCATTATCTTTTCTCCAACTTATGTCTGTTCAGAAGCTCAGTAATCTGGAACGCGATATCTTCGGTGTTGTTAAGTTTGGACCATACGATACCGTTCTTCTTAAGCTTTTCAGCAGACTCCTTTTCTATAGTTTCCTTACGTTTCTGTTCGCGCTTTAAGAGTTTCTTGTCCTTCGTGAAGAAATCCGGAAGGATTCCGTACGTATCAATATCGAAAACATTATTACCCGATGCATCTGTGTCCGTTATATCAAGTAAAAGAACATCGTGCATGGAAACAAGTCTCTTAAAAAGCCTGTCGGAAATGGCTCTTCTGCCTTCAATATCAGTTACGATGATGATGATCATCCTGCGTCTTATGTTACGCATGATATAGTCGAGAGATCTGACTATGTCAGACTCGTTATATCTTGTCGTATCCTTCGCATATGTCTGAAGGATGTTTTCGACATTCATAAGACCTGTTTTGAAAGGAAAGAATCTCATCGATTTCTCGGAAGAAAATGCCGCGCTGATATAATCGCCGTTTCTGCTTACCAGATATGCAAGTGTTCCGGCAGCATAAAGAGCAACTTCCTTCTTCTCTACAAGAGCGTCGGTATCACCGAGCATCCTCTTGTTTGTATCCAAAACAAAAAGGATATTGTGCTTTTTCTCCGCAATATATTCCCTGACAAGAGGCTGCTGGCTTCTTGCCGTGGCTTTCCAGTCGATATCCTTTACATCATCGCCGGGAACATATTCCCTCAAATCGTCGAAATTAAGACTTCTGCCCTTGAATACCGATACGTATGAACCATCAAGTATGTTCGAGGTCGGTCTTTTGGTGCTGATCGTCGCCGACTTTTTGAGGTTGGACTTGATCTGCGAAATATAATTCAGTCTCATGGTGTTGGTACAGATCCGAGAAGAGCGTCAATGATCTTTTCTTCCTTTACTCCGTCAGCGATAGCTGAGAAGTTAAGCATGATCCTGTGTCTCAAGATAGGATATCTCATTACCTTGACGTCATCAGGAGTTACGTGACCTCTGCCGTTGATCAAAGCTACAGCCTTTGCAGCTTCCATAAATGCAATAGCAGCACGAGTACTGGCACCCATCGCAATATACTGAGCAAGTTCAGGCGGAAGTGACTTATCCGGCTCACGTGTTGCTCTTACGATGTTAACGATGTACTTCTTGATGGAATCATCGATGTAAACTTCCTTACAGAGATTCTGAAGGAATACGATGTCTTCTACTGTTGCAACTGATCTTACGTCAGAGAATACATCCTTCTCGATACGGTTCAAGATCTCAACCTCTGCGTCTGTGTCAGGGTAGTCGAGTGTAACCTTAAGAAGGAATCTGTCCTGCTGAGCCTCGGAAAGAACGTAAGTACCTTCCTGCTCGATAGGGTTCTGTGTAGCGATAACTACGAAAACCTGAGGAAGCTCATACTTGTGGCCACCGATACTTACTGTCTTCTCCTGCATGACTTCGAGCATGGCACTCTGTGTCTTAGCACTGGAACGGTTGATCTCATCGAGGAGAAGGAAGTTGGCGTCAACTGGTCCGATCTTATCTTCGAACGTATTCTCCTTCATGTTGTAGATCTGTGTTCCGACGATGTCACTAGGGATCAAGTCAGGTGTACACTGGATTCTCGAGAACTTACCGTTAACAGCCTCAGTCATAACCTTAGCTGCTGTTGTCTTAGCAAGACCAGGAACAGACTCCAAGAGGATATGTCCGTTTGTGATCATGGCAACGATAAGTGAGAATCCGAGGAACTTCTGTCCTACGACCTTTCCCTCATAGTACTCTCCCAGGCGATTGATTATTTCGACCGCCCTCTGCAAATCTTCATTCTGAATTTCCATTAATGCGTCTCCCTTATTCATAAATATATTAGTCAACTATAATATAATATCACATTATTTATCAAATAACAGGCAAAAATGGCGCAATAATGATGTTCTCGCCTTCAGAGTGTACGTATTAGATCATTTTTCTTTCTCTGAGAGCTTTTTTTCGAAACGGTCCTTACATGTCTCAACAGGTATATCTGTAGGATATTTACCGGTGAAGCAGGCTCCGCAGTAAGCACATGAACCGTTGATAAGATTCTTGAGTTCTTCTTCAGGAAGATATCCGAGGCTATCGGCTCCGATATACTTCGCGATGCCGTCCACATCATACTTGCAGGCGATAAGGTTCTCCTTGGAGTCGATGTCCGTGCCGTAGTAGCAAGGGTTCGTGAACGGAGGAGATGAAATCCTCATGTGAACTTCCTTGGCTCCGGCCTCACGAAGGAGGTTAACGATCTGACCGCTGGTGGTGCCTCGTACAATGGAGTCGTCGATAAGGACGATTTTCTTTCCCTTAACCGCGTCGGCAATAGGGTTGAGCTTGATCTTAACAGCATCAAGTCTTGCGTCCTGACCGGGTGAGATAAATGTTCTTCCGATATATTTATTCTTGATAAAACCGATTCCGTAAGGGATTCCGGACTCCTGCGAATATCCGAGAGCCGCATCAAGTCCTGAATCAGGAACACCGATAACGACGTCCGCTTCAACAGGATGAGTCTTGGCAAGGATCCTACCTGCCTTCTTTCTGGCCTCGTGGACTGATATTCCGTCAATGATCGAGTCAGGTCTGGCAAAGTAGATGTACTCGAAGATACAGACATGCTTATCTTTTTTACCGCAGTGGCTCTTATCAGAAGTAACACCGTTCTCATCGAAAACAAGGATCTCGCCCGGCTCCAAATCTCTTATAAACTTAGCTCCGACGGAATTAAGGGCGCAGCTTTCGGATGCTACTACATAAGATCCGTCCTTGGTCTGACCATAGCAAAGAGGCCTGAAACCTCTTGGATCTCTCGCAGCAAGAAGTTTAGTCGCGGACATGAGAACGAGAGAATAGGCTCCGTCCAGGATATCCATGGTGCTGCTCAAGGCCTTCTCGATGGAAGGAGTCTTGAGTCTTTCCTGAGTGATGATATAAGCGATGGTCTCAGTGTCACTTGTTGTGTGGAAGATAGCGCCCTTAAGCTCCAAGTCGAGTCTTAATTCGTATGCGTTACTTAAGTTTCCGTTATGAGCCAGTGCCATCTTGCCCTTCTGATGATTGACTTCGATCGGCTGGCAGTTTGCTCTGTTGGTTCCGCCGGTCGTTCCGTATCTTGCGTGACCAACGGCGATCTTGCCCTGAGGAAATTTACGGAGGATATCTTTGTTGAAGACTTCGTTTACAAGTCCCAGATCCTTATAGGAAGAAAAGACCCCGTCGTCGTTAACGACTATACCGCAGCTCTCCTGACCTCTGTGCTGTAAGGCATATAGTCCGTAGTAGACCATGTTGGCCAGATTACATACTTTGTCGGAATAGATTCCGAATACTCCGCATTCTTCGTGTAAGTCGTTCTTCAAGTTTTTGTCCCCCACAGGTTAGATTATTCAACGGTTACCGACTTCGCGAGGTTTCTCGGCTTGTCGATGTCGCATCCCTTGTTAACGGCCATGTAGTAGGCAAAGAGCTGACAAGGAAGTGCGGTAAGTATCGGAGCAAAAAGCTCGTCACAGTCCGGGATGATGAATTTCTCGTTACAGGAGAATTCCCTCTCGGCGAAGCGCTCCGGGATGATGGCAAGTACCGTTGCTCCTCTGGTGCTTACCTCTTTGATATTGGACTCCATCTTGCCGGCAAGCTCATCCTGAGTTATCGGACTTACTACGAGCGTGCCGTCTTCGATAAGAGCGATGGTTCCGTGCTTAAGTTCTCCTCCGGCATAAGCCTCGGAGTGGATATATGAGATCTCCTTGAGCTTTAAGGAAGCTTCCATGGAGAGGTAGTAATCAAGACCTCTGCCGATAAAGAAGATGCTCTCGGCATTAAACTCGGAAGATGCAAATCTCTGGATCCTGTCCTGAACATCAAGGATCCTCTTAAGTTTAGAAGGCATCTCCAAAAGTTCGTACTGATAGTCTGTATATTTCTCAGGTGTGATGGTTCCGAGTGTTTTCGCGAACTTAAGGGCAAGGAGATAAACGCATCCGAGCTGTGTGGTATATGCTTTGGTGGATGCTACAGAGATCTCAGGGCCTGCGGCAGTGTAAAGTACGTGGTCGGCTTCGCGGGCGATGGTGCTGCCGATAACGTTGACGATCGCAAGGGTCTTACTTCCTCTGTTCTTGGCCTCACGCATGGCATTTCTGGTATCCAAAGTCTCGCCCGACTGAGAGATCACTACTGTCAGGGTGTGCTCGTCGATGATCGGATCGGAGTAGATGAATTCGCTCGCGACCGTACATGTAACAGGGATCCTGCAAAGCTTCTCGATGAGATACTTGCCGATACAGCCGGCGTGATAAGCGGTTCCGCAGGCAACGATGTTGATGCTCCTTATGTCGGAAACGAATTCCCTGGTGCACGGGAAGTGCTCGAGATAGATGTCGCCGTCCTTGATCCTGGGAGCAACTGTTGCTTCGAAAGCCTTAGGCTCTTCGAACATCTCCTTCATCATGAAGTGAGCGTAACCGCCCTTCTGTGCGGCGTCGGCATCCCAGTCAACGTGGGATACTTCGTAATCAACGACTTCGCCGTGGACATCCTTGATGACAATGGAGTCTTTGGTCATGATGAGGATGCAGTTGTCTTCCATGAAAACAACGTCTCTTGTATATTCGATCAGAGCCGGAATGTCCGATGCGATGAAATTCTCGTTCTCGCCGAGGCCGATAACGATCGGGTTATCCTTCTTGGCACAGATGATCTTGTCAGGGAAGTCAACGCAGAGGACACAGAGAGCGTAAGAACCTACGATATCCTGCAAAGCTCTTCTAATGGAGCCTTCAAAGTCCTGATCTCCGCCTTTGGTGTAGTAATATTCGATAAGCTGAGCTGCAACTTCCGTATCTGTGTCGGAAGAAAACTCGTAGCCTTTTTTCTTAAGATAGGAACGAAGCTCGGCATAGTTCTCGATGATTCCGTTATGGACCACGCAGATCTTGCCGTTCATTGAAAGATGAGGGTGTGAATTCTCGTCACTCGGGGCACCGTGAGTAGCCCATCTGGTGTGACCGATACCTGCCGAGATGCTGTTCTTTCCACTCTCGGAAAGGTTGTAGCCGCTCTCGTCGATGGCTTTGTAGAGCTCCTTGACCTTGCCCTTCTTCTTGATGACGGTAAGTTCGCCGTTTCTGATAAATGAGACACCGGCAGAATCATATCCGCGGTATTCCAGGCTCTTAAGCCCCTTGATGAGAACCGAAAGAGTGTTTCTGGCTCCGATATAACCAACAATTCCGCACATAAAAGCACCTCCGTTCGTTTTTATATTACTTTACGGAGGGCTGATTTTTTAACGTATTTTTCTATGAGATTTTTATTGTTTTTTAACTACTTTTTGTATATATTTACTCCTCGACTTTTTGCAAGATTCCCATCGCATCGCGCTTATAAGCAGTTCCGCAAGGAGATTTGAGAAGAGGAATGATCTCAGGCTCATAGTTCGCGAGCTTGTTGAGAGTATATGCTCCGCCGTTCTTCGGATTGTTCATGTAACCGGAGGATTCAGTTCCGGATAAAAATCTCCAGCCGCTGTCATAATCGTTGACAGGCTCTTCTCTGTACATATAACCGATCTTCATTCCGTCTACGATGATCATGTCGGTTGCAAAACAGCCGTCAGCTTCGTTCCAGTCGGTCAAGAGCAGCTTTAAGTCTCTGTCTTTTATCTTCGAATTCTTGATGATAGGCATATTGTCTCTCCCTTACCTTATGAGATTATCCAAGACATATTTTAACATATCGAGAGTTTTTCCAAAGTCCTCATAACTCCGTTCTCGTCGTTTGAGGCTACAGACTCGAATCTGGCTATCTTCTTAAGCTCGGGATGCGCATTCGTCATGGCGTAGCTTTGACCGCAGGACAAAAGCAGTGACTCGTCGTTAAGATAATCTCCAAAAGCCAGTGAGGTCTCATACGAAGCGCCCGTTATACTTTGGATCGTTCTCATGGCGCCGCCTTTGCTGACACTCTTATTCGCGATGTCGATCCAGCAGTTGCCGGATAAAAGGTAGTCGAGCCTGTCATTGATCGGAGTGATCTCGTTAAAGTAGTCGTTGGCGCGATAGCCTTCGACAAAGATGGCGATCTTTAAGATGTCGTCCTCGATGTTTTCGAAAGAATCGACGAAAAGAAGCCTTTTGTAGTACTTATATGAGTTCTCATAGCAGTCCTTGGATGCGGATCTGAGCATATAGGCGGAGTTAACGCCGCATAAGATCAGTGAGCAGACCGAAGGATCTGAAAACTCCTTTATGCAGGCTTCCACATCCTCTTTGTTCATCGGATCTTTATGGAGAACTTTGCCGCCGCGTATTATGAGACCGCCATTCTCTGCAATGAAGAACAGCTTATCTTCGCACTTCGGGAAAAGGTCCAGGATATTGTAATACTGTCTGCCGCTGGCTATGACAAAAGCGATCTCGTCGTGTTTAAGCACAAGATCTTCAAAGCCTTGGGGTAAATTCTTGTCTGAATCAAGAAGTGTACCGTCCAAGTCAGTCGCAACAATCTTTATTCTTTCTGACATCAGGTCTTCAAATCCTCGTTTGAAATCTTATAGTTGCCTGCAAAAAGCTCTATGGCCTTATTGGTCTCGTCCTCGTTTCTTCCGACTCTGTCACAGATGGACACGTCATAACGAAGATTAGGAAGTTTTTTCTTAAGCTGCTTAAGGCAGGACTTGTTATTGCCGCTTCCGCTCAAGGTAAAGACACCCGTAAACTTACTGCGGATCGACTCATTTTTGAGGAAAGCCATGAGGTACGGAGCTGTTCTTCCTGCCCATATCGGAGTACCGAGAATGAACTCGTCATAAGAATCCAGGTCTTCTTTTACCGAATGGAAAGCTGACCCGAATCCGAACAATGCCTTACCGCCGCCCGCCATAAACTTGCCGGGACCCGATTCAGGGATATCGTTGATCGGCTTGATCTCAATAAGATCTGCGCCGATGATCTTCGATATCTTCTCAGCTGCTTCTCTCGTATTACCCTCAAAGGAGTAAAAGATTATAGCTCTTTTCATACCTTTCACCATTTCTTTCCAATTCTGAATTTATTATACAGAAAAAACTATATATTGCGTATCAATCTTTTTTGAATGATAAAAGGCGTCAAATATTACTCTTCCGAGGTGCCGAGTTCTTCAAACTTTGCCTTCATCGTAGGATTATTCTTGGTCAGTCTCTTGATGGAAAGATCCTGAGCTTTGTTATTGGCAAGTCTTAAGTTGTTCTCGGAAGAAAGGAGTGCCTCCTTGGTCTTCTGAAGATGAGTTATGGTCTTGTCGATCTCATCGATGGCATTCTGGAACTTCTCGCTGGCAAGCCTGTAGTTTCTTCCGAACTTATCCTTAAAGTCGTTCATCTCCTGCTCAAAATTAGTGATATCGATATTCTGATTTCTGACAAGAGCCAATTCTCTTTTGGCATCGAGAGCCTTAAGAGCTGCGTTACGAAGGATCGTGATCATCGAGATAAAGCACTGAGGTCTTACGACATACATCTTGTCATATTCGTAGGAAACATCCGTGATGCCCTGGTAGACCGTGCTGTCAGCTTCGAGCAAAGATACGAGAACTGCGTATTCGCACTTCTTCTCGTTTCTGTCCTTATCCAGTTCCTTGAAGAAATTCCTGTTGAGATGCTTCTTTTCTGTAGTATCCATCTCATTCTTCATCTCAAACATAATGGACAACAACTCCACACCGCTGTCATCATATTCACGGTAAATGAAATCACCCTTGGAACCTGTGGAGGAAACTTCGTTGTCCTTACCGAATTCGGCGTTCGGGAATGCCGCGAGCCTGATCTTATTGAACTCGTC
>JAGCGK010000116.1 GCA_017649645.1 Clostridiales bacterium | reverse complement strand
GGACTTCTCAGCGATTACGTTAACAACATCCTCATTAAGACCGAGGTTGAGGATAGTATCCCTCATACCAGGCATGGATGCTCTGGCACCGGAACGAACGGAAACGAGGAGAGGATTCTCGAGGTCGCCAAACTTCTTGCCTGTGATCTCTTCCATCTTCTCAATATATTCAAGAATCTGTGCGAAGATCTCGTCGTTGATCTTTCTTCCGTCCTCATAATACTGAGTACATGCTTCTGTAGTAATGGTGAAACCCTGTGGAACAGGAAGACCGAGGTTGGTCATCTCTGCAAGGTTAGCTCCTTTACCGCCGAGAAGTTCGCGCATATTGCCGTTTCCTTCTGTGAATAGGTAAACATACTTTGTCATAGTTGTTTGTCCCTGCCTTTCGTTTTTATATTTTTTTAAATTTGTTAACTATACTTTGGGCGATCTTTTTCGAGAAAGATCAGAAATCGAACTTGCCTTCGAAGAATTCCTCGAGCTTGTCGATAGGGAATCTGATGTTGCCAGGCTCGTACTCAACATTCTTCATGGAATCACGCTCACGGATGGTTACGCAGTTGTCTTCCAAAGAATCGAAATCGAATACTACACAGTAAGGTGTACCGATCTCGTCCTGACGACGATATCTCTTACCGATGGACTGTCTGTCATCAAACTCTACCATGTACTTCTTGGAAAGTTTCTGGAAGATCGGATCGCAGTTCTCTGAAAGCTTAGCAGAGAGTGGAAGGATACCGATCTTGATAGGTGCAAGTGCCGGATGGAAGTGAAGTACCGTACGAACGTCTTCTTTTTCACCGTCTACGATCTTTTCTTCGTCGTAAGCGGAGCAAAGGAATGCGAGTGTTACACGGTCGGCACCGAGTGACGGCTCGATAACGTATGGAATATACTTCTCATTCTTGTTAGGGTCAAAGTACTGGAGATCCTGCTTAGAGAATTCCATGTGCTGCTTAAGATCGTAGTCTGTACGGTCAGCGATACCCCAGAGCTCACCCCAGTCTGTAAATGGGAATGCGAACTCGAAGTCTGTTGTTGCTCTTGAATAGAAAGCAAGCTCTTCTTTCGCATGGTCTCTTGTACGGAGCTCTTCTTCCTTGATACCAAGGTTGATGAGCCAATCGTGACAGAATGTTTTCCAGTAATCAAACCACTCAAGGTCTGTACCAGGCTCACAGAAGAACTCGAGTTCCATCTGCTCGAACTCACGTGTACGGAAGATAAAGTTACCAGGTGTGATCTCGTTTCTAAAAGACTTACCGATCTGGCAGATACCGAACGGGATCTTCTTTCTTGCGGAACGCTGAACGTTAGCAAAGTTAACGAAGATACCCTGAGCTGTCTCAGGTCTTAAGTAAACTTCATTAGTGGAATCTTCTGTTACACCGATGAATGTCTTGAACATGAGGTTGAACTTACGGATGTCTGTAAAGTTATGACCGCCGCATACAGGACAAGGAATATTCTTCTCTCTTATGTAAGCGACCATCTCATCAGGTTCCATACCCTCAACGGATACACCCTCAATGTTATTTTCCTTGTTCCAATCCTCAACGAGGTTATCAGCGCGCTGTCTTGCTTTGCACTGCTTACAGTCGATCAAAGGATCGGAGAATCCGCCTACGTGACCTGAAGCTACCCAAGTCCTCGGATTCATGATGATAGCAGCATCGAGACCTACGTTATATGGGCTCTCCTGGACGAACTTCTTCCACCATGCTGCTTTATCGTTATTCTTGAGCTGAACGCCCAACGGACCGTAGTCCCAAGAATTTGCAAGACCGCCGTAGATATCCGAACCCGGATATACAAAACCCCTTGTCTTAGCAAGAGCTACGAACTTTTCCATTGACTTTTTCTCTGTCTTTTTTCCTGTTCCTCGGTTCCTTAATT
>JAGCGK010000012.1 GCA_017649645.1 Clostridiales bacterium | reverse complement strand
CAGGCGGTTCTGCTCCTGCATATAAGCCGAGTTCTTCAAATTCCGCTAACACACCTTCAAACGGCGGTTCCGGTAAGCCAAGTTCAAGCGGAACTTCAGGTAACTCCGGTTCCTCAAGTAAACCAAGCAGCTCTAATAATTCTGGTTCTTCCTACGGTGGAGATTCCACCAAGCCGTCAACGCAGGTATCTTATACACCTACACAGACGAGCGGCGGATTCGAAGATTTCGTAGAGCGTCTTTACGTAGTTGCTCTCGGACGTGATTCTGAGCCTGAAGGAAAAGCTTTCTGGTGCGAGCACGTAGGTAACGGAGATCTCACAGGTGCCGAGTGCGCTAACGAGTTCCTCTTAAGTAAAGAATTCAATAACAGATATCTTGATGATGAGAACTTCCTTAAGGTCCTTTACGGAACATTCTTCAACAGAAAAGCTGAAGATGATAAGGACGGATTCAACTTCTGGATGGACTGCCTTAAGACTCAGGGACGTGACTCAGTTGTTGATTGCTTCATTAACTCTGAAGAGTGGTGTAACGTTTGCGCATCTTACGGCGTTAAGTCAGGCGCTACAAGAGCAAAGGCTACGGTCGCTTCCAAGAACGCAACGGCATTTGCAACAAGGCTTTACACAGAGTGCCTCGGAAGAGATCCTGAGACTGATGGTCTTAACTTCTGGAGCTTGGGTCTCACGAACCTCGAACTTACCGGTAAAAAGGCAGCTCATGAGTTCTTCTTCTCTAAGGAGTTTAATGATCATAACTACAGTAACGAAGAACTTCTCACAAGAATGTATAAGACATTCATGGGCCGTGATCCTGATACAGACGGTATGAATTACTGGCTCGGCGAGATGAAGGGCGGTATGACCAAAGAGCAGGTGTTCAACAGCTTCGTTAACTCGGCAGAGTTCACGCAGATCTGTAAGGACTATGCTATCGACAGAGGTTAAAGATATTGATCGAAAACCAGGGCAGCCTTCGGGCTGCCTTTTTCGAAGATAAAAATATATAACATTTCTTACTAATTTAATATAGGAATTTTGTCGCTTGAATGGTAGAATGTGAAATAAGTTCACAATTGTGTTTACAATTCGGTAACAATTAAAGATCTACGTAACGAAGGAAGGTTATGAATGATGAAACAGTTTAAAAGTATTGCGGCCGCGCTGTTGACTGCGGTTACGATCGTACCTTGTTTTGGAGCGATCCGTGTAAATGCTGCGAGCGGTGTACCGATCGACTCAGCACATTTCCCGGATGCGAACTTCAGAGCGATCATCGCAAGTTCAGTGTACGATAAGGACGGAAACGGATATCTGTCTGATTACGAGCTCTCGCATACAAAGAATATCAACTGCGAGAACAGTAACATTACATCCGTTGAGGGTATCGAGTATTTTACCGATCTTGAAGGTCTCTGGTGTCTTAACAACAACATCTCCAGCTGGGATCTGTCAAAGAATAAACACCTTAAGGGTATCTGGTGTTCCCATAATGATTTCACGAAATTGGATTTCACGGCAAACAAGGAATTGGAGTGGGTATATTGCTACAACTGCCAGCTCACTGAACTTGATATAAGTGATTGTCCTGAACTCGGATATATCGAGTGTAATTCCAATCCTAATCTTAAGTCACTTAACCTTAAGGGTTGTCCTAAGCTCGAGAACCTTTATTGCAGCAGCTGCGGACTTACGTCTTTGGATCTTTCTGCTAACCCGCTTTTGTGCGAGCTTGATTGCTATAAGAATAATCTTACATCGCTTAATTTCTCCAATAACCTTAAGCTCAAGAGACTTGATATCTGGGATAACTGGGGACTTGGTGATGTTGACATAAGCATGCTCAAGGGCTTGCAGTTCTATAACTGTGCTAAGACAAATGCGACTAAACTCGACATGAGTAATAACCCGGAACTTACGATGCTCATTGCAAGCTATAACGAGAATCTTAAGTCCGTTAATCTTACGAAGAACCCTAAGCTCGCTTACCTTAACCTTGAGTGTGACTGGAGACTTCCTTCTCTTGATATCTCTCAGAATCCGAAGATCTATCACTTTTATGCTTGGGGCCTTCGCGGACTTTCCACACTTAAGATCGGTAACAACCCGAGACTTGTAAAGACATACAAAGAGGGTGTCTACAAGAAGGAGACTCAGCTCGGTAGCAGGGTTGTTTCCTACACGATCAACTACGGCGGCAGCGGAGATTACTTTGACGATCTTGTATATGTGTTCGGATTTGATAACGACGTTAAGATCGATACAACATATAACTCTAAGGGTGCGAGTGATTCTCCTGATACATGGGTTGATACTAACGACGGCCATAGTAATTCAGAGTCATTTGCTACAAGAGGAGAAGCGATCGCGCTTCTTTATGAGATGGCAGGAAGCCCTGGTGTAAGCGGCACATCCAGATTTACGGATATCTCTAATTCTCCGTATAAGAACGCTATCCTCTGGGGTGAACAGAACAACATCTGCTTTGGTGCTCCTAACATCTGTTCCAATACATTCAAGCCGGACGATCTCATCTCCAGAGAAGACTTCGCTCTCATGGCTCACAGAATGGCTACTTACATGAAGTTCGGTACAGCATTCGACTACGGAAGAACTGACTGGTACGACGATTTCTACAGCATCGAATTCTATGCATGGGGTCCGTTCACTTGGGCTATGCAGTGGAAGGTCTTAGAGCCTACGGGTAATAAGTGCTACCCTCACGGAAGACTTACAAAGGACGAGCTCAAGAAGGGCGCTAACATGATCTTCAATCTTGACGGTCATGCATCTTATTCAGCTATCGTTAACGGAAACGGAGGCACCGGTTCAGCTGTTTATAATCACAGCTCTGCAGGCGGTACGGGATATAACGGCGGTGCATACGGCGGAGATCCGACTAAGCCGTCAGTTCAGGTCAACTTCACACCTACAACAGGTGGCGGCGGATTTGAAGATTTCGTAGAGCGTCTTTACGTAGTTGCTCTCGGACGTGCTTCTGAGCCTGAAGGAAAAGAGTTCTGGTGCACACATGTCGGTAATGGTGATCTCACAGGAGCCGAGTGCGCTAACGAGTTCCTCTTGAGTAAAGAGTTTAACGAGAGATATCTGGACGACGAGAACTTCCTTAAGGTTCTCTACGGCACATTCTTCAACAGAAAAGCTGAAGAAGATAAGGAAGGATTTAACTTCTGGATGAACAGCCTTAAGACTGACGGTCGTGCAACGGTTGTTGACTGCTTCATCAACTCTCAGGAGTGGTG
>JAGCGK010000115.1 GCA_017649645.1 Clostridiales bacterium | reverse complement strand
GAATCTGATGTTACCCTTTGTCCACTTCGGGTTAGGGTTAAAGCTTATAGCTGCGATATCGTCATTCTCGTCAAAGAATACTTCAGACTGAGCAACAACTGTAGTAAAGATAACATCCTCACGGAGAGCATGTACTTCACTTGTACCAAACATACCTGTATATACGATACGGAGGTCTCTGTCCTTGTTTCCGCCGTTCTTGATCTCGATCATCTGTGCCTCTGTTGCCAAAGGAAGCTTGTCTTCCTGCGGGAGGATAAAGATCGTACGCTTAACTTCAAGTCCGTCATTAAGGACATATGAGATCTCTGTTCTGTTCTGGGAATGGATCGTCTTAACACTTACGAGATTGTCTGCCTTAGCTCTGCCGGAATAGAATATCTCCTTGCCGTCCTCAGTAAGATAGAACTGACGGTTAGCCGGGAATCCGTTTTCCTCAGGAAGGTAGTCCCAACGTGTAGCAAGAACCTGTGTATCGGCATGAGCTCTGAAGCATCCGCCTCCGAGTCTGTCGATAGCACTCTTAGGTGTGCTCTGGAGCGGACGGTCAAAACCGATCCTGTTACCGATAAGAAGGTTCGTATAATAGTGAGGGCCCGGAGCAGGTGTCGAAGGATCAGCGATAAGTTCGCCGTTCTCGTTTAAGATGCCGCCCCATGTCTGTGCTTCCTCGATCTTTGCCTTAACTTCAGAAGCGATATCTGAAGGAAGCTCGATCTGACCGTCTTCAGTGAAAGCCTTAACTTCTCCATCGTAGTCAAAGAGGATGCTCTTGCCCTTTCCGAAGATATCACCAAGGAAAGAATAAAGCTTCTCGTCTTCAAAAAGCACCGATGTGAACGGAGACTCGAACTTAAGTCCCGAAACACCTATGATCTGTCCGTTCAGTCCAACATACTGACTGCTGATCTCACCCTTTGCATTTGGAAATTTTTCCTTAAGGAGAATGCCTGCCGGCTTAACTTGTTCTCTTGCTTTTTCACCTCTGATAAGCATTGACTTCACCCCCGTAGTTTTTTACCCAAATATATCAAATACACATTAGCGAAAAACGTTTCGTGATTTCATTATATAAAGCACAGCAACCACATGCAATAACCAAAACTTGTTCTTTTCTTCAATTTTATGTTAATTCGAATATGATTGGTGGAAGTTTTATCTGAAATCGACCGTTTGGTCCGTTCACATAACGGACCAACATGCTCATTTTTGGTAGTAGGGTCCGTTCAGAACCTCAAAAAGCATCTTAAATAGACATAATAATGACACAATGACGGACCATCACCCCTTATAAGCAAGGGATGGTCCGTTCTCAGAACGGACTATAGTGCTTCTTTTCGGGGGTATAGTCCGTTCTTCATTCAAAAACGAACTGAGCCAAGACCTTATTTAGGTTTTCAACATTCAGCGGATGATCTTTAGTTTCCATAGTAAGGAATAATTTGTCTCCGACAAGGATATTATGACTCCCATAAAGATTGATTCTTTTTACGTTGTCTGAAGCATACTTCGGATCATCCATTTTCCCCAAATGTTCCAGATATACTTCACGTCGTCTCTTAACATCGAGAATAGTAAAATCCGGATGGATGATTTCTGTTCCCAACCTTAACTCGGCTTCATATCTATAGGGTATCCCAAGGTTATATAGTCTATCAGCTATTATGAGTTCCGATTTAGATTTCACCATATCTCCCTTTTGTGTTTTATAGACAGGTCCGTCAGCTGAACAGGGTTTTTGATTGAAAGTTAAACTAAGCCACTTTTCGGCATAATCTGAGTCAGGCTGCCTTATCGGATTAACAAGATTACGTCTATCAACCGTATAGGCATTTATTACATCTTCTACACACTCATTTGGAAAAGAATCAAGGGTTGATTGCAGATAATTACGTTCAATGACTGCTTTTCTTACTACCCTGTTGTCATAGGTTTTTTGCGCATATAACCGTGCTTCCCTCTCTGTTAATGACTTTTTAGTCCCGTCGGAAGTAAATAGGTAGTAGTGCTTATGCCCATGAGATTTATCGATCTTGATCCACCCCTTAAGGGTTTTATCCATTCCCTGGGATTTAGCACTTATAAGCCGATCAAGGTTGTCGATTCTGTTTTTCAGTGTTTGACGAATATCATTCATGATTTTGCCCACTTTCTTTTAACCATACAATGGTCACGAGGTCAAAATCAAACAAAATAGTCTCAATTTTTCTTCTCGAAAAATCTATCAGGCATCTTTCTCGAAGGCAACGAGACCGCATTCATACGGATGATCGATGAAGACCACGTCCT
>JAGCGK010000114.1 GCA_017649645.1 Clostridiales bacterium | reverse complement strand
TTAACTGCGTCATTTGATGCTGCTCCTGAAGTATTTGATCTTCCTGAATCAGAGCAGATAGTTATCCAGATCAATCCTGAAGAAGGAACGACTGTACCTCATAACTCCACAGTCAAGGTATGGCTTGGTACTCAGGAAGACTATCAGCGTGGCGGTACTCCTACACCAACACCTCCTAAGATCAAGGTTGAGCCTATGATCGTAGGTTCAGGTAAGGTAGAAGGTTCAGGTGAGTATGATCCTGAGACAACTGTTAATCTTAAGGCAGTTCCTGACGAAGGCTTCAAGTTTGACTATTGGCAGGATAGTTTTGGTAATGTTGTTTCCGTCAAGGAAGAATACACATTTATCGTTACTGAGAATAACCACATCTTTGTAGCTGTATTTACGGCTAATCCGACATCAACGCCGACACCTACGCCGACGCCTTCGCCTTTGCCGACTGCTACAGCTACGCCGACACCTTCGCCAACTCCGACGGCTACACCGACGCCTACTCAGGCGCCTGATACTACTACGCCTCCGCCACCGCCTCCGGATCCTAACCAGAATCCTCAGGGAAACCAGGGTGACAATAATAACGGAGGATTCTGAGTGGAAGGTAAGATAACCAAAGGTTTGGGCGGGATCTATAGTGTCCGCACATCATCAGGTGATACTGTCAGTGCATCTGCCAGGGGTATTTTTCGAAAAGCAAAGATAACGCCTACAGTGGGAGATAATGTGATCATTTCTCCCTCAGGCGATCCTGATGTCGAATACGTTATCGACAAGATCGAGAAGAGAAAGAACTGGCTTATCAGACCTCCGGTCGCAAACATTGATGTACTTATCCTTTGCTTTGCGGTCAAAGATCCTGAGCCGGATCTGAAGCTTCTTGATAAGATGCTCATCATCTGCGGGCTTCTGGATATCAAGCCGTGCATTATCTTTACCAAATGCGATCTTAATGACGAATACGGCCAAAGTCTTTTTGAGACATACAAGAAAGCGGGATTTGATTGTTTTCGATCAGGAATAGATGAAGATATAGATCCTGAGGAGATCATCAAAGTCGGTGGCAAGAATGCCATATTCGGATTTGCAGGACCGTCAGGTGTCGGCAAGAGTACGCTTTGTAACGGGCTTCTTGAAGGCGACATCATGAAGGTCGGCGATATAAGCGACAGGCTCAAAAGAGGAAAACACACAACAAGACATGTCGAATTGTTTGATTTTTTCGGCGGTTTTATAATGGATACTCCGGGTTTTACATCTTTGAGTTTGTTAGAATTGGGTGTAGAGTATAAGAGCGTTATCTTAGGTTATCCCGAGATCGCCAAAGAAGGTCTTAATTGCCGATTTGATGACTGCAGACATGCTTCCGAACGTGACTGCTCCGTTATCGAAAACATCGGCGTAACAATAGATGAGGGAAGATATTCCCGATATCGCGAGTTCGAAGAAGAACTCTACCAAAAGAGAAACGAATATACCGGAAGGAAGAAGTTTTATTATGAGCAGTGATGTGAATTTTGAGATCGCGCCGTCAATCCTGTCAGCGGATTTCTGTTGTCTCCTGGACGAGATCAAGCAAGTTGAGGGACACGCCAAATACCTGCACATCGACGTTATGGATGGACATTACGTTCCGAACATCTCTTTCGGTATTCCTGTTATTAACAAGATACGTCCTCATACGGATATGATCTTTGATGTTCATCTCATGATCACTAATCCAGAGGAGTTCATTGATAAATTCGCCAAGGTCGGAGCTGATGCGATCACATTTCATATCGAATGTACTGATGATCCTAAATCTCTTATCGATAAGATACATTCATTGGGAAAGAAGGCAGGAATAGCTATTCATCCGGATACACCTGTTGAAAAGGTTTTCCCGTATCTTAAGGATCTTGAGATCGTGCTTCTTATGTCTGTTATTCCGGGTCTCGGTGGTCAGAAGTTCATGGAAGATGCACCTTCTCGTTTAAGAGCTATCCGTGAAGAACTCGACAGAGTCGGTTCCAAGGCTCTTCTTTCAGTTGACGGTGGAATCCATACCCAGACGATAGAGACAGCGGTTAAGTCAGGAGCACGTCTCCTTGTAGCCGGCAGTGCAGTCTTTGATACTCCTGATCACGGTAAAGCCGTAGAGGATCTTATATGTGCGGTAAATCTCTGACAAGAACAGTAGTAATTACAGGCGGTCCCATCTTTGACGAGGCCGCTTCTTTGATATTGCCGGGAGATAAAGTTATCTGCGCTGACAGCGGAGTTGATTATGCCATCGCCAATAGCATCAGACCTGATGAAGTCTACGGCGATCTTGATTCCATTTCAGCTGAAGGAAAGAACTTTATTGAGGTAAGCGGCATTCCTCTGAAAACATTCCCTATTGAGAAAGATATGACTGATACCGAGCTTGCTGTAAGAAGTTGTGATCCGTCTTCCGAGATATTACTGATCTGCTCTTTGCAAGGACGCCCTGATCATGTTCTTACTAATATCTTGTTAGTCTCACTCTTAAGACGTGAGGGAAGAAACATAATCTGTTCTGACGGACATACGGATATCATCCCGTTATATGGTAAAGATGAGATACACATTGATGATGTGTTGGATCCTTCTAATAAGGCAATATCTCTTATTCCTGTTTCGGATGAGGTCACAGGGGTTACCACGAATGGACTTTATTATCCTCTTAATGATGCAACTATAGTCCGCGGCAGTTCTTTTACCAACAGCAATGAACTGGCTATAGGAACATCCTCTTTTTCCGTTTTTGTCAGCTCCGGAGAGTTGCTCGTTGTCGTAACCGATAAGATCTGAGGTATAGACATTTCTCGTAATATGTGCCAAAATCACAAAAGGGTTAATTGGAGGTACTATATATGAGAAAACTATCCAGAGCATTTTTATGTTCTTTTTTGGCTGCGATTTTTATACTCGGTTGTTTTGCTTTCCCACTGAGAGCGAATTCGATGGAAACTATAAAGCTTGATGAGCATTTGCATGCCGAATATGTTTGTAATGGCTTTACCGCATACAGATTAAGTATCAGCAGATCCACAGTATATCTTTTTCAGCCCACGGCTACAAGTGTCGAGTATGATCTTAAGAATATAGATTCAAAAGTGTTGGATCAACTGGGGGATAATCCTTTTTGTTGCATTTATAAGGATGATGGTACTGAGATTCCAACGACTTATAAAATATGGTGGAAATCCGGAGTTGCTGGTACCGATTCGCAATATTATCTCGAAAAAGGTGAGTACATCCTTATAGTCAGATCAGATAAAGTATGTAACTTAAAGATCGACGGATTTGACGGCGAGATCTATATGACCAAAGACGGTACAAGAATGGATTTCACTCCTTTTCCAAATCAAGGTGGTTTTATTCAGAATTATATCGATGATATCGAAAATCATGATTATAAGCTTGTAGTTAAACCAGGCAACAGCGGAAATAAATATAAGATTTATACAACGAATTATAAAAACAGTTATAGAGACTTGGATGAGACTGTCGAAATACAGATAAATTATGGCGAGGATCTTTTTATTCCGATAGAATTCAATGAAGAAAAAGAATCTTTTAATTTCTTCTTTAAATTTCAAACAATAGGTTCAAAAGAGTATCCATTTGATAAATGTCGTAATATCCTGGTTGAAAAATGGTCGATACAGATTATTGATTTTTCCTTTGATGATTCTTCCTCGATAAATATACAAAACAATTTGACTCCTAAAGAATATTTTGGTAAAGGGTTAAGTTACGTAGACATGGTAATATCAGAACCTATAGCCTTTTTTACTAAATTGCCTGGAGCCCAATTTGCTGCAGAGTATTTCTTTATAAAGGATAATGATCTTGGAGCAAATTATCAGATCACACAGGGTAAGAATTATGAGATCAAACCTCATTGGTACAACGATCAGGAAGTTTATTCCTTTACTCCTGAGAAAGATGACACATACAAGCTTACATCTTCAGGCTGGGATGCGAATCCGTATGTCGCCGTATTTGACAGCGATGATAATTGTATAGGTTGGGATGATGGTAATTACAGCATCACAGACCTTAATTTCAATGATTATTACCAGCATCTTATCAAGGGTGAAGTAAGCCATAATTTAGACATGGATCTTGATCTTAAGGCGGGACAAACATATTATTTTTATTTCACTAATTCTCTTGCTAACTATTACTGTGATG
>JAGCGK010000113.1 GCA_017649645.1 Clostridiales bacterium | reverse complement strand
GCTCCCTATCAGCAGGGAGTATCAACTGGTGTTTCAGGGAAGGGTCTAGCAAAACAAAAAGCAGATTACCTTCAGTGTGAACCTGCCTTTTATGATCCCAATATGTTTTGAGACATCATCTTCGAAAACAAAAGTCAAAAAAAGTCAAAAAAGTTATTGACAAACACTGAAAATGGGACGATAATACAAACATCAAAGAAAGTCAAAGTCAAAATCAAAGTCGAATTTGACCAAAGCAGGAAGGGAGGAACAGATGTGGCCAGACTCGTTGATGTTATAGAATTAATGATCAAAGAGATGCTGGACGAGAACAACGGCAAGGCGACCATAAGCAGAAGCGATCTCGCTGAGAAAGCTAACTGCGTGCCTTCACAGATAACCTACGTGTTGTCAACCAGATTCTCGTCAGGTAACGGATATATAGTCGAGAGCCGAAGAGGCGGCGGCGGACAGATCACGATAAGGCGAGCGAAGATCATCAGCAAGGGCGAGTACCTTCAGTCGGTGCTTAACGCGATAGGTAATGATCTTACTCAGCAACAGGCGAAGATCTATCTGACCAATCTCGTGTCGAGCGGTGCGATCTCGCCTCACGAAGCGACAGTCGTTATGGCGACGGTGTCGGACAGAGCTCTGGTTCATGTTGATTCCGATATAAGGTCGGTGGTAAGAGCCGATATTTTCAAAAATGCTTTGGTAAGTCTTATGTTAGACGGTGCGAGCTGAAAGGAAGTGATTAATAATGCGTTGTGAAAGATGCGGAAAGATAATAGACAAATCGTACGTAAATTATAACGGCAGATATTTCTGCCCGGATTGTGCCAAGGAGATAGGGATACCTGATGCGGCAACTCTTGCCAGCAGTGCGTTCAGGTTCCTGGATGACGGACTTACGTCATTCTTCCCTCTCATGAGAGAGCAGCTGGAGTTCTCCCCGACAAGGAGCCAGATCAAGTGTCCTAAGTGCGGTACGACCTTGAAGGAGTTCGAAGCTACGGGCAATCTCGGATGCATAGAGTGCTACAACACTTTTAATGAATCCGTTATGAGACTTCTCATGAGACTTCAGGCGGATAACCACTACAGAGGAAGGACTCCGGGTATCGCTTCCGAGCCTTTGTCCGACATCGGCGAGACTAAGGAAGTCGATGATTCCGAGATCGGATCGAATTCCGAAATCAAGGAGCCTGAGGCAGCTCCTTCAAAGGAGATCGTAGCTGACGAGAACAAGCTTCTTAAGTATTCCAATGCCGACATCGGAATGCTCACCAACGAAGATCTTAACGAAGCTATCAAGCTTGCTGTAGCAAATGAAGATTACCTTCTTGCAGCAAAATTCAGAGATGAACTTCGAAGCAGGGAGGGCGTGTAAATGAAGTGGTACGAAGAAAACGGTGAAAACAGTGATGTTATCCTCACATCAAGAGTCGTAGTGAGGCGTAACATAAAAGGATATTCCTTCCCTTCGAAAATGGACGACAACGAGCGCGAGACCGTACAGCATCTCGTTACTGCAAAAGCAGAGGAGCTCGGTTACGAAGTCAAGATCGAGGAGCCGTCAGCAAATATCCCTGATGCGCTCAAAAAGCGCGGCAGCGATGCCATGTTCCAGAGCAGTGACGAAGCTATAGGTGCCATGATCAACAAGATCAACCACCTGACATTCTACGGTAACATCAGAGGCTCAAACGTCAAGGACATGTTCTCCAGAGTCGAGAAGATGGTCATTGATTTCGAGAGAGCATTCGATATGGCTTATTCCGAGAGACTCGGATTTCTTACGGCAGAACCTCAGAACGTAGGTTCCGGAATCACGGTGGATATAGTCGTAGCTATCCCGGGTATCGTTAAGTCGGGAACTTTCCCTTCACTTCAGAAGAAGCTTACGGTCGCTGAGTGGAGATTAAAGCCTTATATCAATCAGAATAGCGGCATCAAAAGACCAGAGACTTTGTTCTCACTTACCAACGTGGCTACGCTCGGTATCGGTGAGGATAAGCTCTACGAGCGCGCCATCACGATAATCAACGACATCATCAAAGTTGAGCGCATGTGCCGTGAGGCAATTTATAAGAAGAACAGACTGGTCGTCGAAGATCAGTACTACAGAGGATACGGACTTTTGAAGTTCTGCAGGAAGATCGAACTTCCTGAGGCTCTCGAAGTACTCGGCTGGATCAGATTCGGCTTAGGTCTTATCGACGACAAGGAAACGGGGATCACACTCTCCGTCATTAATGAGATAACAGAAAAACTATGTAAAGAATACGACCTGCATCCGCGCAGCTTCAACAGACATAATGAGCAGCGCGCAGAGTATATCAAGGAAATACTGGAAAGGGGTGAATGATCATGAAATTCGGAGAAGGTGCCATACAGTTGATATCTGATTCCTGGCTTTTTGCCAAGGCATTCAAATGCGAGACGATCGGAAGCGAATTCCTGCTTCTTGCCATGTGCAACCTCAATTGTCCTGCCAAGAATATTCTTGAAGTACAGGGTATTACCGATGAGAAGGTAATCGAGTGTATCGAGAGAAACGAGAGAACTACAATGCAAAAGCCGAGCGACGAAGAGATCGCCAGCATCGACTTTGAGGAAGGTCTTCACGCATGCCGTGTAGATACAAAGCGAGTACTCGCCGAGGCCGATATCGTTGCCAACAGATTCGGTGACGGAATCGTTACTCCTGAGCATATCTTAAGTGTCCTTGCCTCGAAAAGGAGTTTCACCGCTGCCAAGATCATGATCTACCTTAACGCTGATCTTGAAGCCATCAGACAGCAGACACTTGCCGTCATCATGGGTTCAGGCGACGATGATTATATGGAAGGCGGCTCATCTGAGGATTCTCCTCGTCAGTCCGCAGCAAATCTTGCCAGGATGGGCTCGAAAAAGAGTGCCAAGGGCAAGCACCCTACATTGGACAAGTTCGGTAAGAACCTTACTCAGCTCGCAAAAGACGGCAAGATCGATCCGGTAATCGGAAGAGAAGAAGAGATCAACCGTGTAATGCAGATCCTTGCCAGAAGAACAAAGAACAATCCTTGTCTCGTCGGTGAGCCTGGTGTAGGTAAGACAGCTATCGCTGAAGGTCTCGCACTTAAGATCGCTGAAGGAGACGTACCTGATATCCTTAAGGGCAAGACAGTGTTCAACATCGAAGTCGGTTCGATGGTAGCAGGTTCCAAGTTCAGAGGTGACTTTGAAGAGAGGATCCAGAAGGTCCTTGATGAAGCATCCTCTAACGAAGATATCATCCTCTTTATCGATGAGATCCATACTCTCGTAGGAGCAGGTGACGGCGGCAACGGTTCACTTGATGCAGCAAACATCATGAAGCCGATGCTCACAAAGGGTGAACTTCAGATCATCGGCGCTACTACACTTGATGAATACAGCAAGATCATCGAAAAAGATTCCGCTCTCGAGAGAAGGTTCCAGAAAGTACTTATCGAAGAACCTTCCCAGGCAGATGCCATCCTTATCCTCAAGGGACTTCGTCCGCGTTACGAGGAACATCACAAGATCAAGATCAGTGATGAGGCTATCGAGCAGGCAGTTCTCCTTTCGACCAGATATCTGTCAGACAGATTTCTTCCTGATAAAGCCATCGACCTTATCGATGAGGCAGCAGCGAAAAAGAGGATCAACTTCCAGGTATCTACGGAACTTAATACTCTTACCAACAGACTTGCCGAAGTAGGTAACCTCAAGAAGGTCGCTGCTGAGAAGATGGAATTCGAGAAAGCTCAGGAACTTCATGTTCAGGAGCAGGAGATCGAGAAGAGGATAGAAGAACTCAAGAATTCCAACAAGCCTGACAATGACGGCTTTACAGGTGAACTTACAGTTGAAGATATCGCAGAAGTCCTTGCCAAGTGGTCAGGTATCCCTGTATCCAAGATCACGGAGTCTGATGCCGAGAAGCTTAAGACATTGGAAGATGAGCTTAAGTCAAGGGTAATCGGTCAGGATGAGGCAGTAAGTGCGATCGCACGTGCCATCAGAAGAAGCCGTCTGGGTCTTAAAGATCCGAAGCGTCCGTCAGGATCGTTCATATTCCTCGGTACTACCGGTGTAGGTAAGACGGAGCTTGCCAGAGCCCTTGCAGAGGTAATGTTCGGAAACGAGAACGCGCTTGTCAGGATCGATATGTCCGAGTACATGGAAAAGCACGATGTAAGTAAACTCATCGGATCGCCTCCGGGATATGTCGGATACGATGAGGGTGGTCAGCTTACAGAGAAGATAAGAAGACATCCTTATTCGGTAGTCCTTTTCGATGAGATAGAGAAGGCGCATCCTGATATCTTTAACAGTATGCTCCAGATCCTGGATGACGGAAGACTTACTGACGGTAAGGGCCGACTCGTAGATTTTAAGAATACTATTATAATAATGACTTCTAATATAGGTGCGCGTATGCTCACCGCAGAAGCAAGCCGTAAGATCGGATTCGAGCTCGAAGACGAGAACGACAAGGATGATCTTTCCAGAGAGCGTCTCTACGGCGGCAAGAATTATGAGGATGCGAAGAAGACAGTCCTTGATGAGCTTAAGAAGAGTTTCTCGCCTGAGTTCATCAACCGTGTGGACGAGATCATCTTCTTCCGTATGCTCAACAAGGAGTCCATCCTTAAGATCGTCGATCTTCTTATGAAGAATGTAGGCAAGAGAGTAAATGACCTCGGTATCGAGATCAAGCTTACCGAACAGGCCAAGGAGCTTCTCGCTAAGAAGGGCTATGACCCGCAGTACGGCGCAAGGCCTTTGAGAAGAGTCATCCAGGCAATGGTCGAAGATAAGTTCTCTGAAGCTTTGCTTGACGGTATCATCGCACCGGGCGATGTCGCTTTGGTAGATTGTGTCAATGACGAGATCGTTATAACTTGTGATGAGACCAAGATAGAATCAGTAGTACATAATTAATCCTAAATATGTGTTTGGTTGGGGCCGCCTTCCTTTGTGGAGGCGGTTTTCTTTTGCCCAATTGTGGCAAATGTTGAACAAATAACACATTTCGGAGGAAAATATCATTTTTTGATGCTAAAATTTGTGAACGACTAAAACGCCGTTGTATCAAGGCTCTTGGGCATTTTTGCAGTGTTGCTGTTTACAAATCCTCATGTGCGATTTACATTTAGTTCATAAAATGTGACAAAAATATGGCTTCAATTTGTAAATTGGTCATACCTCGTTCATAATTACGCTTTACAATCAAAGCATGTAAGTTAATTGAATTGAAAAAGTTATGAATTGTGAGAAAGAGAGTGATTAATATGACAAAGGCAAGAAACAATAAAGCAGGTTTTACACTGATCGAGATGGTTTTGGTAGTAGCCATAATTACTATCTTAGGAACAGTATTAATTTCCGGTTTGGTAGCATACATTCAGTTGTCAGAAGAGAGAGCAGGAAAGGTTGCAGAGCACGAGGGCAGATATGCACAGGCTAATGACAAAGTAG
The DNA here is from genome assembly GCA_017649645.1 of Clostridiales bacterium. Taxonomy (GTDB): domain Bacteria; phylum Bacillota; class Clostridia; order Saccharofermentanales; family Saccharofermentanaceae; genus Saccharofermentans. The sequence continues at coordinate 12,544 of JAGCGK010000113.1, read as the reverse complement.
CTCTCCAGTTGAAGACAAGTTATTCAGACATCAAGTCCTGGAAGGATCCAGATGAAGTAGCAGCAGTTGCAGCAGATGCTTCCGGAACAGCAGTTATCGGTGAGAACCCTGGAGCAGATCCTGATCCTGTAACACCGGATCCTACACCGGATCCTGTAACACCGGAACCAACAGAGGCAGTTGAGCCATCAGAGCCTGAAGTAACAGAGCCTGAGACAACAGAAGCACCGGATCCTACACCGGAGCCGACAGATCCTCCGAAGCCTTCTCCAAAGCCGGAGCCGATCGAGCCAGATCCGGGATCAAGCAACGGTCTTGATGGTGTAAACCTCGGAGCAGCATCTAACCTTTCAGGTACAGTTGTAGCTGGTTCTTCCACAGACGTATCCGTTTCTTCCAACCAGTTCGCAGTTTGGGAGCGTCCGGTATCTAACGTATCTGTAAGCGGCGGCGGAAAGAATATCTACAGCGTAACAGTTAAGGTTGAAGGAACAAATGTAACTTATAAGCAGAATGATGACTGGAAGTACAACAACGTTGAGAACATGGGCAACAATACTTATAAGTTTACATACACAGCAAACAGCAATGACAACAAGCCTGACAGCGGATTCACAGCAATCTTCATGGCAGACGGATCGGTAAAAGCTACAGTAGTATCCGTAGCGCTCTACAATAACTAAGCGTTTCTTGTAGTTCATATATATACCTTTCAATTCAGTGGGAAGTCACCCTTCGGGGTGACTTTTCATTAATAACTACCTAGCCCGCATACTTTATTCATATATTTCCTTTTCCTTTTGGGGATCGTTTTCAGATGGATCCAGGTTCATTTGAAGGTGGTCCCCAAATTAATGAAATGATTCGAATGTGTCAAAATTGTGAAGCAGAAAAAATAAATTTCAGAGAAATGAACACCCGAAAACGCCTTTATTAAAGAGTTTGAACAAAAAAACAAAGTTTTTAAAACGGGATTTATAAAAAAAAGTGTGGAAAATGTGAAGAATGTTTGATAGAATACAAGCGTAGTTTGTTTTTGCCGATCTAATAAGGAGCGTTTTTTTATGAAGAGACAACTTAAGAATAACAAATTAGGTTTCACGTTGGTAGAGATCATTCTTGTAGTTGCTATTATTGCGATACTTAGTGGCGTATTACTTTACGGTATTAGCGTATATATTACTTCTGCTAATGAGAGAGCAGATAAGGTTTCTGATCATGATGCAAAGGCAGTACAGGCCGGAAGCGTTGTTAACGGTTTGTTGTCCAGTAATCCGAGTATGCCGACTGAAACAACAGCGACATCTTGATTAATCTGAATTAGATAATTATTCCCGGCAGGTTTTTACCTGTCGGGTTTTTTATTCTGTCATAAATTGTCCCTTATCGGGATTTCTGTGCAAAGTCGTCTCCGCCAGAAGGAGTTTTTTGGTTACTTCGCTTTGCGGATTTGAAAGAACGTTCAAAGTCGGTCCGTCTTCGACGATCCTGCCCTGATCCATTACGATTACGTATGATGTGGCAGCTCTTATTACTCTCAAGTTATGAGAGATAAGAAGGATGGAAGTATTTCTTTCCGTGTTTATCTTGGCAAGGAGCTTAAGGATCCTTGCGCCCGAAGTAGTATCAAGTGCCGACAAAGGTTCATCGGCAATGATGAGATTCGGGTTTATCATAAGGCACATCGCGATCGCGATCCTCTGCCTTTGACCGCCCGACAGCTGTGAAGGGCGCCTTCCGAGGATATCTTCCTCCAGACCGACAGCTTCAAGGGATTTCCTGATCGTCTTATTAAGTTCTTCCTTTGTAAGCTTTATCTTGTTCGCTTTAAGAGGCTCATTGAGGTGCCATCTGATCGTATGTGCAGGATTAAGGCACATTACAGGATCCTGGAAAACAACGCCGAGCTTGCCCTTCGTGTCCGTTATGGTTCCCGAAGTCGGTTTAAGAAGGCCGCAGATCGCCCTGGTGAGCGTGGTCTTGCCGCATCCGCTGCTGCCGATGAGTCCCACTGATTCGCCGTTTAATATCTTGAACGTTATATCGTGTATGATGTCTTTTTTCTTTTTTCGAAAACCACGGCCGCTCTCATAACCCGCACTTAAGCCCTTTACGCGAAGGCTGCATTCCGATGAGAACGAAGGCTTGTTGAACTTAAGATCCAAAGATTTGGGATCGAGCCTTGAGTCAGACAAAAGCCCTGCGGTATATGGATTTTTCGGATTGTACAAAAGGTCGAAAGCGTTTCCGCTGTCAACTATCCGGCCTTTTTCGATAACAAGTACCCTGTCACAGAATCCGCCGACTATGGAAAGATCGTGTGATATGAAAAGGACCGACATCATGAATTCCGCACAAAGAGACTTTATGAGCTCGAGTATGGACATGGACGTGATCGTGTCGAGGGAGGATGTCGGCTCGTCGGCGATCATGAGCTTTGGCTTAAGAAGGCAGGCGCCCGCGATGAGAACGCGCTGTCTCTGGCCTCCGGAGAGCTCGTGCGGATATCTGCCGAGGATGTCTTCGGCCTCGTCAAATCCGACTCTTCTGAGCATGTTAAGGATCCTATCCCGGCGCTCGTCCTTGGTAAGGACCTCGTGCTCCGTAAGGACTTCCTCGAGATTTTTAAATACGGTCTTCAGAGGATCGAGGGCGGTATAAGGCTCCTGGAATATCATCGCGATATCCTTGCCTCTGAGCTCACGCATATCCTTTTCCTTATAGTCCATCAGCTCTTTTCCGTCGAAAACAATGCTTCCCGAAGTAAGTCTTGCTTCTTTCGGAAGCAGGCGGGAAACGGAAAGGGCGGTCATGGTCTTGCCGCAGCCTGAGTTTCCGATGAGACCCAGGATCTCGCCTTTTCGAAGATCAAAAGAGATATCATGAAGTGTCTTGGTGGATTCCGAACCGAAATCCAGCGAGAGATCTTTGACCTGAAGAATGTACTTGGCGTAACTCATTTGTCCCCCCTTATCCCCTCGGAAATGAAGTAAAGGCCGAGGATGTAGATGACGAGCATAAGTGAAGGGAAGATGACGAGCCACGGCGCTGCCGTGATGTAGCTTTGTGCATCAGAAAGGATCTTGCCGTAGCTTGCTTTCGGAGGCTGAACGCCGAGTCCGAGATAACTCATGGCAGACTCGGAAAGCGTCATGTTGGCAAGGCCTATGACGATCGCCGGAATGATCTGTGCGAAGGCGTTAGGGAATATATGCACCGCCATGATCCTTATCGGATTAACGCCCAGGATCTTCGCGTGAAGGATATAATCCCTGCCTTTGATCTTGATGACTTCGGTCCTGTATACACGGGCAAAAGTCGGCGCGAAAACAAGTCCCAGCGCCCAGATGACATTGAAGAGCGATGGTCCGCTGACGCTTACTGCTACCAGTGCCAGAAGGATTCCGGGGAAGCACATTATGGAGTTTCCGAGAAGCATTATTATCCTGTCCCAGATGCCTCCGAAATATCCCGCGAGCATACCTGCGATCGTTCCGAGAACGAGTGCAACCGTTACGCCTGCAAAAGAGATGAAGAGCGTGTACTTGGATGCTGCAAGGACCCTCGCGAAGAGGTCTCGTCCCATGTTGTCAGTTCCCATGATATGGGAAGCGGAAGGTGCCAGGAGCTTAGAAGAAGCGCTGGTCTTCTCAGGATCAGGGCCGACGCCCAAAAGGCCTAATATGCAGGCGATGACGATTATGGAGAATAATATTCCACCGACTATGTAGTAAGGGCTGATCTTCTTATTTCTCATAAGATATCCCCCCTGTTCTTACGTAGTCTCGGGTCGCACATGTTCATGAGAACATCAGCGATGAAGTAAACGATGACCATCATGGCTGCAAGGTAGAAGACGATTCCCGATAAAAGCGGGAAGTCACGTCTTCCGATAGCCTGTATAAGAAGTCTTCCGAGTCCCGGAAGGTTAAATACCTGCTCTACGATAAGGCTTCCTCCGAGAAGATCCGACAGGACGATGGACAAAGCCGTTATGACTGATACATTTGAGTTCGGAAGTATATGCCTGAACATGATCTTGATGTCGGAAAGACCTCTGCTCTTTGACGTTCTTACATAATCGTTGCTCTTCTCCGTAAGGATGCTCGCACGAAGGAACTTGAACGTCATGGCGATCTTCGGGATCGCTACGCAAAATGACGGCAGCAAAAGGCAGTAGATATACTGTCCGAAGTCTTTTGACGGTGAAGCATATTTTCCGACAGCAAAGTAACCGAAGAGTTTACTTGCTATAAATACTGATATAAGCGACAGTACAAAAGGCGGGATCGCGAATGATACATGTCCGAATACGGAAAAGACCTGATCCCAGAATCTACCCGGCCTTCTGGAACTTATTACCGCAGACGGGTAAGAGATCAGGAGCACCAGACAAAGTGACAGGAAACTAAGTCCGAACGTAACGGGGAGCCTTGAGATGATAAGGCTCGATACCGGCTGGTTGAACGAAGTGGAGTTGCCGAAATCTCCCGTAAAAGCGCCCTTGAGCCAGGACAGATACCTGAAAAGGAGCGGATCGTTAAGCCCCATCTTCTCACGCAGCGCCTCGACCTGCTCGGGACTAGCCGAAGGCCCGAGGATCGTTCTTGCCGTATCTCCCGGTATTATCGAAAAAGCGGCAAAAGTTAAGAGGGAGACAAGAAGAAGTGTGATCATCAATTCGAGCACTCTGCTCAAGATGTAGGTAACACGTTCTTTCATGGCTCCCCCTGTAAGTGAACTTTTAGTTCATTGTATCATTTTTAACTTTCTTTGTACTTTACCTCGGACATGTCCTGAATGTACATCGGATAGAGTTTATATCCTTCGATGTTGTTATTGACTACCGTTATCTCCATCGGATCCTGGATGTATACCGAGCAGTTGTCTGCTACGAGGATTCCGAGAAGCTGGTGGTAAAGCTCGACTCTCTCGTTCTCATCGAGAGTTGTCGGAATGCTGTCGATTATCCTGTCGACTTCAGGGTTCTTATAGTTGATGAAGTTATCCGTGCTCTCGGAGTGGTATCTGGCGATCTCATCCATAGGAGCGTAGATAGGTGTAAGACAGATAACTGTTGACTGGTAATCTCTGCCTGCGTATACGTCACTGAGCCATGTGCTCCAGTCGATCTGCTCGATCTGCGCATTTATGCCGACCTCCTTGAGCTGATCAGCGATGACCTCTGCCGTGTTTACATGAACGAGGTAGTTACTAGGAACTGTGATCGTCATGTCGAATCCGTTCTCGTAGCCTGCTTCCTTGAGAAGGGACTTTGCCTTCTCGAGATCCTGGCTGTATGTGGAATCAAGGCTCGTGTCATATGCCTTGCCGATAACAGGGTTCATACCTGTTGTAAGCTTTGTTCCTGCACCGTCCATTGTAAGGTCGATGATATCGTCTTTGTTAACCGCGTAGTTAAGTGCTTCTCTAACCTTTACGTTGTCGAACGGAGCGACTGCATTGTTAAGTGCGAAGATCTGGATCATGTTGGATGAACCTGTGACCATCGTGAAGTTCTCGCCTGCCATCTCCGCCTTGTCCTTAGTCATGTGAGGGAAGATGTCGATGCTGCCGTTCTGAAGTTCGAGAAGACCGGAGTCCATATCAGCACAGATCTTGAAAACGACCTCGTCAAGATACGGAAGGGAATCATTCCAGTAATCTTCGTTCTTAACGATGGTTACGCTCTGACCTACAAGATATTCCTTGAACTTGAAAGGACCTGTTCCTATAGGGTTTGCGTTGATATCGGATACGCTCTTCGGGATTATCGAGAATGTAGCCTGAGAAAGGAACTCACTATTGGCAACGCTCAATGTGATCTTTACCTGCTCCTCGCTTAATTTTTCGATACCGGAGATAGTTCCGAGTGTCTGGATATTTTCTTTTGCTCTTTCGATGGAGTAAACAACATCATCTGCTGTCATGACTGAACCGTCGTGGAACTTTACGTCTTTTCGAAGATCAAAAGTAAACTCCTTACAGTCGTCTGATACAGTACAGTTTGTTGCAAGGGCAGGGTGCAATGTTCCGTCGCTCGAAAACTTATAAAGGCCTTCGAAAATGTTGAACAGGATCTCTTTGTCGCCTGCTGCTACGGCAAGGTGCGGATCGAAAAGTCCCGGCTCCTGAGTTATGCCTACTGTTACGGATGAAGGTGCTTCAGCCTTGTCCTTGTTACATGCTGCAACAGGAAGAATGAAGCTTATGCCCAAAATGATTGCAGCTGCTGCTTTTAAAACACTTTGTTTTTTCATGTCTAAGCCTCCCAAGTCTTTTGAATAATGGTAGTTTGATTGTCAAAGTTTGTCTATGCGGGTGCTTTTGGGCAATTAGCCGAAAAACTCTATGTAATTGCAACATTTTTTTATAGAGTACTAATAATTTGTTGCGAATGGTGTATAATACTTAGGCATTTATTTTTTTGTTTTATAGGAGTAAGTTCATGAAAAAGTGTCCTGTTTGTGGAGTCATGATGGGTGATAATGTCGCTCGTTGTTCCATGTGTAAGTACGATTTCCAGAAAGCATCTATCGGAGAAGCTGACAAAGCGATTGCCGAAGCAACCAGTAATCTTGCTGCTAAAGAAGCTGAGACTGTTGCCAGAGCATCCGAGAAGCGTACTGAGGAGGAGAAGCACCTCCTGGAGACCAGAGGCAGGATCGAAAGAGAGATACAGGAACTGTCTGCGAAGTATGAGAAAGAGAAGAATAAGCTCGATCTCGAGTACCAGGAGATGCAGAAGATCGCCATAAGCGAGAAAGAGCGTATCGACGGTGAGTTGGAACTTGCTAAGGCTGACCTCGATGATGCAAGAAAGATCGCAGCTCAGACCAGAAAAGAAGCTGAGGCAGATGCAGCTGCTAAGCGCGAAGCCGGTCAGAAAGAATATGACGACATGATCGACCTTGCCAAGAAAGAGCAGCAGAGGATCATCTCTGAAGCTCAGCAGGAGACAGAAACTCTCGCAGCACAGGTTGAAAAAGAGTTCAGTGAAGCTATGCAGAAGCGTGACGAGATCCTGGCTGAAGCTAAGGAACTTCAGGAATTCGTTGAGAATGCAGACCAGATCAAGGCTGACAAGCAGAAGGAACTTCAGGAACTCGAAGCAAGCTTCGATACAGTAAAGGCTCAGAAGGAGCAGGAACTCCAGACTATCGATGCCAACATCGTCGAGATGAACCAGAAGTACGAAGTCGAGAAGGCAAGACTTGAGGAAGAAGCTAAGAGGATCAGCGAAGAGCAGGCTAATGAGGCTTTGAAGCTTAAGGAAGCTGCTGAAGCTGAAAGACGTGCAATAAACGAAGAAAAAGAAGCGATCATCGCTGATATCGAGCAAAGAAGAGTAGATGCACAGGCAGAACTCGATCAGCTCGTTGAGCAGGCCAAGAGTGTGATCGCTGAGGCTGAAGAAGCTACAAAGACAAGAGACGAGATGATCAAGGTCATCGAAGAAGCTAAGGTCCTTGAAGCTCAGAAGGCTGAGGTTGAAGCTGAGATAGCTTCCAAGAAGGCAGAGTTGGAAGAGATGATCACCTCTAAGACTGCTGAGTATGACGGCATGATCGCCAATAAGACAGCAGAATATGACGGAATGATCGCAGCTAAGACGACCGAATATGATGAATTGATCGCCAACAAGAAGAATGAATATGATGAGATGGTCGCTGCTAAGCAGAATGAGATCGATACTCAGGCAGCACAGTTCCAGGCTGCAGCTGTTGAGTGGGATACTCAGATCAATGCCATCAAGGATGATTACGAGCAGGCTCTGAAGATCATCGAAGAAGCTAAGAATGCCGAACTTCAGGCTGAGTCCATCGGTCAGGAGATTATCCTCAATGCCGAGAAGCAGGCTGTTGTACTTAAGGAATCTGCTCTTACAGAGAGCGAGAAGGGCGCAATGAAGAAGCTCATCGAGGAGAAAGATCAGAAGATCGAAGAACTCGAGAAAGAAAGACTTACATTCGGTCCTAAGGAATACTCCGTTGAGTCTGTTGCCAATACTTCTAACGGCATCGACAATAAGGGTATCGGCGAAGTCCTCGCTGCAAAGGCAAAAGAGAACTGGAAGCTCGTTTCTTCCCTCAACGACAACGGAACTTTGGACGGTTCCCTCGGCGGCAACGGTTCACGTGTCGTATTGATCTTTGAACGAATCAAGAAATAATAAATCATAAGAAAGGCCAGGTGAACATTATGGATCTTAAAGAAGTAGCTAAGAACATCGACAAAAAGGACGTTGAGAAGGCAGTCGATACTGTTAAGGACGGCGCTAAGAAGCTCGGAATCAACGATCTCAATGATGTTAAGGAAAAGGTCGAAGATATCAAGGATAAGCTCAAGAAGTAATCCTTAAACTACTTTCAAAAATCAGGGGCTGTCGGTTACGACAGCCTTTTTTGTTGCCCGAAAAAGCTTACAGATAAAACGATTTACCAAATTACACAAAAGAAGATTGTGGCATTATCATTTTTTTGTGGAAATTGACGATTAAAACCTATATAATAGGAACATATTTGTTTTACAAGGAGGAAAGGACTAATGGGAAATTTTTCCGCAGATAAGATCCGTAACATTACACTCCTGGGCCATCAAGGCTCAGGCAAGACCGCGCTTGCCGAAGCGATCCTTTATTGCACCAAGTCAATAGAGCGTATGGGTCGTGCGACAGACGGAAACACAACGATGGACTTTGATCCTGAGGAGATCAAGAGACAGATCTCGATCAATGCGACCGTTGCTACTTGTGAATACAAGGACAGCAAGATCAACATTATCGACACTCCCGGTGATTTCGACTTCTTGGGTGAAGAGATGTCCGGTATCCGTGTTGCAGACAGCGGCATCGTATTGATCTCAGCTAAGGGCGGCACATCGGTAGGCTCTGAGAAGGCTATCCGTTTGCTCAACAAGAAGAACGTACCGTTCCTTTTCTTTGTCAATAGGATGGACGAGCCTAACGCAGACTTCGAAGGCGTTATCGAACGTATGAGAAATCGTTACGGACCAAGCGTAATCCCGCTTTCTCTCCCTATCATGGAAGACGGCAAGATGACAGGTATCGTAGACGTTATGAACCGTAAGGCTTTCTCACTGGATGCTAAGACGGGTGCAACAAAAGAGATGCCTCTGCCTGAGGAATTCAACTCCAGGATCGATGAGCTCCAGGATGCAGTCAACGAAGTAGTTGCTGAGTCCGACGACGCTTTGATGGAGAAGTATTTTGCAGGCGAGCCGTTCACGGAAGATGAATTCAGGCACGGCGTACATGCAGGTTTCAGAACACAGAGACTGCATCCTATCTATTGCGGTTCTGCATATATGAACTGGGGTGTTGATTTCCTCCTTAACTGCATTTCCAAAGATACACCTCCTGCAGGTCGTAAGCCGGTCCTCATGGGTACACTTCCTGACGGTTCCGAGATCGAAGTTGAGTGCAAGCTGGAAGATCCTCTTGCTGCATTCGTATTCAAGACGATCGCTGACCCGTTCGTAGGACGTATCAGCATCTTCAAGGTTAATGCCGGTGAGATCAAAGCTAACTCTGTTGTTTATAACGCAACAAAGGGTAAAGAAGAGAGGATCAGTAACCTCTTCTTCATGGTAGGTAAGAAGCAGATCCCTACAGATAAGGTAACTGCAGGTGATATCGGATGCGCAGCTAAGCTTGCCATCACACAGACAAACGATACTCTCTGTGATAAGGCAAGGATCATCGAGATGCCTAAGATCTCATTCCCTACACCTTGCTTGTCCATGAGCATCAAGCCTACAAAGAAGGGCGAAGAAGATAAGATCATGGGCGGCCTTACCAAACTTGCTGATGAAGATCCGGTATTCCGCGTAGAGACCAACCCTGAGACAAAGCAGATGGTAATCTCAGGTCTCGGCGAATCTGAGATCAAGGTATTGATCAGTAAGCTCAAGGCTAAGTACAACGTAGACGCAGAGCTCGGCGCTCCTAAGGTTCCTTATCGTGAGGCTATCCGTAAGAAGGTTAAGGTTCAGGGTAAGCACAAGAAGCAGTCCGGTGGTCACGGTCAGTACGGTGACGTTTGGATCGAGTTCGAGCCATCCGATTCCGAAGATCTCATCTTTGAGGAGAAGGTATTCGGCGGTGCTGTTCCTAAGAACTTCTTCCCGGCAGTTCAGAAGGGACTCGAAGAAGCAGTCAAGAAGGGCGTTTTGGCAGGATATCCTGTTGTTAACCTCAAGGCAACGTTGGTAGACGGTTCTTACCACGATGTAGACTCTTCGGAAATGGCATTTAAGATCGCTGCTTCCCTCGCTTTCAAGGCAGGTATGGAACAGGGCAACCCGATGCTCCTCGAGCCATATTCAACAGTAGGTGTTCATATCCCTGAAGATAAGCAGGGTGACATCATGGGTGACATGAGTAAGAGAAGAGGCCGTATCATGGGTTATGGTACTGATGAAGACGGTGCTACAGTTGTTTCCTGTGAGGTTCCTACAGCGGAGATGGCAAGCTATGCTACAGACCTTAAGTCAATGACACAGGGCAGAGGATGGTTCACTATCGAGCACGTAAGATATGAGATGGCTCCGCCGGAAGTTGCCGAGAAGGTAATCGCCGAGAGCAAGGCAGAAGAAGAATAATGACTCTTTTTCATATCTTTACCTTGTCGAATTGAAAGGCATATGATCATAGGGGGGTGTTGCGACACCCCCCTTTTCGATTATTAAGTGTATAATGGTCGTATCATTTAGTTTGGAGTGAACAGTTATGAGTCAGTATGATTATTTGATCGTAGGCGCGGGCCTATACGGAAGTGTTTTCGCGAGGCTTGCTACAGATAACGGTAAGAAGTGTCTGGTTATAGATAAGAGAGATACAGTTGCCGGAAATATCTATACGGAAGAAGTAAACGGTATCAATGTGCATAAGTACGGAGCACATATTTTCCATACGAGCAATAAGGAAGTATGGGAATTCGTTAATAAGTACGCTGAGTTTAACAGATATACAAATAGCCCTATCGCCAACTACAAAGGCGAGATCTATTCGATGCCATTCAACATGTACACCTTCAATAAGATGTGGGGTGTCGTAACTCCTGAAGAGGCCAGAAAGAAGATCGACGAGCAGATGGCTGACTGCAGGGTCGAAGAGCCGAAGAACCTTGAAGAACAGGCTATGAACCTTATCGGTAAGGATATCTATGAAAAGCTCGTTAAGGGATATACCGAGAAGCAGTGGGGCCGTAAGGCTACTGAACTTCCGGGATTCATCATCAAGCGTCTTCCGGTAAGACTTACATACGACAATAACTACTTTAACGATACGTATCAGGGCATCCCGATCGGAGGCTATACAAAGCTTGTCGAGAATATCCTAGAGGGTATCGAGGTCCGCCTGGGCGTTGACTTCCTTAAGAACAGGGAAGAACTGGAGGATCTCGCAGACAAGATCGTCTATACGGGAATGATCGATGAGTACTACGACTACTGCTTCGGAGAACTTGAGTACAGATCATTGAGATTTGAGACGGAGATCATGCCGGATGTTGATAACTATCAGGGTAACGCCGTCGTTAACTACACGGATTCCGAGACTCCTTACACCAGGATCATCGAGCACAAGCACTTTGAGTTCAACACATGTAAGGGAACCGTTGTATCCCGTGAGTATCCTGCTACCTGGAAGAAGGGCGATGAGCCTTACTATCCGATGAATAACGACAAGAATAATGACCTTTATCAGAAATATGCCCAAAAAGCCGAAGAGGACAACAAGGTCATCTTCGGCGGAAGGCTCGGAAAGTATAAGTATTACGACATGGATGATACCATCGAAGTCGCGATCAACGACTATAGAGCACTTTAAAGGTCGATGTCGATGAAGATCGGGCAATGATCCGATCCCATGATGTCGGACAACATATTTGATTCCTTAACTTTGGATCTAAGAGCGTCGGTAACGAAGAAGTAGTCAATTCTCCAGCCGACGTTTCTTTCGCGCGCTTTTGTCTTATAGGACCACCAGGTGTACGCCTCGGCCTTGTCAGGGTAGAGCATCCTGAATGTATCCGTAAGACCCTTCTGCTCGAAAATATCCATATAGGCACGTTCTTCAGGAAGGAATCCCGAGATCTTGGAGTTGGCCTTAGGATTACTCAGGTCGATCTCCTTGTGAGCGGTATTAACATCGCCGCAGCAGATGACCTGAACGCCGTTCTTGAGGTGTTCCTGAACACGGTCGAGGAAACACTCGTAGAATTCCAGTTTAAACTTGACGTATTCGTCGCCTCTTCCGCCGTTAGGGAAGTAGATGTTGTATAAAACGAAGGAACCGAAGTCCAGCATTATGCTTCTGCCTTCGTGATCGAACTTATCGACGCCGAATCCGTATTCGATGTTTTTAGGCTCGAGTTTTGTATAGACGGCAGTTCCGGAGTAGCCCTTTCTCTCGGCACTGTAGAAATAACTTTTGTAATCGCCTATGTTCGTGATCTCTTCGGAGAGCTGGTCAATATTGGCCTTGGTCTCCTGGATGCACATGATGTCAGGCGCATTTTCG
>JAGCGK010000011.1 GCA_017649645.1 Clostridiales bacterium | reverse complement strand
CCGATCGCCAACGAATACCGCGAGGACGATGATGTTATGGGCACCTGGGATGTTGAGTATATCGATCCGGTCATGGCTCTCATAAACGAGTTCTCGGATAAGTTTTCCTGCGGCAGCAAGATCCTTTTGGGTAATTCTGCAGGCGGCCGTTTTACCTTTACTCTCGCTGAGCACGATCCGTCTGCTTTTGACGTGATAATCCCTGTCGGCGCAGCTACCATTCCTGATGACAGCGTTCTGGATGTTTTCGAGGAGAAAGGTCTTTTCCTTTTCTTTGCTGACGGCAAGCACGATGAGATAACGGGTTTTGAGGAAAATGTAACCCCTCGTCTTTCACGTCTTCAGAAGATGAAGAATGTCTTCCTTTTTACGCCGGACTGGGTCTATAACGGCGACAAGGGGATCGCTTCCATCAACTTCGGTTTTGAGATGGGCCAGCACTGCCTTATGAACGGCATTCAAAGCAACCTCATGTTCGACGACGGGACCCCTATGGATCCGCGCCTTCCGAAGGGTATCACAGGCTGGATATCTGACTATCTTTCTTCTCGAAAATAACCTTGTTTTTTCCTCCCGAAAATAACCCTTGTGTACCATTAATGACACCCCTTTAAGTGTTATAATCAGTGCATAAGAGTTTTAGTTTCGTTCCGTCAAATGAGGAGGAAAAAATATGCAGGAAATCAAGTGCCCTAAGTGCGGTGAAGTTTTTCAGGTAGATGAATCAGGTTATGCTGCTATCGTTAAGCAGATAAGAGATAAGGAATTCAGCAAGGAAGTCCAGCAGGAAAAGGAGAATGCGGTCAAGATCGCCGTTGCCGATGTCGAGAAGGACAAGGATAAGATCATTGCCGAGCTTCAGCAGAAATTGGCCGTTGCCGAGATGGAAAAAGAGGCTGCCTTAAGAGATGCGGAAGCTGACGGTAAGAAGCTCCTTTCCGAGAAGGACAAAGAGATCGTTCAGCTTAAGTCTCAGATCCAGATCGATAAGACTAATTCCGAACTTCAGATCAAGGAAGCGACAATTGCGAAGGATAAGGAGATCACGGAACTTTCCAATCAGCTCGAGCTTAACAGACAGAGCTTCGAACTTAAGGAGAAGAATCTTATCGAGGCTCATCAGAACGAGCTTAAGCAGAAGGACGAAGTCATCGATTACTATAAGGACCTTAAGACCAGCATGTCCACAAAGATGATCGGTGAATCCCTCGAGCAGTACTGCCTTGACGAGTTCAATAAGATCAGGCTCGCGGCATTCCCGAACGCCGAATTCGGTAAGGACAACGAAGTTTCCTCCACAGGTTCCAAGGGTGATTTCATTTACCGTGAATATGATGACAGCGGAGTGGAGTTATTGTCCATCATGTTTGAGATGAAGAACGAGATGGATACTACGGAAAAGAAGCATCTCAACAGGAATTTCTTCAAGGAACTGGATAAGGACAGAAACGAGAAGAAGTGCGAATACGCAGTCCTCGTATCTTTGCTCGAAGCTGACAGCACTGTCTACCAGGGCATCACGGATGTTTCCTACGAATATGACAAGATGTATGTCGTAAGACCTCAGTGCTTTATCTCGATGATCACGATCCTTCGTAACGCAGCTCTTAAGGCTCT
>JAGCGK010000112.1 GCA_017649645.1 Clostridiales bacterium | reverse complement strand
GGTCCATTCCTTCCAGATAGTCGTGAGTCTTTTTCGAGAAATCAAAGTGTTCGACGTCGTCCCTGATCTTCAGGGTGATGGTGCCGACCGGCATATTATACTCATCGAAAAAGCACAGACAGGTGTGGGTTTTGAGCTTCAAAACAAGATCTTCGACGCGCTCATGCATGGAATCGAGTATCGACGGATCGATACCCGAGTCGTTGCTGTAAGTCAGCATCGAAGACTTGATAAGTTCCGATAGGAGCGGGGCATCCCCCGGCACAGCCTGTCTTAAGGTATAAGCCATAGATTACCTTGTAAAGCAGTTTACGAGGATTGCCTTATGCGCATGAAGCCTGTTCTCAGCCTCATCGAAAACAACACTCTGAGGTCCGTCGATGACATCCTCTGTTACTTCGTACCCCCTGTAAGCAGGGAGGCAGTGCATGAAGATAGCATCCTTATGAGCAACACCCATGAGCTTGCTGTTAACCTGATAATCCTTGAAGATCTCGACTCTCTTAGCCTTCTCTTCTTCCTGACCCATGGATGTCCATGTGTCAGCGTAGATAACGTCTGCGCCGTCGCAAGCCTCGAACGGATCTTCAGTCATGAGGATCTTGGAGCCTGTAACCTTGGCATCTTCGAGAGCCTGGTCAACATACTTCTGACCTGCTGTGTAACCCTTAGGTGAAGCGCAGGAGATATCCATTCCTGCCTTGGCGCAAGCCTGGAGAAGGGAAGCAGTTACGTTATTTCCGTCACCTACATAAGCGAGCTTCAATCCCTTGAGACCGCCCTTGTGCTCCTGGATCGTAAGAAGATCTGCGAGAGCCTGTGTAGGGTGCTGGTCGTCAGAAAGGCCGTTGATTACAGGGATAGAACCGTACTTGGCAAGATCCACGATGTCCTGATGAGCGAAAGTCCTGATCATGATACCGTCTACCATTCCGGACAGAACCTTAGCTGTGTCGTGGATAGTCTCGCCTCTTCCGATCTGGATGTCGTCGTTACTCAGGAACAGAGCCTGTCCGCCGAGCTGGTACATACCGACCTCAAAAGAAACACGGGTTCTTGTGGAAGACTTTGTAAAGATCATAGCCAGGGACTTGCCCTCGAGGATGTGATGCTTTACGCCTGTCTTTGTCTTTTTCTTCATATCAGATGCGATCTCGAGCAGGTAGTTGAGATCGTCAAAACTTACGTCTTCGTGAAAATCTATATAATGCTTCATGTTTTATCACCTTCCGAAAATATTCTTCTTCTTGCCCTTGAGTATCGTCTCCAAAGCCTTGATAAAGCTCATTGCTTCTTTCTCGTTTATGATGAGCGGCGGAGCGATACGGATCGTGCTGTCTCCGATCGAACTTACAAGGAATCCCATCGTAAAGAGCTGATTCTTAAGTCCCTTGGCACTCAATGCGCCTGCAAATTCGATACCGATCAAAAGTCCCTTGCCACGTACATCAGTGATGACCGGATACTTGGCCTTAAGGTCGCTTAACTTGGAGAAGAGGAGATCCGATATGTTATTAACGTTTCCGAGAAGTGCATTCTCGCCGATCTCGTTAAGTACCGTTACACCTGCTGCACAGGCAAGCGGGTTACCGCCGAACGTTGAACCGTGATCACCGACCTCAAAACCTACGGAAGCAACTTCCTCTGTCGCGAGCAAAGCTCCGATCGGAACACCGCCTGCAAGGCCCTTAGCGAGAGTCATGATGTCAGGCTTGATATCATAGTGCTCGTAGCAGAACATCTTACCTGTACGTCCGACACCTGTCTGAACCTCATCGATGATGAGAAGAAGACCGAGCTTGTTACAAAGTTCACGAACTTCCTTAACGTACTCGTAGTCTGCAGGCCTTACGCCGCTCTCGCCCTGGATGAGCTCGAGCATGATCGCTGCTGTGTTGCCGTCAACGGCGAGCTTCAGGGAAGTGATGTCGTTGAACGGAACATATTCAAATCCGGGAACATTCGGTGCAAAAGGCTTGCTGAACTTCTCTTGGCCTGTTGCAGCGATGGTACCCATCGTTCTTCCGTGGAAGCTGTTCTTAGCCGTAATGATCTTATGACGGTTGATCCCCTTGTGATAGAAATAACCGCGAGCGAGCTTTATCGCTCCTTCGTTAGCCTCAGCTCCTGAGTTACAGAAGAATACCTTATCTGCGAAGCTGATCTTGCAGAGCTTATAAGCGAGTTCTGACTTGTTGATGTTGTAGTAGTAGTTGCAGGAATGGATGAGTTTATCCGCCTGTGTCTTGATAGCCTTTGTGAGTGCCTTGTTGCCGTGGCCGAGGCTGTTAACGGCGATACCGCCGATCATATCCATGTACTTCTTGCCTTCCTGGTCATAGAGGTATACGCCCTTGCCGTGTGTGAAAGCAACAGGTAGAAGGTCAAAGACCTGCATGCAATATTTCTGGTCTAATTCTTTGGTCAATTCAAAATCATTAGTGATGTCCATATTTGGCTCCTTTTTCTTTTACGATCATCGTTCCGATGCCTTTTGCCGTGAATATCTCGAGCAGTAAGCTGTGAGGTATCCTTCCGTCTATGATGTGTGCCTTTCTTACGCCTCTTCGGACGATGTCGAGACATCCGTAGAGCTTAGGGATCATACCGCCTGTGATGATGCCTTTTTCGATGAGGTCGTTGATGGACTCTTCATCGAGAACAGGGATGATATGATCTTCGCCGTTCTCATCTTTTTCGAGAACACCGCCGACGTCTGTAAGGGTCATGAGCTTTTCTGCCTTAAGAGCTACGGCGATCTCGGAAGCAACGGTGTCTGCATTGATGTTGTAGCTCTCGCCGTCCTTGCCGACTCCGATAGGAGCGATTACCGGGATATATTCGTCGTTGGCGAGCATCTCGATGATCTTGGTGTTGATCTTGGTGATCTTGCCTACGAAGCCTACATCGATCGGGTTGCCGGCATTGTCTTCGCTAAGACGCTCTGCTTCGATGAGGTGGCCGTCGATACCGCAGATACCGATTGCCTTGGAACCTCTGGTGTTGAGGTTGCTGACGATCTCTTTGTTGGTCTTGCCGATAAGTACCATCTGAGCGATCTTCATGGTCTCTTCATCTGTGTAACGAAGTCCGCTGACGAAGCGGGACTCGATGTTCATCTTGTTGAGCATTCCCGTGATGTCAGGTCCGCCGCCGTGAACGATGATCGGGTTGATACCGATGTACTTAAGGAGCGTAACGTCATCCATTACTGACTGCTTAAGATCTTCATTTATCATGGCGTTTCCGCCGTATTTGATTACGATCGTCTGTCCTCTGAGCTTACGGATGTATGGAAGGGCTTCGATGAGGATCGACGCGCGATCCACTTTGTCCTGCATTATCGTATCAAGTTCAGGAAGTTGTCCTTTGTCTCCCATTTTAAATCACCTCTTATCAAACTCCACGGACTAAAGTAAGTCCTGTTTTCTCGTCGAATCCGAACATTGCGTTGAACGCCTGGATAGCCTGAAGAGCTGCACCTTTGCCGAGGTTGTCCTGGGCGGAGAAGAGCTTGATCAGATTCGTTTCTTTGTCATATACGCCGTTGATCTCGATGAAGTTGGAACCGTTAACGGCCTTTACTTCAGGGAAGACCTTCATGTCGAGAGCTCTTACGAAGAACTCGTCCTTATAAAATTCCTTATATATAGCATTGATCTTCTCGTCGGAAACATCCGTGAAAGATGCGGAAGGTTTTGCATAGATCGTGTTGAGCATTCCTCGCTTGAACGGAGCAAGGTGAGGAGTAAAGCTGAGCTTAAGCGGTGTTCCAGCAAGGAACGAAGCCTGCTCCTCGATCTCTGTTGTGTGTCTGTGACCTACTACGCCGTAGGGCTTGTAGTTCTCGTCCATCTCGCAGAAGGAATAAGGAAGGCTTTCCTTTCTTCCTGCACCGCTGACGCCGGATACTGCGTTGATGATGATGGATGTCGTATCGAGAAGTCCTGCCTTAAGGAAAGGAGCAAGTGCGATAAGGGAACAAGTCGGGTAGCAGCCCGGGTTTGCAACGAGTTTGGCGTTTCTAAGTTCGTCTCTGTAGAACTCAGGGATACCGTAAACTGCTTCCTTGAGAAGTTCCGGATGCGGATGCTCTAGTTTGTAGGATCTCTCATATGTAGCAAGGTCCTTGTAACGGAAGTCGCCGCTGTGGTCGATGACACGGCAACCGTTTTCGAGAAGGACAGGAACTGTCTTACTTGAAACTCCGTGAGGGAGGGCTGTTACGACAAGGTCGGATTCCTTTGCGACCGTCTCGTAATCCGTGTTCGTAAGAGTCATGTCGCATACGCCTCGGAGAACAGGGTAGATATCAGAGAACTTCTGTCCCTCAAAACTTCTGGATGTCAGATACTTGAACTCCACTTCAGGATGGCATGCAAAGCCCCTTACAAGCTCAGCTCCGACGTAACCTGTCGCACCGATGATACTTACTTTGATCTTACTCATTTTCACTCACGCTTTCTAAAAGTTATTGCAGTATATAATATAGTTTCCTAATAAGTTAAATACAATAACAAAAGGTTTACATATATTCACATATATTACTGCTGAAATTAGTGAACATTTATGCAATATAGTGTATAAATATGCAAAAGTCAATAGAAAAGTCCCTTGTAGCAGCATTTTTCTTGTTCGTGCATTCGAAATTATAAAAAACAACCAAAATCGCCGGAAAAGATCGTTTTGTGCAAATGCATAAAGCCCTGTCAGGTGGTATTTCACGCGAAATTTCGCGCAATTTAAACTTTTTGCACAAACATCCGACAAAAAGGATGTGCAGTATAGCCAAAAGAACGTTTTTCCCATACAAAATGCTTTCTATTTTTTTGGTAATAATGTCATATAGCGGTGGTTATAGCGCTTTGATATAGTACTTACAGGTAAAAAGCCGATGATGTCGGCGATTTGGAGGTATTTCAAATATGGCAAGTTTATCTTTCCAACATGTTTACAAGAAGTATGAAGGCGGCGTTGTAGCTGTTTCTGACTTTAACCTTGAGATTGCAGATAAGGAGTTCGTTATCCTTGTAGGTCCTTCCGGTTGTGGTAAGTCAACAACACTCCGTATGCTCGCTGGCCTTGAAGATATTTCCGAGGGTGAGATCTATATCGAAGATCGTCTCATCAACGATGTCCTTCCTAAGGACAGAGATATCGCGATGGTTTTCCAGAACTACGCTTTGTATCCTCACATGACAGTACGTGAGAACATGGCATTCTCCCTTAAGCTCCGTAAGATGCCTAAGGATGAGATCAACCGCCGTGTTAATGAAGCAGCTAAGATCCTCGAGATCGAGCACCTTCTCGACAGAAAGCCGAAGGCTCTCTCCGGTGGTCAGAGACAGCGTGTTGCTTTGGGCCGTGCTATCGTTCGTGATCCTAAGGTATTCCTTATGGACGAGCCTCTCTCCAACCTCGATGCTAAGCTTCGTGTTCAGATGCGTGTTGAGATCACAAAGCTTCACCACAGACTTAAGACAACATTCATCTACGTTACGCATGACCAGACCGAGGCCATGACGATGGGTACGAGAATCGTTGTTATGAAGGACGGATTCATCCAGCAGGTTGATTCTCCTACGGAGCTCTACGATAACCCGGTTAACACATTCGTTGC
>JAGCGK010000111.1 GCA_017649645.1 Clostridiales bacterium | reverse complement strand
GCCTACAGCACACACAACAGTTCCGATTATCAGCATTACTTTAATCCCGAAATGATCAAGGATGACACCGCTTATAAGGTTCGAGAAAACTCCGCCGACGGTTATCGCACTTGTGACATAAGCCTGTCCTTTGACCTGATCTGCTTCTTCCATCGTCGTACTTACGTAGTAAGCCGCAGCCGGAATGAAGACCGCATATGCGAACAGCTGGAAAGACTGGCTTAAATACATCATCGCCATGTTGGTCGCAAATATGAGTATCGCGATCTTAACAAAGAACGCAAATCCGGACATGATGAGAAGATTTTTAGATGAGATCTTCTTAAGGATAATGCCGATAAGAGCCATTACGGGAAGTTCAAGGATAGCCTGAAGGAAATTGGAATAACCGAGTTCCGTCTCTCCTCCTCCGAGATGTCTTATGATCTGGATCATGAAATCGTTGATCATGTTATGAGCAAAGTAAAAACATATCGTTCCGACTAAAAAGAGTGCGAATGCAGGATATGTCTTTGCAAAATCGATAAGATTATTGTGAGCTACTTCTTTTTTGGATTCGTTTTCATTATTCTCTGCTGTCTTAGGTTTGATGAAAGTAAAGACAACGATGAAAGATATTGCCATTACGGCGATATTAACAAAAAGAAGGATATCTACTCCCCTCTTCTCGATGATCCTTCCGATAAAAGCGGCCGTAACAGCAAAACTTGCTGACCCTAGGCCTCTTGCAAGTCCGTAGTTGATCTTGCTTCCGGCTTTCTGATATTCGAAACAAAGAGCCGTCATGACAGGCTGATACGCAAACTGGATCATGTAGATCAAAGCAAAAACAAAAAAGATCACTGCCTTGATGTTTTTAACAAACAAAAGAACAACAGACCCCAAAAGGATTATCGTGACAGATATGAGAATAAAACGTCTGTTTGTAAGAGCACCTTTCTTATCGATAACACCTGCGATGAAAGGTTGAAAAACCGCGGATACGATATTTGCAATAGCCAGAAGGACTCCGACTTCGGTGTTGGAAAAACCGTTTGCCAGAAGATATACGGCTGCACATGCATGGATGGTACAAAACGCAATGAAATACGTCGAGTTTATGAGTGTATATCTTAAGGTCCAAAGACCGCCCTTTCTTGTATTTTCCACCGCTCCGATGTCCTTTCTGTCACTCATACGCTTACCTGTCTGCTCATCTGCCAAAGCAAAGTACGTGTAAGGTCTCTTTGTCGGAAAGAGGTTTGATCTCACCTTTTTCAATCAGATATATGTTGCCGGTCTTCCATACGTCATCGCCCTTCACAAATATAGCGCTCATATCTTCCATACCGACGATCGGATGGATCATTGACATTTCAAGCAATGCGGGAATGAACCATTCTCCCTTTTCGAAGTGCGATTTGATCGTGATATCCGTAAGTCCGATCGCCTCATAAAACTCCGGTTTATCCCAGACATAAGCAACTAAACGTCCCAGGTTCATTGAACCTGCGCTCACACCGAGGATCACCGCACGGCTTTCACGAAGTTCTGAAACAAGCCCTAGATCGCGGATCAGCTTTATCTGCAGCTTTGATTCTCCACCCATGAGCCATATGCAATCCGCTTCTCGAACAAGTCGGATCGCCTCTTCTTCATCGGTTCTCCGATCGATAACATGCTTTCGGGTAAAAGCCAATCCTCGTTCAGTAAACATCCCATGCATCCCGTCTCGGTCATCATCATTTTGAGAAAAGTTTTCCGGGTCAGCGCTGATAAACACAATGCTGTCACGTTTTGGAAGATTATCCCTGAGGACCTTCTCGATGTCATCAGAAAAATGATGTTCAGGAAAGCCACTGAACAATCCGAGAATGTGTGCATTAATAGTCGTATTCATTAACTAAAGACTCCGCGATGAAGGATATATCATTAACTGACAGTTTCATTGTACCAAAACTGCTGTCTTCATGAACACTTCTTTAAGCACGGAAGAAAAAGAATTAAAGATCAGAAGGACTGACTCCTTGCCAAGCAAGAAATCAGTCCTTATATTTGTTTTGATCCATCCGATTTTGCGGGTCCGTTTCAAAAAACAGATGTCTCCCTTATTCTGCCACGAGCATGTTATAGGCTTCGATCTTCTTAACTCTTCTGGATTCGAATACCGCGAAGAGGAATGATACTACGATCATCGAAGCGGCAATGATGATGACTCCCGGGATCGGGATAGTGAATGTGCACTTCATGAGACCGAAGTTGATCATGATCATCTGCATGTACGGATTTGCGAGGAAATAAGATGCAACAGATCCGAGTATTGTTGATACGATGATTGAAGGCATGAAGCTTGCGGCAGTCTGGAATACGAGACTTCCTGAAGTGTAACCGATAGCCTTGTAGATACCGTAGTCCCTTCTTTTCGAGAAGATAAGGGACCTGATGAGAAGGTACAGTACAAGAAGGATAACGGCTCCGGAGATGGTGCATACCACAACGAGCATCAAGGTTGCAATGCCTTTGAATGTTGAAAGAGAACCTTCGACATTATGGTAGAAGTTGTTGCTGTTTACGAGATGATCTCCAAGCTTAACCTCGGCATCTTCGAGAAGTTTGACTGTCTGTTCTTCAGTGTCAGTATCAAAGTAATAGAGCGCTACGTAATTATCCAGTTCAGCAAGATTTCTTGCAGCGGCTTCGTTCATGATAGCTTCTCTTCCGCCATTATTCGTGGTCTGGATCAAGCCTGTGATGATGTATGTATATATCTTGTCAGCAAGTTCGAACTCGATCTCATCGCCGATATCCAGATCGTTATTCTTTGCATACTTTCCGCTTATGCAAAGTTCGTTGTCGTGAGACGGGAGACGACCTTTGTAGCAGACATCCGTATTATCCATTTTCGTCGGGTCCTCAAAAGCGTTAATGAGGAAAATATCCTCTTCATTTGTGGAAGCACGGAATATGTATGACTTTCTGATGTTCTTTACCTCTGATCTGGAAGAGAGAAACTCATATGCTTCGTCTGTATTCTCATCACTAACACCAATGGTACCGGAACAGATCTCCAAAGCCATAAGTTTGAGGTTCGGATTACGGTTGAAGTTCTCGAACATCAGAAGAGCGATGACACAAAGGAAGATCAGGAATGCCGTAACTACAAATGTGATCACATTCTGTCTTAAGTTCGAGAACAAAGTCTTCATTGCAAGGCTCATATCAAGACCCAGAACCGACTTCTCGAGCTTTATCGGATTTCTCTTGAAGTTATGACTCTCGACACCTTCGCGAAGTGCAACGATAGGAACGATCTTATTGATCTTACGAACGGAGATCAATGTAGCGATCAAAGTCAGGACTATTACCAGTACGAATGCCGCAACAGAAGAGATCAAGCTGAATGAAGCAGTGAAAGGAAGTCCCATCTGAGCAACTACTACATTTGCTACGATCGGAAGTGCAGCGTATGAGAGTGCTACTCCGATAAGAGAAGCGATAACTGCGATCTCAAGGAACATCAAAAGAAGTGATGCCTTGATATTTTTACCGGTATAACCGATAGCCTTAAGAGCGCCGATCGTCTTCATGTTTTCTTTAACATAATTGGATATGCTGTTGGCTATCATCATGGTGATAACTGCCATAACGATGATGTTGACCGTAAGGAAAGATACCGCAATGATAAGGGACATGAATGTTCTTGACATGATAACATCGTTCAAAGCTACGTTTTCAGCTGTCATACTGTAATCATGCGCGATAACGTCATTGCTGACTCTCGTGGCAAAGCGGCTCTGCTTAACTCCGTCCTTAAGTTCATAAGGAATAGCTGCGCAGTAATTCGTATCACCGGAAAGTTCCATGAGTTCGTCATAGATGTTATCTGAAACGATCATCTCATAACAACCGGAGTTGTTGCAGCCATAGTATGTATTCTCGAGAAATCCCTTTATCTTTAGGTCGTATTTCTTGACTGTTAATCTGAGTTCATATGTATCTCCGATCTCGAATTTACCGCTGGAATGGAACTGATACGGGAGATAGATATAGTTGTCTGTTATGGAAGGATCTTCGGAAACTACCTCAGTTCTTGCAATATCCTTGTTAAAGGCCTCGTCATAGTTCTCGATAAGAACGTTAATAAGGACCTCTGCTCCGTTGGTATTGCTCAAGACACTTTCCGAATCGTAATTCAGACAGTAACTGGTGCTGTATCTTACGACGTCATCGCTCATCAGGTCTTTTATAAACTCTTCATTCTTTTCGCCGATGTTGTAGATCTTGATGACACCGTCGCCGGAATCGAGTTTATTTGCTGATGTCTGTGCTGTCGGATATACATCAGTAAAGAGGATCATGGATATGCTTAAAAGGGAAGCTGCAATGAGCATTAAAAGAAATATTCCGATTGTCGTTCCCTTGTTTTTTCGAAAATGAGATTTAGCGAGCAACAATTCTTTTGTCATCGTTACCACCCCATTCCGCCTAAGAAATCACGAAGCTTAAGGTGACGTTCCTTGTCTCCTGATACATACTTGCCGAGGTCGAGCTTACCTGCGATCTCACCGTCTTTTACGTATAAGATCCTGTTGCCTCTTCTGGCACTAGTGATATCGTGAGTAACCATTACGATGGACTGACCTTCATTGTTCGCCTTTGTAAGAGCGTCCAAAACATCTTTACCAGTCTTGGAGTTAAGAGCTCCTGTCGGCTCATCTGCGAAAACAAGTCTCGGCTTATTAACGAGTGCTCTCGCGATACCTACTCTTTGAGCCTCACCGCCGGAAAGCTGTGTCGGGAACTTCTCCCAAAGACCTTCTTCGATGTCTACTGACTTAAGGATCTCTTTTGCCTTAGCTGCTGCGACCTTCTTGTTCTTTTCCGTAAGAAGTCCTGCTGCAAGGACATTATCGAGAACGCTCATCGAATCTACGAGGTATGTCTGCTGGAATACGAATCCGCAATTCTTTCTTCTGAATACTGCGAGCTCGTCAGGAGTCTTATTTGTGATCGTCTCGCCTGCGAATACCACCTCACCGAGTGTCGGCTTATCCATTCCGGAAAGTGCATAAAGAAGTGTGGACTTACCTGCTCCGCTCGCACCCATGATGACCGTGAAATCGCCTTCGTAGATACTTAAGTCTATGTTCCTGAGTACGTGCTGCTGTACTCCACCGTTTGAAAATGTTTTGCAAAGTTTGTTGGTTTTGATTATTTCGTTCATAGCTTTTCGCCTCCTTATGGCACTATAGTATCGATTCAACCCTTAAGTGCCTTTAAGGAACTCTTAAATATTTCTTAAATCGTCCGGATCAGGAAAAGAACTTTTAATCCCGGGTCTTCGTTGGTAACGAAGATATCGCCGTCCATACTCTTAAGGAAATAGGATGTAAGATAAAGGCCTAAGCCCGCACCTTCTTTTCCTTCACTGTTCTGACCTCTTTTATATTTTTCTTTAAGTACGGAAACTTCTTCATCGGTAACACCCGGACCAAAGTCACGGACGGAAACCTTAAGATATCCGTCTTCGAGTACTGAATCAACGGTTATGTCCGTATCAGCATATTTATATGAATTTATGAAAACATTATCAAACGCCTGCTGTATCCTTAAGTTATCAGTAAATACCTTACACTCAGGGATCTTGATCTCCTTGACTCTTTGAAGATAATCAGCGTTACGTATTGCATCGTAGATAGTCTTCGAACTGTTCTCCCGAGGATTAACCCGGATCTCAGTTGCGTCGCTTACACTGGAACTGAAGAGGTTATCAACGAGGATCGTAAGTTCATCGGCTTTGATATTGATGGAATTAAATCTCTCTTTTATCTTCTCGTCATTAGAAAGTTCATAACCGAATTCCGAAGCTGATTTAATCGAAGCTACAGGTGTCTTGATGTCGTGTGAAAGCTTAGCGACCATTTCCTTTTTTGCATCGTTGGCAGCTTTTTCCGAAGCGCGAGATTTCTTAAGTTCGGTCCTCATAAGATCGAATGCTTCCGTAAAACTTCCGAATACATGCTTCTTATCAAGATCGAGAGGCACATCAAGATCACCGCCTGCAACTCTGGTCGCAAACGAGGAGAGTTTTCCGAACGGCTCCGTAATTGTTTTTCGAAGATAGAAATAATAGGAAAGAATTAATATCGCCTGCAAAACAGAACTTACAAAAACAGTTATTGCGATCCTTATTCTCCAGCTGTTGATGCGGTCAGCGATGGTGTTACGGAAGATCATGTGACCCATGAGTTCTCCTTCAGGCATCACGTCAAGGATCGTGTCATTTCTCTTTACGGCATCGCTCATTGTAAGAGAAACATCTTTGCCGTTCGTGTAGATAACGCTGCCGTCATTATCGAGGATGCTGTACGAGAGGTCATCCGGATATGAAGATTCGTTGCCGTAGTTCTCTTCAACAGTCTTAAGGCAGTGATTGATAAGGACGTTGTCCTGCTCGACATTCTGCGCTTTACGAAGGAACAGAGCGGTCAGCGACGCTTCGATCACGAAAACGATTATGATAACGATAACGAAAGTCTTGCTTTTCATTATGCGTCACCTTTTATGTATTTGTATCCTTCTTTCCAGACAGTCTGGATTCTCTTCGGATTTTTCGGGTCGTCCTCGATAGCTTCGCGGAGCTTTCTTATATGCACGTTCAGTGTTCCGTCAGATGTGAACTTGTCCTTCCACACGTTGTCAAAAAGTTCCGACTTCGTGATAAGTCGGTTATTGTTTTCGATAAGATAAGCAAGAAGAGAAAACTCCATGCTCGTGAGTTTCTTCTCTTCCCCCTCCACATGAACGGTCCTGTTCTTAAGATCCACCTTAAGCTTTCCGTCCTCGAAAACATCAGGCTTTACGGTCTCAACGGCTGTTCCGAATCTTTTAAGAACCACCTTGACCTTGGCAAGGATAACGCCAAGTGAATACGGCTTCTCGATATAATCATCGCCTCCGATATTGAGCGCGATAATCTTGTCGTCATCGGTATTTCTCGCGGATACAAAAAGGATCGGAACATTCATCGTCGTCCTTATGTGCTTACAAAGCTCGAAGCCGCTTCCGTCACCCAAGTTGATGTCCAGAAGGATGAGCGACACTTCGTTTTCCTTAAAGAATTCCAATGCTTCGACCATGCTGTAGAGCGCCTTGGTCTTAACATCGAACATATTAAAATATTCACAGGTATTGTCGGCGAGAACTTTCTCGTCATCTATTATCAAACAATCATATTTCATTTGCCCGGGCTCCCTAATTGATAGACACCTTGCATTTTATCACAAAACATAGAAAGGACAGCCACTCGGGACTGTCCTTGATCAATACTTCAAAAATAGATGTTATTCAAGAGATGTCGGACTCTCGATATCGAAGTACTCACAGACGTCATCCAGAGTATCATCATCGTTGCTTACGAGTGTCAGGAGAACATTCCTGCCGCTTCTATATAATCCGATATAATACTTGGAAGCGTAGCTGCTGAAGTAAGCCATGATGTATTCATCATCTTCATCGTTCTCAAAATCAGGATAATACTTCTTCATCTCGTCCCATTGATCGAGAGTATCTTCAAACAGATCATCGATGTCTTCCGTATTCGAGAACGTAAGATCAATTACCCACACGGCTTCGTAAGTATCACCCGGATTGGAATAAATGTATGCCACCGAAGACTCAACCGACTTGAATGAACTGAACATAGTCTCCATATCGCCGGCGCTATAGAGCTTCTTCGTCTGTTTCTTGTCAAGAGAAGCCCACTCGCCGTCCTTAAACTCCTTGGCATCATGATTTTCAAGAGCTTCGATCAGATCTTCTCCGTCGACCTCATCGCCGTCCAGTTCTTCCTCAAAGAACTTGGCGACCTTCTTCTCGCCGAACTTACTCGGACTTAACATGCTGCAGGAGCATAGTGAGATGACCATGACTCCGGACATAAGTAATGCAACGATCTTTCTTTTCATTTTTTCTACCTCCGTTATTCCAATTATTCGGTTAACCTCTTTAATGATAATATAGTTCATCTTTTATTGAAACCGTAATAGTAGTTCACCGTGCTCCGGTATCCCAGACTCTTCATATCTTCATAAGTAAAATCGTATCTCGACTTTTTCCTGGTGCCGGTCGCGATATACCTTATGCAGTCCTGGGCATATCTGTCGAGTTCATGAAGGCTCTCATCCGTGTTTATCACGGGAAAGAACCAGTGGCACCATGATAGTTCGTTATCCTCCGAATACTCAAAGAGCTTGCTGTTGAATATCTTTATAAACGCCTTCGCCGCCTGCGTCCTGTCGATCCCCTTACGGTTGCTCCACCTGACGAGCGCCCTTGATTTACGCCTCATCTTCGCCTTCAGCTTCTTAAGCGACACCGGCGAGATATCGATCTTTCCGTCCTGATACGAGTACCCCAGGAACACCCATCTTTGCCCGGGCTCGGTAAATTCTTCCTTCGACGGATTGACGTTCAGGTTCTTGGATTTAAGATATCCTTTGATCTCATCGGCGTATTCCCTTATCTTCTCCTCAGTCTCCGCGAAAACGATGATATCGTCGGAATACCTCGCATAAGGGATCCCCCTATCTGTAAAAAGGAAGTCCAGGTCCTTCAGGTAAAGGTTCGCATAAAACGATGCAAGCGGCGTTCCCGCCATTATCCCCTTATCTTCCTGAATTATCTTTTTCTCGAAAACAACATTCGGATTCAAAAGAAGCTTCAGCAAGAAATCCAAAAGTTCAGGATCTTCTATGGTCTCCTCAAGCATTTTCTTCATCCCGTCAACGTTAATGGAATTAAAGTAATTACTTACATCTACTTTATAAGAGTACATCTTACCGATGTCCCTTCTCGAAGAAAGGCCGACAAAAGCGGTTTTCGCGTTCCTGCCGGGGCGGAATGAATAAAGTCCCGGGCTGAAGATATGATCGTATTTTCGAAGAAGAAGATAGGTCAAAAGCTTAAGGACGGTACTTTCAGCCTTCGGATATATGTATAAAGTGCGTTTTTTCCGGGTACTGGCCTTGCTGATGACGGCCTTACGGGGGAGCGGAAAAACTCCGCCGGAGAGGATATTGTCAACTATCGGAGAATACACTTTCTCGTCAATATACTGGCGCAGCTGCTTTTCTTCCCTATCAGACATCGCGACAGATGTTTTGTATGACAAAAATCTATTCCAGGTTTTGGAATCTGCGAGCTGCTCGAGCATGTATCTCCTCCCTCAAAAAAACAGAAAGAGAAGGATTTAAATGACTCATCGTGAGTCATCTACCGGGCCGTACACCGATCTGCTGCCTGCGAAGCGGTTAAATGATCGATGCCGGGTCCATCACAGGCGCCAAGCGTTCTCTTTCTGTCTTATGGATCGGTTTTCCGACCAAAAGGATTATAACATATTTATTTGTAAAGGATTTTAATGCGTTAAATCTTGTTTACTAGTATTTAAGAGTACAATTTTGTATAAATTTGTCAGTTTTTTTCGAATATTATTGACTTACTTTGTGCAATAGACTTGAAATCACTTTGTAACACAATGTATAATTTGTGCATAAGTGTTATTTTACTTTGAAATTTTAGCAGGGGTGCGTTATGGCTGGAATTTTAGATGCTTTTAAAGGAAACAAGAGTGCAAAGTACGGTTCTTCCGGTGCCGGATACGGTAACGGATCGAGCTCAACAGCTTCAACAGACCGCAATCAGGCGGCTATGGAGGCAGCTCGTGAGCGTGCAGCAGCAGCAAGAGCTCAGGTAGAGGCTCGTAAGGCTTGGGAGGAGACCAGAAAGTCCTCTTCATCGTCTTCAAATACACCAAACAGTGCATTTAAGCCGATCGACAAGTCTAACAGAGATTCTGATAAGATCCATTCTTCAAATCAACATACACCTATCAAGCGTCCGCCGGAGCTTTCTATTAATCGTGCTCAGGCTTCGCTCTCAGACGATTCAGAGTACATTGGCAAGTCTTATAACAAGACTAAGTCACCTGCTACTATCGCAGCTGAGAAGGCTAAGTTTGAATTGGATCAGGCTAAGAGCCGCGAAGCTCGCTTGACGAGAGATGCTGAGATCGCAGCTTCCAAGGCTGAAGAAGCAAGACAGGCAGTTACAAAGTCCACTGAGGTTCTTGAAGCAGCTATCAAGTCTGAGAAAGAAGCAGCTGATGCAGCTGAGCTCGCTGAGAAGGAGTACAACGAGGCTCTTGAGGCAGCAGAAAATGCACAGGCAGAAGCTAAGAAGGCTGATCTTATCGCAAGAGAAGCAGCAGAGAAGGCTCAGGAAGCTTTGAAGTTCGCTACACAGAAGAAGTCCGCTCAGGACACTAAGCTCGCAGCTAAGAGAGCTGAAGAAAAGGCAAGAAAGGCTGCAGAGGAATTCGAGTTAGAGGCTAAGAATTCTTGTGAGCATGCTGAGGAGCTCGTTAAGAGTTCTAACGCTAAGCTCGAGGAAGCTAAGGAAAACACAAAGAAGGCTGAAGAAGAATTCGAGATCGCTAACAAGAAGAAGATCGAAGAAGACAACAGGATCGCTTCCGAGAAGGCTCAGGAAGCAGCCAAGGCAGCAGCTGACAAGGCTAAGGAAAAGGCTGAAGCAGCAGCTAAGAGAGCTCAGGAAGCTATCGAAGCAGCTCGTAAGCTCGAAGAAGAAGCTAAGGCAGCAGCAGAAGCAGCAGCTGAGGAAGCAAGAAAGGCTGAGCAGCTCGCTAAGGATAACGAGAAGCTCCAGTTCCCTAACAGCTGATCT
>JAGCGK010000110.1 GCA_017649645.1 Clostridiales bacterium | reverse complement strand
GACTTTTTAAGGTCTACGAGTTCCAGAACATCGTCTGTTGCCTTGGGATCAGGATTTCCGACCAGCTGTCTTTTGAGTTCGACGTTTCTTCTTACGCTGTACCAAGGGTAGATGGCCGGGTGTTCGATCATTGCTCCGACGGACTTCCTTGCTTCTCTAAGGCCCTTCTCGGAACTTTCTCCCATCAGCGAGAACTCTCCTGATGTCTGATAGGACAGGCCGGTCAGGATCTTCATGAATGTGCTCTTACCTGCGCCGTTGCGTCCGATGAATCCGTAGATGTGCTTTTCCTTGAGTTCGATGTTTACGTTATCGAGTGCCTTGATCTTTCCATACTGTTTTGTCAGGGCGTTAGTTTGCAAAATTGTCTTTTCCATTTCTTTTGCTCTCCTTTCGTTCTGACAATACTTTACCTATGCACCTTAAGAGAATTATTCATCAATCCTAAAGAAAACCTTAATTCGACAATCTGTAGCCCATGCCGTAAACGGTATCGATATAAGGCTCGTCCGTGAGCTTCGCGATCTTCTTACGAAGGTTACTCATATGTACGTTCATCGTGTTTTCTTCGCTCATGTAGTCTTCGCCCGTTACGCTCTCGAACAGGTTCCTTTTCGAGAATATCTTATTAGGATTAGACAGCATCAGATCTAAGATCGAGTATTCCATGGCAGTGCACACGAGCTCGTTATCACCGAGATACACACGCTTGGAATCTCTGTCTATTCTCATATCTTTATAAATTAGCTGATCGGATTCTTTCTTGTCTTCCACGCGGCGGAGCACAGCTTCTATACGAAGCGTAACCTCGTCGATGTCAAAAGGCTTGCAGATATAATCATCCGCACCGAGCCTTAAAAGTTCGATCCTGTTATGTACGTCGCTTTTTGCGGACAATACGATGACGGGAGTCTTCTTCTTTTCACGAAGTTCCCTTAAGATCTCTTCGCCGCTCTTCATCGGGAGCATCAGATCCATAAGGATGAGATTGTAATCGTTGTCGAGCGCCTTATGAAGACCCGTAAGCCCGTCAGTGGCACTCTCAGTTTCATAACCGCTCTTGTTCAAGATCCCGCACAACAACGAATTGATGGTAGGATCATCTTCAATAATTAGTATCATATTCCGAACCCCAATTAGATTTATTCAGTCACTATTGTATCACTTATACTTCTTATGCGTTTTTTACAAAATACTCGTTCCATTCATCCGACGGCTCGATCGTGAACGGATCAGCAAAGCCCAAGTCTTCCAGATACTTAATAGTCTTGAAATCATTCTGATCCTTCGTCATGTAGATCGCGTAGAATAACCTGTTATCGACAAAGTAGAAATGGCTTATGGTCACGTTTCCGTCAGATGCTTCCTTGGCAGTTGCAATGATCTCATCTGCTTCCTCCTCGCTCATTCCGCTTTCTATGAGTTTATCCCTGAAAGAATTCAGCTTTTCTTCGCTCGCCATCTCCATGACCATGACGAAGTTTCCTTTGTTATCCTCGATGGAATATTCTTCAGGCTTAAGGTTGCTCAGATCAAGTCCCAAGTCTGTGTAATTTTTTACGAGACCCTCGAAAACTCCCTTTGCCTCCTCGCTGCTTGAATACTCCATGACAACAAAAGTCTCGTTAATATGGCTTCGTGATCCGTCATCAAAATCAAGCATGTAGTAAGCAGCAGAACTTATACACTTGTCGATATTGAAAAGCTTCGAGTTTGTTTCCATCATATCCTGGCCGGACAAAAGATTCATTGCCGTTTGACCTGCTTCTTCGCTGTCGTCATACATTAGGATTCCGTTCTTAAGGGAAGAAGCGTTCTGGTCGAGCACGTAGTCTCTGTAGTCGTCGCAGTCTATCGGCTTGGAAGTGGTCGCGAGACTTAAGTCCTTGAGATAATCGGCATCCTCAGGTTCAGTAGTTTCTTCAGTTGTTTCTTCGGTAGTTTCCTCAGTTGTCTCCTCTGAAGTCTCAGTTTCTTCCGGCTCCGTCTCCTCTTCGGAGGTTTCTTCTTCCGCCACGGTTGTCGTCTCTTCAGTTGTTGTTTCTGATGAAGCTTTTTCTTCTTTGTTGCAGGCTGTCATTCCGAAGATCATTGCACACGCAATGATCAAAGCCAAAGTCTTTGATGTCTTTTTCATAGATCTTCCCCATTTCTTTTATAAAAACTTTTTACATTATACCCTTATGGTCTTACGTATCAAAGACAGGACTTTTGTAAATGCTCCCGCCTTATATTGTTTTCGAAAACAATAATCAGCGGCCTAAGTCTGCCGATATGTTAAAATGAGAAAAAAGACCAAAGGGAGGATGCAGTCATGCAGCGTTGCGAAGACTTAGCTCCATGCAGGGTTTGAGGAGACTGTATGGAGGAACGTAGATCCTCAAACTTTGCTTCTGAAGAATAAAAACTAGGAGCAAAGAAATGAATAAAAAACCAAATAGTTTACGGGATTTTTATATCCTTTGGAGCACACAGAGCTTATCTCAACTGGGAAGCTGTATCACGGCATTTGCCCTGACACTATGGCTTTACGACAAGACAGGTTCTTCTTTGAGCGCGGCTGCTCTTTCCATCTGTACTTATGCGCCGTACGTGATCATGAGTATCTTTGCGGGAGCTTTTACCGACCGGTTCAACAAGAAAAAACTGATGCTTCTGTGTGACTTTCTCGCGGCACTGAGCACACTTTTTGTGTTCGTGCTTTACAAGACAGATTCGCTTACGATCTGGCATCTATACGCCATCAATGTTTTCTCGGGACTCATGAATACGGTTCAGCAGCCGGCTTCTGAAGTTGCCCTGACTTTGATCGTTCCAAAAGACAAGTACCAGAAGATCAGCGCGATGAAGACGCTGTCCAGATCTGTCATCTCAGTATTACATCCGCTCATAGCATCTGCGGTCTATTCCTTCGCGAGTCTGGACCTCATTATCTATATCGACCTTCTGACCTTTGCCGTTGCATTCCTTACTTTGGCATTGGCGGTGAAGATCCCTGAAGCTGTGGACAAAGCAAAGGAGAGCACTCTTAAACTTGCCAAAGAAGGTCTGATGTTTCTTAAGAAGACCCCGATGGTCTTTACCATCCTTCTTTTCATGGCAGGAGTCAATCTCATCGCATCCGCATTTGAAGCAGCGCTTAAGGGCTACGTTATTCCGAACCCAAAGGGAGGAGACAACGTTCTCGGCATCGTGACTTCTGTCGCAGGCATCGCTATGATAGTTGGAACTATAATCGTTGCGGTCCTTCCAAAACCAAAGGACAGAGTAAGAGTAGTCTTTCTGACAATGCTCTTTTCCTTGGGCAGTGAGAACTTCCTTCTGGCTTTCTCTCGAGAACCTGTTGTCTGGTGCATTGGTCAGTTCATCGGCTGGGTCCTCGTTCCTGTCATGAGTACGAACCTGGAAGTCATTTTACGTAACTCCATTCCTGTCGAACTTCAGGGCAGAGTATACGCATGCAGGAATACGTTCCAGTTCTTTACGATCCCGATAGGACTTTTCCTCGGAGGATTTCTGGTGGATCATGTGTGCGAACCGTTCATGGCCGCCAAAACTAACTCGAAGTTTTTTACGACTTTGTTTGGTGCAGGCAAAAGTTCGGGCGCTGCGATGGTCATGTTTATATTGGGAGTAGCGGGAACGCTTCTTTGTATTATTGCCGGCGGAAGGCTAAGGAAATATCACTACAGTGATGACTAAAAAATTAACGTCTCTTCGATTACTCGGAGAGACGTTTTTCTTTAACATACTACAGTTAGCTGAACTGTTAACTTAAAGTCATATTCGTAGTCACCAATCACCAGTTTGTAGTTACCTTCTTCAAGTTCGCCTAAGCCCTGAAAGCAGACAAAGTACCAGTGGTCTTCTATATTGGATTCGTCATCATTATTCCAGCCCCAGCTATCGCCTTCATATTCAGTCCAGACAGTGTCAGGAGTGATATCTTCATACTTGTCGCCTGACTTGACGTAGAGTTTGATGTCGCTGTCTTTGAAGAACTTATCCGGATCAACAGCATCTTTTAATGGGGTTTGATCGGTTGTGCTTATCAGTATTTTCAGTCTGACTTCCTCAGGTGAGTCAAGCTCCTGGTAGATGTTATATGTAGGACGCAGATAGTCATATCCTGCGACTATCATATATTCAGTGTTGTTCTCCCTTTCCAAGTAGTCACAGGCAAATTGCTGCGGGTCTACCTGAAGTTCCTTGCGAACGTCGTCGGAATATTCAATTGGCTGGATCTCTGTTTCGATGATTTCATCCCATTTTCCTTTATCAAGATCATAGACCTGGGTCTTTTTGATATCATCTGTCTGCTGCGGATCGCTGGAGTCATAATGCACGAACACCAATTCCATCTTCTCGCCCTCACCGGAATTGGCGTAGCTGTCGATGGTTATGATTTCACGCTCGTCTATGTCTTCGTCGAAATAGGAGAAACAGAAGCTGACCACATGGATCCTATTGTCGCATTTAAGCTTAGCGTAGATACAGCCGCTCTTCTCCTTGATCTCTTTGTCTTCGTAATCGAGTGATCCGTAATAACAATTTGAAGACACAGAGCCTTTGGTCAGGACCTGCTCTGCATACTCATCCATTGCTTTTTTCTCGAAAACAAGGATATACGTCTGGTCAGCTTCATCAAGATCACTGCCTATCGCCACAAGACCCATGAAATTGTCATTCGGGTAAAAAGTCCACTCTGCATTGTCCGATAAAGTGAACGGGCATCTTGATGTAATGTCTTTGGGATTGAGCTGACAACTTGTCGATATAACAACAAAAGCTGCCAACAGTGCTACTGTCAGAAAACTCTTAAAAAACTTAATCATAAAATATACCTTCCAATGTCCTTGACTGCATTTTATCTCATTTGGAGTATGGCAATCAATAAGCGGTTTTGGATTCCTTGTGATATGACAGCAGCCTAAGCAAGTACCATTATAGCGATAACTAAAAAAATAGAAGGCTATCTCAAAGTTAATGATATAGCCTTCTTACCTACAATACAGTTGAAAATCCCTATGTCTAGGGACTCAATACTGGATTAAAGCCGAAAATCCAGTTCTCGATCCCTATAGTTAGGGATTAAATGCTGGATTTAAGCCCCAAATACAGTCAACAATCCCTATGGCTAGGGACAGAATACTGGATTTTCAAGATGTTCACATTACCATACTTCGAAGTACTGCACCCTGAGCTTGAACTCATAGGATCGATCACCGATCTCGATCTTGTAGTATCCTTCTTCGAGTTCGCCGAGGCCCTGGAAATGGACATTATACGTGCAGTCAGTCAACGGAAATTCGTCGTTATCATCCCTGGTCTTAACATCGCTTTCGAACTCGCACCAAACGTTATCTGGCGTGATATCGGTAAGCTCATCGCCTGACTTTATATAGAGCTTAATGTCGCTATCACTAAAGAAACTTTCCGGGTCCACGACATCTTCCAGAGGCGAACTATCAGGCGTTCCTATCATTACCATGAGCCTGACTTCCTCAGGTGAGATAAGTTCCTGGTAGATGTTATAAGAAGCATAAAGATAGTCATATCTGTAAACTCCCATATAAAAGTCCTCGGTCGAATTATATCCGGTAT
This sequence comes from Clostridiales bacterium, assembly GCA_017649645.1. Classification (GTDB taxonomy): domain Bacteria; phylum Bacillota; class Clostridia; order Saccharofermentanales; family Saccharofermentanaceae; genus Saccharofermentans. The sequence continues at coordinate 3,635 of JAGCGK010000110.1, read as the reverse complement.
CTGCTACGCTGCTGTAATCCTCATCGACCTGAAGCTCGTAGTAAGCGGAATACTGAATACCGGTGTCATCGATCTCCGGGATCTCTTCATCATTTATCTCGTCCCATTCTCCCTTGTCGATATCATAGATCTGAGATTTTTTAGAATCGGAACTTTGCTTAGGATAACCGTAATCATAATGCACGAACAGCAATTCCATCTTCTCGCCCTCGTCGGAACCTGCGTAACTGTCGATAGTTATGATCTCCCGCTCGTTTATGTCTTCATCGAAATATGAGAAACAGAAATCTACCACATGGATCCTGTTGTCGCACTTAAGCTTCGCGTAAAGAAAGCCGTCCTGATCACGGATCTCTTTGTCCTCGTAATCGATAGACCCGTAATAACACATCGAAGACACGGTTCCTTCCGTAAGGATCAGCCCGGTGTTTTCATCCATTGCATCCTTATCGAAAACGAGAACATACGTCTGCTCGGCCTCATCAAGATCTTTGCCCAACGCTACAAGCCCCATGAAATTATCCGACGGATAGTAAGCCCACGTCGCATCGTCCGATAAAGTAGACTTTACGGCCTCGGGTGTTTTCGCGGCCCCCTTCAGGGAACCTTCCGGTGAATTTTCTTTGTCTTTTCGAAAACAACCTGCCGAAGTCAAGACGGAGAATATGCAGACAACCGACAAAAACGCTGTCAGAAAACGTTTCGTATCCTTATTCATAATGTATCCCAATCCCTTAAAAGTATATTCTGATTATATTTTAATAATAATGTTGAAATCAACGTCTGATTTATGACATTTTTGGTGTATAATCTTCTCTAGTTGGTTTTATATCATTATGAATTGTTTAGAGGGAGAACATGAAAAAGTGGTATGACGAGGAATACGAATTCACCGTGGAAGTAACAGGCTTCCTGCATGGGGATCATACAGAGCGCTACTGCAGGAACGGTGAAGAGGTTGGGGATATTTACTCGTGTACATACGGTTGCCCTGTCAACAAAGACGGGTACGGGATCTGCTCGAAAACAATGATGATGCTATATCCGTTGATGGAAGCCGTTAGGAGTGGGGGAGATCTGGTTAATCTTGGCGGCGACGGAAAGTATTCCAAGACTATCGTGTGTCCTGACGGATGCGTGATATTCAAGCTTACCGCCAGACCTCTCGGAAATGAGAATTTTCACAAAGGCGGTTTTTGGGAATATCCGGACGAGACGGGAAAAAACGCAAAAGGATGATGGGACGATGTTTGTTATTACGGATAGGATTGTATTATTGATCGCATCGATTGTGCTTGTAGTCGCAATCATTTCTTTATTGCTCAGACATAGAGATATCAAAAAGAGACTGAAGACAGTTCTTCTTGTAGGACTGATCTTATCAATAGTTGCCAGCGTCGTCTGCGTACAAAGGCTCTACCTTGCAAACAAGGTGATCGGCACATTTGAAGGTTACGGTTTCGACAGGATCGTGATCGACGGCACTGTCTATGACGTTGACTATAATAATTCGTATTCATCATCTGATACAAAGAAGCTTCTCGGAAAAGTAATCTATAAAAAACCATCCGATGCTGACGAGCGTGATCCGATGTACGTTTGGAGCATTGACGGTACGGATGAGTATATCTACGCAGTATGCGTTTATGACGGAATGGTCTACAAGATCGCCGAATAAGTTTTTCAGACAATTCTCATAAAACTTCTTAAGAAAATTTAGTGAAAACAAGAAATATAACAAAACTTGCTAAATTTGTATATTAATTTTGTCTTTTGGGTGCTAGAATGTGAAATAAGTTCACATTTGTGTTCACACATTTGTAACAAATTATGAGTGGTTTTATTATTTACTAAAGGAGTTATGAGATGAGAAAACTAATGAACGGCGTTGCAGCCGTAATGGCTGCAGCGATGATCGTTCCGTGTTTTGGTGCTATAAATGTTAATGCGGCACCAAGCGGAATCAAGATCGACAAGAGTAACTTTCCGGACGACAGCTTCAGAGCGATCCTTTCTACCGCAACTTACGATACGGATATGAACGGATATTTTTCCCAGCAGGAACTGGAGCACGTTTACAACATCCACATCGAGAACAGCAGTGTATATTCAGTTGAAGGTATCGAGTACTTTACTGAACTTCAAGGTCTTTGGTGTCTGAACAACAATATCTCCAGCTGGGATCTGTCAAGCAATAAGCATCTTAAGGGTGTTTGGTGTTCCTACAATGATTTCACCAAGTTGGATTTCACAGACAATAAGGAATTGGAGTGGGTATACTGCTATAACTGCAATCTCACCGAACTTGATATCAGTGACTGTCCGGCATTGGGATATATCGAATGTAATGCGAATCCTGATCTTAAGGATCTTTATCTGAAGGGCTGCCCGAATCTCGAGAACCTGTTCTGCAGTGACTGCGGTCTTACTTCGTTGGATCTTTCCGGCAATCCGAAGCTTTGCGAGTTGGATGCTTTTAAGAACGATCTTGAATATATCAACTTTTCCAACAACAAGATGCTCAAAAGACTTGATATCTGGGATAACTGGAAACTCGGTGATGTCGACATAAGCATGCTCGACGGACTTCAGTTCTATAACTGTGCCAAGACAAATGCGACTAAGCTTGATATGAGCCACAATCCTGAACTTACGATGCTCGTTGCAAGCTACAACGAGAACCTTAAGTCCATCAATATCAAGAACAATCCTAAGCTCGCATATCTTAATCTCGAGTGCGACTGGAGACTTCCTTCTCTTGATATCTCCCAGAATCCGAAGCTCTATCATCTTTATGCTTTTGGTCTTCGCGGTATCTCCACACTTAACATCGGTAATAACCCTCGTCTTTTAAAGACATACAACGAAGGCGTCTATAAAGATGAACCACATCTCGGTTATGTTCATTCTTATACACTTAACTACGGTGGAAGCGGTGACTACTTTGATGACTTAAGACATGAGCTCGTAGTTGATAATGATGTAACTATCAACACAAAAGCTGTTTCCGGCGGAGCAAAGGATTCTCCTGATACATGGGTAGATACAAATGACGGTCATTCAAATTCCGAATCATTTGCTACAAGAGGAGAAGCTATCCAGCTCCTTTATGAGATGGCAGGAAGCCCTTATGTAAGCGGCACATCCAGATTTACGGATATCTCCGGTTCACCGTACAAGAACGCTATCCTATGGGGCGAGAAGAATAATCTATGCTTCGGTTCCCCTAACATCTGTTCCAATACATTCAAGCCGAATGATCTGATCTGTAAAGAAGACTTTGCCCTTATGGCTCACAGATATGCTGAGATCTTGGGCTTCGGTACGGCATTTGACTACGGAAGATCAGACTGGTTCGATGATTTTTACGATATCGAATATTATGCATGGGGTGCATTTACATGGTCACTCCAGTGGCAAGTTATAACAACATCCGGCAACAACATGTGCTATCCGCACGGAAGAATGACTAAGGACGAACTTAAGGCAGGTGCTAACCAGATCTTCAGCCTTGACGGACACGCATCTTACTCTGCGATCGTTGACGGTAACGGAAATTCCGGCTCTACATACTATGATCCTGCAAATGCAGGCGGTAGCGGATATACAGGTAATTCCGGATACTCAGGCGGTTC
>JAGCGK010000109.1 GCA_017649645.1 Clostridiales bacterium | reverse complement strand
TCGCAGATCTGCATCAGTTCGTTCTTAATGGTATCGTATCCGATTATTCTCTCAAAAGCACTCATCTTTATGCCCTCCATCGTTTTATTTGACAGAAGGATAACAATTTCAAAGCACCAAAAAGAGGACAGATTTAAAGATCAGGATTTGAATTTTCTTTTGGCTGAAGATTAAGAGAATCGATATACTTGTGATACTTCTCTTTCTCGGCATACATATATTTGTCTGCACGATCGATATAGTTATCGATGGTCAGATCTTCACCCGGTTCTATAACTGTATAACCTATGCTCGCATGAAGGACAAACGCCAGATTAAGCGAGTCGAATTCGCGAGTCATGTCTTCCGATATCTGCTTAATGATCTTTTCAATAGATCCCGATTCAGGGTATGGTCCGACCGCGATAAACTCATCTCCGCCATAACGGCCGAAGAGCCATTCCTCAGGCGAATGAGTCTTGAATGCTTCCGCCGTTGCCTTTATGGCGAAGTCACCGTTCAGGTGTCCGTACACATCATTGATCGTCTTCATCCTGTCAATGTCCGCGAAGACAAGAAGAGCTTTCTTATTCTGAGCTTTCTGAGACGATATATAATCATAGAGCACATTTCTGCATCCCGTACGGTTATAAAGACCCGTAAGCGCATCAGTCATATATATCTTCTTAAGTTCAAGATTCTTACGCTCCGCAAATATATGACGGCGCATGGTAAAAAGAAGCGCATTCAGGTTTTTAATATACTTGGCAAGTTCAAGAGAATAAAGGAGCCTCGGCGAATCCTTAATGGCAATGTATCCGATGATATAGTTCAGATAATTCATCGGCGCAAAAATATAAAGATTCGATCTGCCCTCCTCATGAACATATCCCGGATAAAGATCCTTCGAATCAAATTGCTGAAGTGACAATTTCTGTCCGTCGCGAAGTTCATACAGGATGTCCATATGCGAACTGTAGCCGCGTATCCTTTGAGGATACTCCTCATCATCCAGCTCGAAAAAAGCCGGCTCGGTGCACAGACAATAGTTATGACCGATCTGCGGGACATCAAATACTATCTCTGATCCCTTCTCGAAAAAGTCCTCTTTTTTCTCAGCCATCGATAACGGGATCTGCAAACGCTGGAAGTATATGTCGACAATATCCTGCTGGAGCTTATTAAACGAATGATTCCTGATCGCGCTGAAACGCTTTTTCAAAGCTTCCTCAGAAGCAGGACATCCGCAGCTCTCGGACGGAACAAAAAACGAATGATACTCTTCAGTAAAACGCTCATCCGGATTTTGGATCTGATACTTAAGTTTATCGTAAGCAAGTTCACCGAACTTATCCCAACCTCGCGATACTGTTGAGAGGATAGGGAAAGTAGACTGTCCGTCACTTATCATGTCAAAGCCTGTCAGCATGACATCATCCGGAACGGAATAACCGTGTTCGGCGACAGACGAGTTTATACCCATTGCCATAAAATCATTGGCACATACGATCGCATCCGGAAGCTCATTCCCTTCATCAAGATAACGGTTCATCTCAAGATATGCGGTATAAAATCCGAAATCGCAATGGAATTCATCCAACAGTTTAAGGTCGTGCTCTTCAAGAACATCAACAAGAGCCTGACGTCTTATGTCATTCTCGACATTGCCGTTTATACCGTTTACGAAGATTATCTTCTTGGCATTATGATGTTCTACCAGATGGGTAGCGAGATCGCGTATGCCTTTGTAATTATCCGTCTTGATACAGGACATATCTGGAACATCAACCTCGAGAGATAACATCGGAACACCGACTCTCTGAAATCTGGCACATACGCGTTCCTGCTCATCGGGAAAATTGAATGTATTGGTAAGCATTAAAGCTCCGTCAAAAGTACTCGGATCAGGAAGATGGAACAGGTTAAGCTGACACTTGTTCTGAAGTTCGTTATCGTTCGCAGAGCAGTATGTGACAAAGACAAATACATCCACACCGTCCTCAGCGGCCTTCTTATGAAGACCTGTAATGATCTTTTCAATAAATTCGTTGCTGAATCCGTTGGTAAATACCGCAATACGATTGTTCATTCTCTAATCCCTCGAGTCAATATTTCTCACATTCTTTTTACATTATACATTATGTGGGCAACCCGATAAACACAAATTCCGTTCGAATTATTGAAAAGTCACTGCTCTGATATCGGAAACAGTTTATCGATAAGATTCTTAACAACCGGGATCTTCAGGATCAGGAAGAAAATAAAGGCACCAGCTACATTAAGGATCAGGTCGTCGATGTCGACTGAACCGACTGTAAAAAGGAACTGAGTAAATTCGATGAAAACGACAACAAGTGTTACTAAGATCGTGAACGTCAAGAGTTTTCGAGAAAAAGGAAAGAGCATGGGAAGGAAGAAACCCATCGGAGCCAGAGCAGCGATGTTGCCGAAGATATTGACGATAATGTAGCTGAATGAATAACCGTCTTTGAACGGCTCGATTATTGACTTGAACGGGACGAAGTTGGTCCTGTTACGAAGGTACGCATCCATGAGATCCTTGTTACTGAAGATGAGGACGGAATCGCCCCTTAGGACGTTGAATGTCAGCTGGAAAAGGAAGAACAGATAGAAAAGAAATGTCATCCACAAGAAGGCCTTGATGATCAGCTTTTCCTTGGAAGGATGAAGTTTACCGAGAAGCCTCATGGCATTATAAAGGAATGCTGCGGAAATGATGGCTGTAAAGAGCATATAGATGTAGGACCAGTTACTTAAGCCCCAGATAAATAATCCCATAAACATCAGCGAAATGATGAAGGATATTATCATCTTTATGCGCATGTTCTAGTTCTCCCCGTGTATCCTCTGGAAGACCTTCAGGTCATCCGTCATCTTCCTTGCCGTCCTTGAATCAAGGATGAACCTGAATATTATAACACCAATAAAGACGAAGGCCACGGAACCGATGACAGCGATCAGGAGCGGGATCCTGTCCGAAGATATTCCCGAGAAGCCGAAAGTAAAGAATACTATTATCAATTCTATCGATATCAGCTGGATGATGTTTCTTACTATCATCTGCTTAACCGTAAGTTCTCTCTTGGAGTACATTACAAGTCCCGGGATGATCCCGAGGATACCGTCTATGACAGGTACTATGAAGGCTGTGTAGCCCAATCTCTCTTCAGGAGCCAGAATTATACCGACGATGAAGATGGCAACATTTACCAGGGTGACTATTATGAAGAAATCCATCAGATTATCTTTTATGTGTTCTTTCATGAGTTAACCTTCTTTCTGATGAAATCTTTGAATTCTGACACGTATTTACGGGAGATGATAACGTTCTCGCCATTAGTGAGTTTACACATGAATCGGCCGTTAAGAGCAGGTCTTATGGAGTCGACCTTCATGACGTTGAGGATCACGGATTTGGAGATACGAAGGAAACTTTTCTCTTTGAGGAGATCCTCAAACTCATAGAGCTTAAGGCTTGTCTCGTAATTGTCCTTAGAAGAATAGATGAAGGTCTTGTTGTCGACGGATTCGATATAGAAGATATCGACTATGGGGATCTCGTATATCTTGTCGCCCTTGGACCCGGAGACACTGCCGTCGAGGCCTTTGACAAAGCGGACGATAGCCCTGACTTTGCTTCCCTCCTCGCGGCATCCGATCTCTACATATTCCCGGATCTCGCCATCGATCTTCTTGACCCTGATCTCCATTATTTAACTCCCTGATAATGATCTTCGACAGAGAACTGTCCTATACCTTTAAGATAGCAATCATAAAAATCTACTTCAAGCGAATTAAGTGTATCAATAATATATTCGTTATCAACATCACCCGAACCAAGCATCTTGGCAAGGAACGGAGAAAAGAGCGGAAGATCCGTATAATCCATATGAAGCGCACCCGTGAACCATGTTCCGTAGTAGATTGTTGCGGATTCCTTGATCATGTTATTCGGATAAGGATAGTCCTCTTCTATGGCCTGAATAGCCTCCTTATGAGCATTCTCGTTCTCTATCTCAAAGAGAGGAATATCATAAGTTACATCTTCCAGGATATATTTATTGCCTTCAGCTCCGATAATACTTCCGAGCATGGTGCCGTCTATGTCGATGACCGCATCGATATCATCTCTTTGTTTTCCGACTTCAACAGATGTGGCACCACCCATGGAGTGACCCATGAGACCGATCTTGTCTGTATCAATGTGCGAAAGAGCTGTCATGACTAAGTTCTCAGAATCGTCATCTGAAAACCAGAAGTTATCAGTCGTTTTGTTATTTGCTGCACCGATTATAGTATCCAATGCGAAGTTCATGTCTGCCACGCGGATGTTCATCCATTCGCGTGAGATCTTGTATATCTCTTCTTCCGAAACGTCCTGGGTGTTCATGACACTGTTCATAAAGTCAGGGCTGACGGTGATGAGCTTGCCGTCGGTGTCATGAGTAAAGAACGAGTGATAAGGGTGCTCGAGGCTAACGACTACATAGCCGTTGCTGGCAAGTTCCAAGTAAGATGAGGCATTGCTCTCGTAGTAGCCGAAAGCACCGTGGTCAAATACTACTAACGGGAACTTCTCGCCTTCCTTTGCTTCTGCAGGATAGAAAAAATAGATAGGGACTTCCCTGTAAGAGCCGTCGTTCTCAAAAGTCTCAAGTCTGCTCTTATCAATGAGGATAGCGTTACAATGGTTAACTGTGTATGGTCCAGTGGTTGGTCTTCCTGCATAATCGCTGAAGATAAATGCCGGGATCATGGAGGATGGGATGAGGATGAAGCTGATGATCAGGCTGAAGATCTTGGCTGAGGTCTTCTTCGGGTTCGTCTTCTTGCGGTAAACGAGAGCGAAGACAACTGAAACGATGATCCTTAAGATGAGAGTTATGATGAGGCCCTTGAACCTGAAGGATGTGTCGATAGACGGAAGAAGCAACATGATGATGTAGATCAAAAGCTGTGAGAAGTTTACTATGAGACGGGTTATTGTCCAGGAGTTTTTGGCTGGAGAGAGTTTTCGAAAAGAAAGAGTGAGAAAACCTGCCTCGACTGCTAAGAGGACTATAAGAAGAATAAATACAAAAGCCATTAAAGATACCTGCCCTTCGGTGTTGTTGGGCTGAGTATATTTAATGGCTCAACGATTTACAATTGATCCGGCGGTAAGATGCATTAAGGGACGGTAAGATGCACGAAAGTGTGCTTTAGGCTTCCTCAGAAACTTCGTTGGTCTTTACATCCTGTGTAACTGCACCCTCATAAAAGTAGAAGGACTCTGTGAAGCACAATCCCATGGCAATACCCATTGCGATACCTACTCCGATACCGGCCGGAGTCTTCATCGCAACACAGAACATAGTGCCGAATGAAAGGCACATAGCAAGACCCATCAGCCAGTTATACTTACCGGTCTTGGATGAGAGCTTAGGAAGATCAACGCCCTTGAAGATAGCTTTTCCGTCTTTGGATACTGAAGCTGCCTGAGCAACGAGGAAAGCTACCTGCTTATCCATCTTCTCGATAATGTCTTCTGAAAGATCAGAAGCGTGATATGTCTCATTACATGTATATGTGTTGCCATCGCGGGATACTACATAAAGAGCAACGATTCCGCCTTTGGTCCTGTAGGTATAGACTTTACCCTTGTTTCCGATAACGTCTGCAAGATGCTGTGCGTCAAAATCGAACTTGCAGGATGCCTTGAAATTCTCGTTAAGGGCTCTTGCCTTGCTGATATTGCTGATGTCATAACCCTTGATGTTAAGTTCCTCTGCTTTGAACTCCTTAGTGATGATGAATGTATTCTCTTTCATATTTTTAAACCCCCGTAAGATTTTTATGGTTTCATCTTACAGGGGTAGTATAAACATAGCGCTAACAAAAGTTAAAGACTTATTTAAGATTATCGGGTCATTTCTCATATGCTCCGTGCTCGCCGATATAACTGTAATTATCTGCATTGAGCCACAGGAAAGGATCCTTCCTGATCTTGGTCTCACCATTCTCCTCATATTCTTCGACACGGTAGAATATCAGTTCCTTCGGACCCGCTTCATAGTGCTGGTTAAGCGCAGGGAAAGCCTCGTCTAACAGATAGACCGTATAATTTCCGTCATTATCCCCGTTAACATAGTCGACCTTTGCTTCTTCAACATACCAGGTATCCGTTCCATAGTGCTCTTCGATCAATTCATCAGTAAGCTCACTCGGGATATTCGAAAGATCCCCAAGACCGAAATCTTCAGGATCAAAGGATTCAGGATCTTTCATAACGGACATGATCTTAAATATACTTATCTCTTTCTTAGCCTGTTCCGCATAATCAGTTGTAAAGAAGTTATAGAAAAGAAACGCTGCAATTACCGCACAGAGAATACCAATGCCGACACCCTTAAGCGGAGCAACAACACTTCCGTGATAGATATCCTCCGGATGCTTCGGATCGATCAGGATAGTCGTGGAGCCCAGTTCGACATCTCCGTTCCTGTCATCTAACGGGCGGTCATAAAGTCCCCTGTACATCTGTCCCTCATAATAATATTCGAAAAGGGGTGATGTGGTCAGATAATACTGTACCGAACCTCCATGTGAACTATTTGATCCGTTGCTCTTCACGGTCCTTACGTAGCCGACACAGTTCGCCGAAACCTTCTCGGTATACTTACGAACCTTGAGTGTCAGAAAATCTATAAGACCGACGATCATATATACAGCGACCATTCCAAACAGGCTCGCACCCATAAGGATCATGGATCCCTTTGTTCCGAACTTAGGAATAAAGAAAAGAGGAACTACAACTGCAACTCCGAAAGCAGCCAGCCAGAGCGCGGTCTTCCTGGTGCCGGTAGAAGTCTGACCCTCATAATAAGACGAAGATCTGGCATTACCCGTGATCGCCGCATATAGCGCAAGAACGATAAATCCTCCGAAGAAAATTCCTAAAGCGATTACGACATTTCCCATAGCAGCTGCAACAATAACCGCGATGAACAATAAGATCACAAATATCAGGATCCCCCAGCCGGCCTTCTTGCTCTTTCCTTCAGGGATCTGATCCGTTTCTGTCTTGTACGGAAGCTGCTGATCAACTTCGCCCTTGTTAGTGAAGTACTCCTTGATCTGACCTAATCCGGCACTCGCCATCTCCATCTGCCTAGAACGGTACTCCTCGATGATCTCGTACTTTTCCATTCCGGTGATGTTCTTATCCAGACTCTCAAACTGGTCGAATCTTCCCTCTATATACCTCATATACGCTTCCCCTTACATATAGTATTTGCCATAAACATTTAATCACTCAATCAAAATCACTGCAACAACAATAGGGGTCCCCGTTTCCGAGATAACCCCTGGTATTATGGCTAAAGTATTGTTAATGGCTCTTGATGGGAAGTTAAGATTCGATCTCTTTCATATTCACGTATACTATCTTTCTCTCTTTCTCAGCTGCATATTTAAGAGTATGCTCTGTTCCGCCCCTCGTGCCGTTAAATACGGCAATAACATATGAGGCACGATCGATCATCCATTCATCTCTGGCGAAAAACACCCATGGAGCATACTTACGATTCATATATTCAGTTCCGTCAGCTCTTCTAAGGATGTCATGGAACTTCTCCTGTTTCTCCGGTGTTCGATTTTTCTCCGTTCCGTTGTATGCAACTGCACATATCAGTTTAATGTCGTCTTTCTCTTTCTTAATATCTAAAACTGTCTCTGCAGCCCAAACATCAACTCCATCAGCCATTCCTGATATGAACGTATCATAGCCGAGATCAATAGCTTTCATGATCTCCTTCCTCAGGTTAGATTTTATTACATCAATATCTTCTTTGATCTTCTCGGGCTTATGTCCCGTGAAGCAACATGTCTTGTTAATATCCAATTCCATAATTATTCACCCTAATAAAGTTCTTCAGACAAACATTTACTCTCAAAGGATATCTTAACCAATGTCCCAAAAACGTCTCATATGCTCATATTATTAAATTGTTGTGTAATCGCGGTTGAATAACTCTCTGGAGATGAGCAGATCCAGTTGGTCTTTGTCGATGTTTTCGAGAATTTTCTTACGAAGAGCCATCTTGCTCAAATGTGTGTACTTGTACTTGAGACACTGCTGACTGATGGTGTTCAGTTCGCGGCGCCAGAGGATGGAGAGTTTGTTGTCCGGCTTGACCTTGGGATTAGGCTGCGGCATTCGGACCAGTTCGAAAACAAGGTCGTCCTCGCCCTCATAGCAGGATACGATACCCCAGAAGTCCGGGACGTGCTCCTCGATGTGCTTGGCGTGGCTCTTGCCTACGACCACGTAGTTATAATCGAAGAACTTGTTGTAGTTACGGACTTGACTCTTAAGGCGGGTGTAGGTGTCGGCGTCACTCTTGATCTCGATTCCGATCAGGGCGTCAACAGTCACGAGCATAATGTCTGCCCGCGACTTGCCTATCGTCTTTTCTTCAATGAACCTGACCATCCAGTACTTTTCTTCCAAATACAAGAACAGCGGTGCTCTGATGTCCTTATCAGGAAGAGCCATTGATTCTCCTATCGGATA
>JAGCGK010000108.1 GCA_017649645.1 Clostridiales bacterium | reverse complement strand
GGAGAATCAAGAAGATCGGCGATCTTGTAGTTACTCTGCTTTACGGGAAGCACAGTGTCCCTGTCGATCGGGAATACCGTAAGAAGGCCGTCGCACGGTGCGATAAAAGCATCAGGATCCATGTCAACGGGACGGAGCTCGGGATTGATCTTACGGGTAAAGAAATCATTGAAGTCGTGGTATTCGCGGTCCTCATACTGGGACATGTCGATACCGTTTTTTCGAACAAAGGAATTGATCAGAGGTCTCGAAAGAGACGAAGATAGATAAGCGCCGCAGAGCTTGGAAAGCCACGGAGCGCACAAGAGCTTAAGGAATACTCTTCCTACGGGGTTCTTGTAAAGGAATCGCAAACTCTTACTGTCGGGCTGGATCTTGATCGGTGGCTGGGGCAATGTCGGACTCCTTACCTTCTGGCAATGATCTTCATGACGATGAGGGCTGCAAGTTCAAGTGCTCCGATACCGACCATTATGAGGATATCTCTGGTGCCCGGTTTCTTAAGCTTGAACGGAGTAATGAAAAGAACGCCCGTAACAAGTATCGTTGCAAAGTATGTAAAAGTGATATCGATAGAAGTTGCATACTGGATAAGAAGTACAGTCGGGAACAAAAGAGCAGCGGACGTAACAGGAAGACCTCTGTATTCCTTGTTGGCGCCGGTACCGCCTTCTTTTCTCCTCTGAGCTTCGAGAACGTTAAAGTATGCAAGTCTTATAAGTGCTGCAAGAACGTAGAATACCAAAACGGTATAAAGAGCAAGATGAACAAGAAGCGTGGAACCTGTTCTCGGATGAAATCCCCATGTCTTATCGAAAATGCGGAGCATGCTGACACCGATGCTCGCAGGAAGAACTCCGAAGGCTACGAGGTCGGCAAGAGAATCGATCTGGATACCGAAATCGATCTGCATCTCGGTCCTGTCCTTCTTGGTCCTCGCGACCTTACCGTCGAAAGCATCACAAAGTCCGGATAAAAGAAGGAAGAACATACCGATATACGGGTGGCCGCCACCGCTCAACGAACTGAAGATACCGATTCCTGCCGAAATCAGTGAGCAATATGTCAGCCAAACTGTGTAGTCATAATATCCTATCAAGAAACACTTCTCCCATCAAACTGTTCATCTTGTAGTATTTTACACATATAGGAGTAAAGTTTAAAGACCTCTGCAGCGAAGATTGCTTGCAAGATCGATATAAAATGAGCAAACATCAAATCCCGGGACCTTGTCTCTGGTGATGTCGATCATATCGCCGTGGGAGATTCCCCTTCTCCTGCCGTTATCAAGAAGCGTATAGTTCTCGCCCCAGCGGAATGAAGCAAGTCCGACAAGACCGTCGTTCGGGCCGTCGAATCTGTCGACTACCCTGTAGAAGAGATCTAAAGGAAGAATGCCGCTCCTGCCGTATCTTAAGCCTGATCCGAAGCTCTGTGTATAGATGCCGTTGGCCTTGAAATCGAAGTCGGAAGTCTCGCGGTTAAGCTCGAGACATCTCTCGACAGTCAGTTCCTCAACTGCGGAAAGAACGTCAGGGTTACGGTCGCCGAGTCTTTTGAAGATGGAATTGGCGATGTATGAGAGAACAGGCTTAGCCTTGCTCGGGATAAGTCCGAGGAAATAGTCTGCATATTCACAGCCGTAGTGCGGTGTGCTGATGGTGGTTATGGAAGCAACGTGCTTCTCGATGCCCATCTTCGCAACGGCGTACTTAACGTCGAGGCCGCCCTTGGAATGAGCGATGATGTTTACTTTCTCACAGCCTGTGGTCTCAACGATCTCCTTGATCCTTGCTGCGATATCCTCTGCGCTCTTTTCGACGTTCTCACAGGATTCGTGGTCGCCGTAGAAGATCTTTGCGCCGTTTTTTTCGAGATAATAAGGAATACGGCCCCAGTAGCTCAATGCCTGGGAGTCCCTGAAGAAGATGCCGTGGATCAGAAGGATCGGATACCTGGTGTCGCAGACATCGGTCTCGGCGCCTGTTTCCTGAAGAGCAAGTCTCATCTTCTCGTTTCTGTACTCGCGGATGCTGACCTTGAGGATCAGGACCAGGACCGCAAAATGAACTATAGGTACCAGGCAGAAGATCACGCCGATGACCTTGGAATTGAAATCAAGATAAGCGGATGACATGTAGATGAGAAGTATGCCCGCCCAAAGGAACGGGTTCTCGAAAAGAGCGATGCCCGCAATGATCCTGCCGTAATCGATAATGGTGTTGGAAAAACCGTGGAACAAAAACAGAAGGATAAGCGCAATTGCGGTCACGAACGCGCACAGCGTAAAGAATATCAAAAGTCCGCTGCCTATCCCCAATAAGTTAACTTTAAATATACTTCTTCGTTTCTGTCTAATACTCTCACTCATAAACAGAAAGGATTATAGCATAAATAATTTACTCTTTGAGTGCTTTTTTAAGAAAGAAACCTGTTCGTAATTTGCCACTAATGATCTTAGTATTGGCGACCATTTTGTTGTAGTCTTCTTCGCTCAGTGATCTGATCTTATAAGAGATCTCGCTTAAGCTGTCAACAGCGATGCCAAGACCGTTATTAACGATAAAATCCGCGAGGGCCGCTTCCTTCCAGATGATGACAGGAAGGCCTGACGCGAGATAAAGTGAAGTCTTGTGCGGATTATTGATCGTAAGATATTTTCCGAAAACGCCGTCGCATGTAGATGCGGTCGGCCCGTCCCAGACGATCCCGAAGCTGCCTTCGAGCTTACCCGGAAGTTCTTCAGGAGGGAAAGCGCCCATGATGTTGATGTTATCCTTCTTCTCGCCTTCGTAGCCCGGGCCGTAGAGATTGACCTTAAGGTCATTAGGAAGTTCGTAAAGGTAACCGGACTTACTTCGCATGAGGTTACCTGCAATGATCAAAGGCTCGTTAAGGCCGCGCTTACCTGAGATCGGCGCGTCCGTAAGATAATCGAATATCTGAAGGTCTATAAGGCGAAGCTCGCTTAAGCCCTTCTCCTTGGCAGCCTTGATCATCTTCCCGTTATGAAGGATGACCTTGCTCGCGTACTTAAGGCTCTTCGCGTCAAAGAAACTCTTTACCTTATCGAAAAAGGATCTGCGGCTGTCCTTGAGAGCTCTGAAAAGTTCCAGGTCATGAACGAGCATGACGATCTTCGCGCCCCTCTTCCTTGCTTTTCGAAGAACAAGGGGAAGGAAAACGGAATGCTCCCTGAAAGGAAACTGCAAAAAGAGCTCGTCGCCCTTTGTGACCTGCTTGAGGTTCCTGATCCAGACAGGAACGATCTTAAACTGCCACCAGATCTTACGGAGCTTGCCATAGGAAGACCTGTCGGGCACGTCGATGACGATCGGCATGTAGCCGAGTTCCTTCACGATCGACTCAGCATCGTCCCTTGCCTTGGCGCGGGCGGTGACGCTGTCGTATTCGTCAAATTCTCTTTCTGTGACATAGTATCTCATGGCAGGACCTCAATTAGAATCGATACAACATTTTAACAAGTTTTCGAAGTTTTTTCTTCGATGCATACGAATAAAAAACGCGGACGCCCAGGGTCTGCTTCAGAGGAAGTCCCGAGAAAAGACTCCTGTATCTGTTCTTTCTGAAATCTCCGAAAAACTCGTTGGTCATGTTTTCGAACATGTCAGAGATGGCATAGGCATTGTCCATGGAGTTCCGGCGGTCTTCATTCGGAAGGTACTCCCTTTTCCTGTTGCGGATGATGAGAAAGTACGTGAAAAAGCTTAGGACCGTCATGTCGAAAAGGTCCATGTCAACGCCCGGAACGGCCTTGTCCTTGACTGTCCTTATGCAGTAGCTCCAGTTGTCGAACGGAAGCTTATTGTGGTCGATCAGCTTAGCCGTGGTGCTGCCCTCGTGTACCACCTGATTGTAGCCTTCGTAAGGAAGGATCCTGATCTTCGGGCTTAGGAAGAACGCCAGGAAGTTGAAGGAATTATCCTCGTAGAGCTTACCTTCCGGAAACTTGATGTTGAACCTGCGAACGTATTCAGTCCTATAGAGCTTGCCCGCGATATTGAGGCGCCTTTGAAGGGACTTGCCGTCGGTAACCTTGTAGTGGATGGTGTCTATTATGTGACCGTCCTCGCCCACCTTGAACTGGCCCGATGCGACCATGTCTGCATCGTGAGCCGTCGCCTCGGTGATGAGGGTCCTTATGTAGTCCTTGGCGATATAGTCGTCGGAATCCATGAATGTCAGATATTCGCCGGAGATCTTGTCCAGTGCGAGATTTCTCGCGGATGCCTGACCGCCGTTTTCCTTGGTGAGCTTAACGACCTTGGACGGGAATTTCTCCACATACGAATCCATGATGGCAGGAGATCCGTCGGTGCTGCCGTCGTCCACCAGGAACAGCTCGATGTTTTCGTAGTCCTGCGACAGTACCGATTCGATGCAGTCCCTGAGGTACTTCTCGGTATTGTAGACAGCTATGATTATCGAGACTTTGGGTTCACTCATTATCTCTCACCTTTTTCGAAAACACACATCTCAGGTAAGATCTCTTCCAGAGCGCCAAGGAATATCTTCTTGGCTTCGTCGAAATCCTTTTCTTCCAGGTTGTCGTTGATGCAGATGAGCTTACGCCTGCTGTTCTTGATCTCGGATGCGGCAGCCTTCGTATCTTCGATACTCGTCAGGAGATATGCCTTGCCGTCCTTATGGATGTTGCCCGGAACGAAGTTGCCCTTCATGAGGGTCCACATCCTCATAGCGTAGATGTTGATATCCTCGTTGGATCTGAACCTGTTATGGCAGACCTTGTCGAGAGCGTCTCCTTCCTTTGCCCAGACTTCGTCAAAAGACGACTTAAGATACGGACGCGCGAAGTGCGGCGTCAAAAGTCCGAAGAACTTAGGAAACGGCAGGACGTACATCATCAGGTTGTAGAAAAAATACTTGCCGTACTTAAGCGACAATATCTTACCTTTGAGCCTCCTCTTATATTCCTTGCGGTCAAAGTGCCGGCCGATGAGATTATATGTGTTCGTCAATATAGCGGAGAAGACCGGGGTCTTGCCGCCGCACATGACAGGATATTCCATGAAGATATCGCGCGGCTTGCCGTCAACGAAGAAATCCGTCTCAGAGACAGGCGCAGTAACCAGGAAGTCGTCGTTAAACACGATGAACTTCTCGCCTAAGTCCTTGATCCTGTGGAAGTTAAGTTCGATAGGATGGGAACTGAATACCGGCAGATATTCTGACGGGATGTAGTCCTTGTGATCGACGATCCTAAGGCCTTCTGCTTCAGTATTAAGCCAGTCCGGGATCTGTCCGTCAGTTACGAAGAAGATGTTCCTTACCCATGGCATGAACTTACTTATGCCGCGGAACACGTACTTCAGCGTCTCGGTGTCCCTGTATCTCTCGGGAGCCATGTCGGTATTCGAAGCAGGCGAATACGAAGCCTTCTTCGAAAGCCACTTCTCGTCGGATCCGTCGACCCAGTATATGACGATGTCGATATCACTTTTATTCATTACGCTCATTATATCAAATCATCTCGTGAGATAATCGTAAAACTCCTTGGCTATGAGACTTTTCCCGTGGTCCTTCTTTATATATGCCGCAGCGTTATCGCCCACATCCTTCGCCTTCTCGGGATCAGTTACGAGCATCTTAAGAGTCGATCTAAGTTCCTGCTCGACATTATCGACCGAGATCTTGATAACCGTGTCGTCAGGGATCTCGGAAAACCAGCCGCCGTTATTTGTGATACAAGGCTTACCTAACTGCAGGATCCTTAGCATGGAGCCTGAAGTCTCCCCTAGCGGCGGATATCTTAAGTTAACGATGATATCGGCGCAGTTAACGAAGCTGTTAAACTCCTCGATAGTGGTAAATCCCGTCTTGATGACTTCGCCTTCCTTGATCTCCTGGTCAGCGTAATTACCCGATCCGACCATGACGTAGCACAGCTTCTTATCAAGTTCCCTGTTAAGTTCCTTGACCGCACGGGCAGTCTCCACATTGAACTTGAAGTCGCTCGCGAATCCGAAAGCGCAGATGATCACCGCATCTTCGGGGATCTTGAACTTAGCCATAAGATCCGCCTTCGGGATGAACTCCTCCCCTGTCTTTATCTGCTCGATCATCTTGATCTTCTTGATCTTATCTTCGCTCACAAGTCCCGTCTCCAGGATCTTGTTCCTTGAATAATCCGAGTGAACGATTATCTTGTTGCCGGACTTAAGGAGCCCGTCGTTGAGCATGAGCTTCGACACGATCCCCTTACCGAAGGTCTTGTCGATCTTCGCTTCCTTAAGGATCGTAAAAGCCTCCAGGCCGAAGTTCTCATAGATGTACGAATAATACGGATAACCCTTGGCCTTGATATATCCCTGCATAAAGTCGCAGATGGAAAGGTCGTGCATGATAAGAGCCCCCGGGTGCTCAATAGCCGCATCATAAATATAGATATGGTACTCGGCGTTGTTGCCCATGTTATACAGACGATAATCAAAAGAATCGAAGTCGATCTCGTCCACGCCGTGCTTCAGGACCTTAAAGCCCTTAACGTCGGGAGCCTCGATCTCATAGTTATCGGTATAGAGCGTCACGTCAAAGAACTCAGAAAGCGCATTAACGAGGATCACCGAATAATCGGAAATTCCGCTCATCTTCGGAGCGAACGGGCTGCCGTATAGTAAAGTAGGTTTAGTCACTTAAGTCTCCTCATTCCAACAGTCTCTTGATCACGTAATCCCAGTCCATGTTCATGTTAAGCAGGGTCTGCTTGCCGCATGTACCGAGTTTCTTTGCTTCTTCTTTCTGCTCGAAAAGTCTGTCCATCTTCTCCGCGATCACCTTCGGATCCGCATCGATCACAAATCCGTTCTCGCCGTCCCTTACGAACTCCAGCGGACCGCCCACGTCCTTATGGACGATAACAGGCTTCTCGGAGAAAAATGCTTCGAGAGTTATATATCCGTAGTCCTCATCATAAGCGCCAAAATAAACGCCGAGGCACTTGGCGTACATATCGATCTTCTCCTCATCTGAGATAAATCCCGCGAGCCTTACCTTCTCTTCCAGCTTATACTCGGCGATCTTCTCCTTAAGATAAGAGATCTCTTCTTCGCTTCCGCCGCCTGCGATCACGACCTTAACACCGGTCTTCGTGTAGCGTGCTGCTTCGACCAGGAGTCTTTGTCTCTTTATCTGCGTGATCCTGCTCGGATAGAAGATAAAGTCGCCGTATTCGTCAGCGTGAAGTTTCTCATGATCCTTCGGAGGATGATACAAGACTTCCGAATCGATACCGAGGAAGTGCTTGAGCCTTCCCGTTGTATTGCCGGAGATAGTGAACCTTCCCTCGCATTCACCTATATATTTTCTGTCGCAGTCGCGGATAAAGTCTCTAATCTCCTCGCCATTTTCCCACTTACGGATGTCGCTATAATCGGTATCCCACATATCGTAGGCCTGGCGGTGCTGATGCATGAGCCAGAGGACTTTGTTGTCGTGCTTTAAGTAGTAAGCAGGAAACTTCATGGCGATGACCTTGTCGATCTTCTCGCCGCTTGCTTCGGTTAGATCTATCTGACGGCCCATGTTCATGCACTGAACGAGCGACTGCCACGGATACCACTTGAACGGGATGCTTACGATCTCCGCCTTATGCCCGCGCTTGATGAGCTCGTCCTTGAGCATTCCCGTAAGTATCTCTGCGCCGCCTGTGGTGAAAGGTACCTGAACTGTAGCGATTGCGATCCTCATCTTTTTACCCCTTTCACACCAGTCTTCTGTGTCCGCTTAATTCGTCTCGGTGAGCTTTGTCCTTCACGAGCTTAAAAGCGGAACAGATATCAACGGGATCGGCATCAAGTTTCAGGATGCCGTCCTCGAACTTAAGGCTTCCGCCATTCTTTATGGCGATCCTCGGAAGATAGAATCTTCGAGAAAGCTCCAAAAGATCGGAAGATTCGTTATCGGTTATCATCATGTCGCAGGCCAGAAGATATGACAGCATAATCTGATCATCGTCGCCGTCGATATACTTGATGCTGCTCATGAGGCTCATCTCAGCGGCGGTCTTAAGGACCTCCGATTCGCTGCCGTCCTTTACCATGTAGAGCATGATCTCGTAATCGGCCCTGCAGATGTAGATGTAGAGGGCCTTGAGGATACCGGTCAGGTTGTCGGATGATATGTTCTCGTCAACGAGGATACTTAAGGCCTTCGATTCGATGAGGTCCGACATGATGTCGTTCACGGGCTTAGAGGAAGCGATCCTTTCTATGTTCAAAGGATCACCTGCTTTCCTTCGTAAGGATCTCGATCTGCTTTTTGAGCTCGTCTACTTCCTTCTGAAGCTGATAGACCTTCGCGTCCGTGTTGCGGATATTCTCCTGCTTGAGCTCGTCGTTGAACTTCAGCTCCCTGACGGTATCGTCTGTCGTCGCGATCCTGGTGTTGAGCTTGTCATAGATATTTACGTCGCTTGCCTTAAGCGTTCTTACATCTTCGTTGAGATTTTTTACACCGCGGAGAAGTCTCGCGATCTTGCCGATCACCGGCAGCGTGTAGATCTTCTTTTCCTTCGGAACCACCGCGGCTGCCTCATCGAGCCCCGTGATCGTAACGCCGATCTTATCCGCCTCTTCGGAATTTCTGAGCATCTTCAAGATCTGGGCCTTCGTGGAACCCTTCTCCCTTAGGACTCTCAGGTACTGCTCCTCGCCTTCGATGTCGGATCTTCTGGCAAATATCAGCGCATACGCCACGCGGATGAATTCGCGGTCCTCGAACTTCAGGAGCTCGTCCACGCCGATGCTGTCGATGCCCGTGAGCGACACGTTCTTGTATCTGCCCTCATCGGATGCTGCCATTGTAAGGAGTATGTCGAGCTTACTGCGCTCTCCTTTTCGATAAAGATACAAGGTCTCTTCGACTTCGCGAACGAGAGCCTTCCTGCCGAAAAGCGCCAGGTACGAAAGCTTCACAAAATCCGCATCATCATACGGCAGGATGCGGTTAACGTCCACCACGCGCTTCTTCTCAGGGTCCAGCGACTTCTCCATGGAATAATCCATATCGCCCAGCATGGTCTTCGCCTTATGAAGGTCGCAGTAAAGATCAAAGTACTGCAACAGACCGTCATCACTGACATCGAGCGAATCCGCGTGAAGAGAACCGTTACGGATAAACTCCGTCCTCTCATCCAAATCAGCTTTCATACTAACCTCTTTTTCCTGCCGCTCGAAAAAGGCGGCGAACTTACACCGAGATTATATAATAACGGCTTAACTATAACAACTTCGCGGCATTCTTGGACCAAATGTCTCCGCTCCCTTCGTTTGGTCCAACTTTTCTTGGTCCATATCATCAAAAACACCCGATCAGGTCCAACTTAGAGGTCATCTCGCCTCAAAAATCTGTCTGTTCACCTGTTTTGTTGGACCTGATCACGTTCCCGGCGCCAAATGGTCCCACTTTATTTGGTCCAAATCTGCTTTACCCTCTAAAAAAGTCCAAAAAAGGGGGAGCCGTTAAGGCTCCCCGCGTAATCGTTTATCTGAATTTATGATCACATCCAGGAGATTCCGCACTTCTCGCAGACGCCCTGGAACTCAACTGATTTGGCGAATCCCATGAATACTTCCTCACGTGATTCAACCTTGATATCGTTCATCCAGAATGCAAATCCTTCCGGTTCAGGCTCACGACCCATCATCGTTCTGTAAAGTCTTGTGATGAACTCTTCATCGCTTGTCTTGAATGACAGGAATTCAGAAGACCAGAAGAATTCCTTAGCAACCTGTGTACCTGTCATCTTGTGATTAACAAGTGCATCATTCCAGAATTTAAGTCCACCCTCATCAGGCTCTCTCTCGAGACAGCATGTGTAAAGTCTTCTCGCGAAATCCAGTATATTCGACGGATCATTGATCGGGAATCTCGCACCGGACTTGACTCCGTACGACTTGCAGAACTCATCCCACTCTGTCGTATTGATGAAGTTGTTGACAACCGTATCTCTGGAATCAGTCTTCAGAGAATCTACCCAGAACTTGATCTCGTCCTTGCCAGGAACACGTCCGAAGAAAATGCTGTAAAGCTTGATAACGAAATCCTCATCATTAAGCTTCTTTCCGTCAAACTCAGGGCTTGCCAGGAATTCCTTAACAACATCTGCACCTGTAGCGCCGTTATTGATCCTGTCTACCCAGTACTTCAATCCGCCCTCATCAGCGTCACGGCCGAATACTTCCTCGTAAAGTCTCTTAACAAAAGCCTCTACATTTTTCTCATCCTTGTCGACCTCGCCGCCGTTGCCGTTATTGTTGTTGTCATTGTTGTTATTGTTGTTGTTATTATCGTCGTCGTTCTTTTCTTCTTCCTTCTCTTCTTCGAAATCAAGAGTCAGATCAAGAACTGTGTCAAGTTTTACAACTTCAACCATATAGAACGGGATTGCAACATAGTATGTCTTTCCGCCTTCAAGTGTTGCCTCGATACAGATATCCTCGTAAGATACAGGCTTTACATCCTCTTTGGTATCCTCAGGTTCGACCTCAACATCTTCCTCTTCTTCGCCGTCTGTATCCAATGATTGCGGAATATTACCCTCTACCATGCCTTCCTCATATCCAAGATACTTATACAAATCACCTATATCACATCCGACCTCTTTTTTGATCAGGTTGTAATCCTGGTCGAAAAGGGCGATCATCGGAAGTCCAGATTTCATATTTGTAATGCTGATCTTAGCTGTTCCGTTCTTCTCAGGAGTGAATGAATATAAACCCTGTAGTTCTCCCGTATACCATGAGCCAGGCTCGAATACAGGCATTTCCTCGTCATCATCGCCTTCAACTATTTTTTCTTCATCAAACTCTGTATATTCAAAAGTGTTATTGATGCTTATTGTCTTTCCGGATTCCAAAACTTCCGGTTCATCTTCCATGACAAAAATATTGATCATTTTTGCATCATAAAGCCCCTCCAAACCTATACCGACCCATGTATTCTCAGCAGCACCATCATCAAATGATATCACAGAATCACTAAGCTTCGATTTAGCAGGAAAAGAAAATGCATATTCTTTTACATCACTAAATAATTCATCATCTGGAACCTTATATTGAGGGAAATTAATTGAGAGCTTGCTATTAGGATCTACAAGCATGAAATCAAAGGTTTCCTTGTCGGTAAAACCATAACCTGCATAACTTTTAATGGTAAAGTTATATGAGCATGTGCCAATATATGAACTATTATAAAAGCCAACCCACAAAAAGTATTCTTTGCCAGCTTTCAATCTAACCAAATCACTGAAACAGGATCCATTATTATCATCCAGACGTGTATATCTACTGGAATCATCTAAATCGGAAGATAAATATATTTCCATAAGAGGATCACCCTCATCAGGTCCATCTTCAATGGCGCTGGAATCAAAAAGATAAAGTCCGTCTTCCTCAGGAATAAAAGAAAAGTATTTTCCCTCGCTGATAATCAACGTTTCTCCGGCATTAATAGTAGAAAATTCCGGTTTATCCTCATCCGCCATGACTGTTACTCCTCCCGCGAGCATAGTCAAAGCAATGGCCAGGGATGTTACTTGTAGCTTAAATTTTTTTAGCATAATGAATACCTCCTTGTCATATGTAGATGATACAAAATAACAGGATAGTAATCAATGATTTCTGATATTTAAGAATGATTATAGATTAGCGTCAAAAATGCCTTACATACGGCATTTAGCGTCAAAAATAAATTTTGATATTCAAAGTATCGTGAGCAAAATAATTGCATTTAAACAACAAAATAATTATATAGACGGATTCCCTATATCATGACAACTAAAAAGGCTGTCTTTTCAGACAGCCCCTTGATCAATCTTCGTAACTCCAGTTATCGATCTCGTTTATCAAAGCATCAAAGCTCGTGTAGTGTAGATAATGCTCGCCTTCGATAACGATGACCTTGCTCTTCGGATTTGTAACCAGATCCTTGTGGATCTGTTCCCAACCCGGCATCATCTCGGTGTTGCTCGAGCAGAGAACGTAAAGAACGGGTACGCTTTCCGGAAACTTCAGATCGTATGTCTTTTTAAAGTTATCCTCGATATTCGCCATCTCATCCATCTGCGTCTTATTCATTGCCGTGTAGCAGGTAAGCGCGAGGAACTTCTCCTTCTCATCCTCGGTCAGAGTAGGCACCGTGTCAAAAGCAGCAGTTCCGCCAAGTTCGTTCAGTACACGGTAGATTCCCGTCTTGGAAAGACCGATATTCATGAGCTTATACAAGAATGCGGTATTCTTCGGCTTAGCCATCCAAATATCCGCATCCTGCTGATGAGGTGCAGACGAGTCGATACCGATATATGCCTCGACCTCGTCCGGATACTCGTTCGCGTAGTAAAGCGAATATATTCCTCCGATGGAGTGCGCGATAAGCGTGTACTTATCATATCCGAGCGAACTTAAAAGTCCGTGAAGCTCGCTGCAGTAATTCTCCACAGTTCTCGGTGTCGATGCCTCATCACTTAATCCGTAGCCCAAAGGCTCAACGAGGATGAGCTTATAGTCATCATTGATCGCCTTCGCGAAAGAATCGAATTCATAGTGTACAGACGCACATCCGTATCCCGGAAGGATGACTGCGACCTTCTCCGAATCGCTGTCATAGAAAGTGTAGTTTATGCGGTCGCCGCTCTCGGTCGTATAATATTCGCCGTATGCGTTCTCGCACTTTTTTCTGTCGCTACTGTTCTTGATAACATTCCTGATAGCCAGGATCACGATAACTGCCGCGATGACCGCGAGAATAATGCCCAATACCTTGAAGATATTCTTTACGATCTTGCGGGCTTTTCCTGATTTCTTCTTTTCCATAGTTTTCTCCTCATACGTTTTAGATACTCATCATAGACAGATAATGGTATGCCTTTTGTTTCATTTGCTCGAAAAAACTTTCTGAAATTGCCCACATTATAATCAATATAATGACAATATTCACCAAAATATCCTTGATATTTAAAGCCTTACGGATCACTTTCTAAGCTCGCAACAGCAACGCGTTTCCACATATGTTTAGACAACGCTCCGGCAATGATGATAAAATCCAAGAGTAAAAAATTTTTCGAACCACCCAAGAAATCTCTTTTGTCATGTGTCTATAGAGTAGATGCGGACAAAAAGGAGACAGAAAAAATGACCGACAAAGAACTGGAAAAGATCTATAACGAAGCCTATCGCGCGGTGTACTGGACAGCATTTTCTCTTCTGAAAAATGAAGATGATGCACAGGACATCGTACAGGACACTTTTATCTCTCTGTTTAACTCATACGACAGCATTAAGGATAAGAGTAAGACTCTGCCATGGCTTAAAAAGGTCGCAGCCAACAAATCCCTGAATCGTATTACCAGAACGAAAACGGATAACGTTGATGACGAGTTCTTTGACACAGTCGAGACTGTTCCCGAGGATTTCCTGCCTGACTCTATAATCGAGTCTGCCGAGATGCGCAAGATCATCATGGATATCATCAACAATTCTTTGTCTGAAGATATCCGTAGGACACTCATCCTGTTTTACTTTGACGAGATGAGTACCAAAGAGATTGCTAAAGCACTCCATATTCCTGAAGGAACAGTAT
>JAGCGK010000010.1 GCA_017649645.1 Clostridiales bacterium | reverse complement strand
TACATGCAGTTACGTTATTGCTCTGACACTCGATTATCATCTGACTGTAGCCGTCGTTTCCGGCATTGGTGATACCCATCTTCAGGAGATTTTTGCCGATGCCCTGATGCTTATATTCGTCCGACACTCTGATGTCCCACAAAACACACGCATCGGTCCTTCCTCCGAGCATGTTCATGCCTTCGGTCCTGCCTGCGATCGTCATGGCTCCCACGGGCTTATCACCGTCAAATGCCATGTAAAACCGCCAGTTTGTTATATCAAACATTTTCTCATAATCTGTGGCGTGCTCGAAAACACTCAGATCTTTGATAACTCGCTCGCATGGAATCTCTTCGAAAACCATTCCGCCGAGTCCGTTATCGATCCTGCTGATCTTATAGATCGAGTTCATCTCCACATTCATTGAAACTGTGTCATACATCTCAAAATAGGAACTGTCCACTTCTTTGTACGTTATCATTTTTTACTCTCCATTCATCTCTGAAACTATCTCATAACTCCACCGTGAAAATAGCATTCGTAAACCTTTACGTTATTACAGTATATTTCCTCATATCCCTGAAACCAACTGAAGTCTCCGGTCACGCTGCACTTATAAGTATACTCGCCTGACTGATAATATTCTGGTCCCCTGAACGGCATTTCCATATCAGCCTTACGAAGTGCTTCCTTAAGAAAATCTCCGCTGAAGCGCTGATCCAATACCCGTCCCAGATAGTTCATAGCATACTGAATCTTGCCGTTAAGCCAGATAGCTTCCTGACCTGCGAACTGCTCTCCTCCGACATATGTATCATGATATGTGTAAGGACCTTTGCTGTACGTAAAGTCGTGAGAATCATATCTCGTCGACTCAGTCTCGTTCATATAGGCAGCATAAGTATTAACATTCGCCTCAAGTCTGAATGCAATAAGTTCGCTATAATCAGTTTCTTCCATCGGAACGACGCTAGCCGTACACTCCTGATCTCTTACAAGATAATCAATGGTTACGTTAAACAGATTGCTGATCTGAATAAGATTACTGATATCAGGGTAAACCTGACCCGATTCCCACTTGGCGACAGCCTGTCTTGACACATCGAGTCTTGCAGCCAGTTCTTCCTGCGTCATACCTTTGCTCTTACGTATCAGCTGCAGTTTTTCTGAAAAGATCATTATCATCACCTCTAAAGTCACTTTACATCTTAATGATAACGTATTCCATCAATCAGCAATTGCTATTTTGCTACTTATGTTATACAACGGGAGACCTTTACTTCCAATTCCTTGTATCACCGTATTCTTTGATGAAGTCTTCCAGTTCATAATCAACGGCACCTTAATTGTCATTTAGCAGGTATTATTGCGCCTGTAACGGGTTTTCGAGAAAAATAGAAACATACTGCCAAAGCCAAGATCAAGACTGCTGTTGTAACAGCGCTTGCCTCTATACCGTATTCAGCACCGTTGAGGATGTTGGAACCGACTGAACGCATGTCAAAGACCGCTACGGTCATTCCGTCGTTGCCACTCAGGTTCAGACCCATAACGTTATAGATGATGAAGTTCCAGACAGTGTGCATGCCGCAGGCCGCCCAGATGCTGTTAAAACGGACAGTCAGGAATGAGAAGATAAGAGAAACAAGTATCGTGTTAATCAAAGCAAAAACTACTATCAAAGATCTGTCGCTGAACATTTTCGGAATATGAGGAGCTACAAATAAAGCTGTACTCACGGCAACGGCGATCGGAAGAGAAGTATTCTTCCTGAGAAGCTGCAGAACGACTCCCCTGCAAAGGAATTCTTCGAAAGCACCCTGAAAGATGAATACAAAGAAGAAAAGAGCTACCATAGGAATATCGGCATCTGGGAACAATCCGACATAGTCGATCGATCCGGTAAGGACTACTGCTAAGGCTGAAATAACTACCAATACGGCTCCTGCTGTCATGCCGATAAGATAATGACCAAAAGTCTTTGTTACGCCAAGTTCGGCAAGGGTCTTCTTCTGGAAAAGCTTCCAGATGAGCATTATTATGACCAGCATGACCGAATAGCCGAAATACGTCATCAGCGTGATCGTTATAGGGCCGAATATCTCACCCTTGAGCGGATTCTTGCCGCAGGCGAAGTGAATCAGCATTATGATACCCTCACCAATAAGTTCACCTGACAGCTTACAAAAGAAAAACAGAAGAATAACCTTGATGATATAAAGTATCTTCGGCATCTTAGTTCTGTTGTTTAACGGACTTATGTTTTTGATAAAATCTATGATCTTGCTCATATTCTTTCTCCTTTTAGAGCGCATTAATATAATCCCGATCAGATCGGGCTTTTAACGGATTTAAGTTTTAATGTGGAATTAGCAGGTCGGAAAACCGTTTGCTATGAAATAGATGAGCATCGAGATAACATCGACCAACAGGATAGCGCCAAGTCCGATCAATACCCACTTAAGGATCGTCTTCGCACGCTTGCTGTTCTTCTGAGTAAGTACCTTCTGATCGATAACATCTGCCATCGTCTTATGGTCATTTGTCTCTACCGGCTCTATTCCCTTAAGAATGTAATCAGTTGTTACATCGAATATCTCGCTTAAGATAACGATCTTATCGATATCCGGTATCGACTGTTCGCTCTCCCATTTTGAAACAGCCTGACGAGATACACCGGCAGCATCTGCCAATTCTTCCTGAGACATTCCTTTTGCTTTTCTCAAGCTCTGGATCCTATCAGCAATTGTCATTCGCTCCACCTCCAAGATTTGATGGCTCAAGATTAACAAAATCCGCCCTTACAAAGCCACCAACTACACCTTGAACTTTGTCAACCGTCAGTTGCATTGCCGTATTTTCAGGCATTCTCGTCTGATCTCCGTCGCAGTTTCATTTTTTCCTTCTCGAAAATTATAACACAACAAAACACCCCTATCTCTACACGAGAGATAAGGGTGTCCTATCACAAATTCATCAATTATTCAGCTTCCTCAACAAAGTCAGCGCCTGCAAGAGATGTCTTAAGTTCATCAAGAAGCTCTTCCAACTTGCCTCTGTTATCAAGGGTACCGTTCATAAGAACCTTTCCGCTATTGTCCCTTAAGTCGAAGATATAACTTCTGGAAAGGCCTGTTCCCTTAACGCCCAGATAATGCATGGATGCGATATCTCTTAAGTGGACGAACTGATATGTCTCATCACCCATGTCAGAGAACTTGTAGCCGAGATAATCCTTTGTAGCAAAAATGCTGCTGCCGAGAGGATTATCAACAGAGAAGATCGGCTTTTGAGCCATCTGCTGATCGAATATTTGAACTTCCTCCGCAGATTTAAGAAGTTCATCGAGATCAACTGCTGTTCTGTTCGAAGCAACCTTTTTCTTGCTTGTGGCGATCAAGATAATCGAAAGAAGAAGCATAACTCCTCCGATTGCGCCAAGTATCTTAACGCCCGTCATCTTCTGCGGATCATCCAAAGCACCTTGAGAGATCATAACTCCGATCAAACCACCAATAATGATAGTAAAGATAACCGGGATCAGCCACTTGTTACCATTGCTCTTAGTTCTCTTCTGGTTAACTCTTGCTGAATACTCTTTGAGCCACTTAGACCCTTCACTTGCATAATTACTCATACTTCGTTTCCTCCCGAGGATAGATATAGTCGGATATTATCAAAAAATAATTAGCAGTTGCAATACCCTCTCGGAATAAATATTAAAGCAGATAATTATGGATTATAACTTAACTCGTTTTTTCGAGAAACAAAGGTATCCGCATACGAGTATCAGGTTCTGGACATACGAGACCATCAGGATGCGTGTTGACAGATATGATCCTTGGATCATAGGCACTTTGCCGTCAGCAAGGATCGCAAGTTTGATATACGTGAGGATCAGCTGACGCTTAATCGGATCATGAGTGTCGAATTCGACAACACCTTCTTTTTTCTCTCCCGGAATCGAAAACATGACTATGGTCAGGCCCTTATAAGTCTTAGTCTCAAAACAGACTATATCGGATCCCTTGAACATAGTATCGGTATATCGAAGCATGTAATATAATTTCATGTCATCATTCAGATAATCGCTTTCCTTGAATAGGAAGCTTCCCCTGATATACATGCGTTTTACGATTTCTTCCGAAGAATAACCAGTATTCTTCTCGATATATCTTTCCATAAGATCAGTATTAATACCGGGATAAATATGTTCCGTTCGTCCGTTGCTGTACAGCCGTAGATTTGCAAGTTCCGTCATGTAATCCCTGTGGATCTTAGTGTATCTATCATCATGTCCTTCCAAAATACTTTCTCCATATCCAAAATACCATCTGTTTTCTCCAACACCGTATGAAAAATAACCGCTCTTACAATTGAACTCTTCCATGATCAACATGACAGATCTGACAAAACAGTTATTTTCCTTATGCAGTTCAAGTACTAATCTAACTCTATCTCTCAGACCGTTTCTCTTAAGATAGACATTTCGTTCACTCATGAACGGATACTTGATCTTCCCACAGTAATCGTTTGAAGAATCATCTGTGCTTTCTCTTAAGCCGCTGACAATAAACTTATATTCATCTCTCGAGATCGGTTCTTCACCGATGTAGTAGGAAAGACCTTTTCTGTACACATAGTACGGTGCTTCTCCTCCTGCACACCCAACCCATCCGCAAACCATTAAAGATGTAGGCAGAAACAGATCATCCCAATCGATCACCAACATCATGTTCGCAATAAGTGCAACCAGATAAATGATAACAACTATTATCTTAAACTTAGTCTTCATGATCCTTGCTCCTCATTTTTGATCTCATTATATTGATGAGTAAAAAGGAGCTATACAGATTAGGAATAACTTGCAAAGATAATAGAACAGATTACCAAATCCGGACTAATGAAAAAGCCGCTAATATTACTTAAACAGATGCTAATCAATTTTCGAAAATATAGCATATCTGCAACACATCATATTCCCCTGTCGTCCTTCATATGAATTACTGAAGATCTGTTATATAATCAAACGATAAGGGGTTAATAACTGCCCTATCGGAATATTGATAGATACATGATTTTTAGATAGAGAGGTAGTTAACATGAAAAAACTAGTAGCTATGATTATGTGTCTTACTATGGTGTTGGCATTCGCATCATGCAGCCAGGCTACAATTAAGAAAGACACCAAAACCACAAAAGCCATCGAGAAAGGCAATGACGACAAAAAGGATACCGATGAAACAGTTAAAGACTCCGAGGAGTCTTCAGGTGATAAGGTATCTTTCTCAACTACTGACAGAGACGGCAATTCCTTCAATGATTCCCTCTTTGCTGATCACGATCTTACACTGATCAATTTCTGGGAGCCATGGTGCGGTCCTTGTGTAAACGAGATCCCTGATCTCCAGAAACTCTACGACAATTATGCTGATCTGGATCTTCTTGTTATCGGCGTATATTCCGAAGAAGGTATGGAAGAGGATGTTGATACGATATTGTCCGACAACGGCGTGACATATCCGATCTTAAAATACACATCTGACTTCGATAAATATCAGTCAGGATATGTTCCGACTACGATCCTCGTCGACAGACAGGGAAATATCATCGACACAGAAAATAACGGTACTCTCATCGTCGGTTCTCATTCATACAGTGATTGGGAAGACATTGTAACCCCATATCTCGGAGAGTAATCATATGAAAAGATATCTTCCGGCTATACTGCTTATGGTTTGTGCGGCGGCACTTATTGGCGTCGGCATTTATCTGCGTCAGCCGGAATCAGTTCTGCATAAAGCAGTAAGGATCTGTATGGAGTGTATCGGCCTTGGATAGAAAGAAGATAAGATTCGGGATCCAGGCCGCTTCTACCCTGATCCAAAATGCCAATATCAAAGGATTCTTCACGGGAAAGATCTATGAAGGAACTTCCAAATCGGTATGCGTTCCGGGACTTAACTGTTACTCATGTCCGGGCGCAATTGGCTCATGCCCTGTCGGTTCTTTGCAGAGCTTTTTGAGCGGTATCAAGTTCAAGTT
>JAGCGK010000107.1 GCA_017649645.1 Clostridiales bacterium | reverse complement strand
TTGGTCCTGACAAAAATGAGCGGCCCTTCGGGGTCGCCTTTTTTAGATGAGAATACAGTACAGAATCCTTACGGTTAGGGATTTATCACTGGATTTTTGGAGGGGCACTTTGCCAAAGGAATCATGCATATTCAACTGAGGCCATATGATATAATCAATGCCATAGATTTAAAGGGAGGATACAAAAATGACAAAAGAAGAATACTTACAGAAACTCAAGGAAGACAGCGAATTCGCACCGGGCTGGGATGCCATCGACGAGGAGTTCGCGAGACTTTATCCGGGACAGGAACCGTATCACTTTGCAACGGATATCCAGAAAAGAGCAATGTTCGGAGGTAACCAGTATCTCGACGGTTATTCGGTATATGTTAACAAGGACGGATATATGCATCTTGTAACCTACGGCATGACCGAACTTTACGGTGATGAGGAAGCCTATGGTGAGGAATACAGCAGATGGGGCTACGAGATGACGATGAAGATCAAAGGAGAAAATCCCGAAGACTGCATCTGGGCTATCAATGTCTTTTCCAATCTTGCCAGATATACTTATGAGTCAAAAAGATTCTATGTTGCCGAGAACTGTGTTCCGGGAAACGGCAAGCCTTTGAAGCTCGAATCAGATTCACTTATCACTGCACTTATTACTGTTGATGACACTACCGCCAAGGGTAAGGACACCGTTCACGGCAGAGTCGATTTCGTACAGTTCGTCGGCATCACGGAATCCGAGCTTACAGCAATTAGAGAAGACATCTCAAACATCGGTAAGCTTATCGAGATGATGAAGAAGGACAACCCTTTGCTCATCACTGATCTCGACCGCAAAAAATCATATTTGTGAGGAATAATAAATGGAACTGTGGGATCTTTATGACCGTGACGGAAATAAGACTGGCGAGACCTGGGAGAGAGACTTCGGTAACTATAAAAAGATCCCGGACGGCAGATATCACCTGGTCTGTGATATCCTCGTAAAGCACGTTGACGGCACCTATCTTCTTACCCAAAGGCACCCCGGCAAAGATGTTTATCCCGGTTTCTGGGAATCAAGCTGCGGCGGGTCAGCCCTAACTGGTGAAGATCCTCTTACCTGCGCCAAGCGTGAGCTGTTTGAGGAGACGGGCATCCGCAGCGATGACTTTTATCTCATCAGCCACACTTTCCGTGAGCCGAGCCGCAGCATGTATTACACATATCTCACCATCGTCGACTGCGACAAGGATTCCGTCGTGCTTCAGGAAGAGGAGACGGTCGACTACAAGTGGGTCGATCTTGAAGGTTTCCTGGAATACACCGATTCCGATGTTTCGATCAAGACTCATAACGACAGGTGCATGCCTTATATTTCTTCTTGTCGAAAAGGCGCGCTCATAACAGAGATAACCGAAGAACTCCTTAAAGATCAGGACAGTAAGTACCGCGACATGCAGGTAACGATCATCCCGAATATCAAGCCTGATTCCATAATCGGTGTCAGGACTCCTGTTCTTCGAAAACTCGCGAAGGAATATGCGAAAAGATCAGACATTGAAACTTTTCTTACTTCTCTTCCTCATCAGTTTTTTGAAGAAGACCAGCTTCATGCTTTCATCCTTTCCGGAATGAGAGACTACGAAATATGCATGAAGGAACTTAACCGTTTCCTTCCTTATGTCAACAACTGGGCAACATGCGATCAGATGTCACCGAAGGTTTTCGGAAAGAATAAAAAGGAACTTCTAAGTGAGATAGAAAGTTGGCTTAAATCAGACAAAACTTACACCATAAGGTTTGCGATAGGCATGCTCATGGAGCATTTTCTGAAGGATGATTTCAAGATAGCTTATCCGAACAAAGTAGCGAGGATAAGGTCAGAAGAATACTACGTGAACATGATGATCGCGTGGTATTTCGCGACGGCTCTGGCATTTCAGTATGATCAGATAATCCCGTTTATCGAGAAGAAAAAACTTGATACGTGGACACACAACAAGACCATACAAAAAGCTATCGAGAGTTACCGCATAACGGATGAGCAGAAGGACTACTTAAGAAGCCTTAAGATCAAAAGATAAATCCGATATAAAGACACGATATCTTGAATACTCGCGAACTTCGTGCGTGCTAAAATCCAATTGTCAGAATCATTACGATCAAAGGAGGAATGACACCATGAACGAAGTGTTGAAAGTATTGGAAACAAGAAGAAGCTGCAGGAACTTTATGCCGAATATGGTCAACGATGAAGACCTTCGCGCTATCATCAAGGCAGGCACATATGCTGCTACGGGAATGGGAAAGCAGAGCCCTATAATCATTGCAGTAACAGATAAGGAAACCCGTGATAAGATCTCGGAAGAAAACAGAAAGATCGGCGGATGGGGAGAAGGTTTTGACCCGTTCTACGGCGCACCTGTTATCCTTATCGTCCTTGCGAGAAAAGATGTCGTCACATACGTCTATGACGGTTCCCTCGTTATGGGTAATCTCATGAACGCAGCTGAGAGCCTCGGTGTAGCCAGTATCTGGATCCACAGAGCAAAGGAAGAATTCGAGTCCGACTTCGGTAAGGATCTTCTCAAGAAACTCGGCATCGAAGGCGAGTATGAAGGAATCGGCCACTGTGCTCTGGGCTATGCAGCTGAGCCTTCAAAAGAAGCTGTTCCGAGAAAATCTGACTATGTGTACTGTATTTGATGTACAATAGTCTCATGATGGAATTAAAGATAAAAAGATTTAACGAACTGACGCCCGATGAGCTTTACCGTATAGCAAAGCTCCGGGTCGATGTTTTTGTAGTAGAACAAAACTGTGCCTACAGGGAATTCGACGACTTAGATCAGGATGCGATCCACGTGTGGCTCGAAGAAGACGGCAAGATCTTATCTTACCTTCGTGTACTTGACAGGGGAGTCGAAAGCGAATACCCGGCTCTCGGCCGAGTAATATCCGCTGTCCGCGGTAAAGGCCTCGGAGCTAAGATCATGCAGGAAGGCATCAAGGTCGCCCGCGAAGTCTATAACGCGGAGAAGATCTATCTGGAGGCACAGACATACGCCACGAAGTTTTATGAGAAACAGGGCTTTCATGTGATATCGGATGAGTTCATGATGGACGGCATCCCGCATTACAAGATGCTCTGGGAACAGGAGTAATTATGAGTGATAAACTGGTTGCTTTCTTCAGCGCAAGCGGTGTGACAAAGGCTCTTTCCGAGAGACTTTCAGGTCTTATCGGGGCAGACCTTTTTGAGATCGTTCCTGAACAAATCTACACAAAATCAGATCTTAACTGGATCAACCCGAGAAGCAGGAGTTCCGTTGAAATGAAGGACTTAAGCTCTCGTCCTGCCATCTCTTCCAGGATCGAAAACATTGATAACTATAAATATATCTTTGTCGGATTCCCGGTATGGTGGTACAGACAGCCGTCCATCATCGATACCTTCCTCGAAAGCTACAACTTCGAAGGCAAGGTAATTATCCCGTTCTGCACATCGGGAAGCAGCAAGATCGGAAAGTCAGCTGATAATATGAGAGCGTTGGCTCCTAAGGCAACGGTCCTGGAGGGCTTAAGATTTGCCAAGAAAGTCCCTGACGAAGAACTTAAGTCCTGGGCAGAAGAAAAGATGAAAGAAGCGTAAGCAGATGAACACAACCGAGAGATTCCTGAGATACATTAAAGTAGAGACGACATCAAGTGAGACAAGCGGAACACATCCTAGTTCGGAAAACCAATTTGAACTCGCGAAGATACTTGTAACCGACCTTCTGTCTCTGGGGATCCCGAAGGAAGATATTTTCTTTGATGAAGAGCATTGCTATATCTATGCGAAGATAAGATCCAACACTGATCTCGATGTTCCGAAGATCGGATTTATCGCGCACATGGATACGTCACCTGAGGCTTCCGGAAAAGATGTTAAGCCGCAGTTTGTTTTCGATTATGACGGAGAGGATATAACTCTTTCTGAAGGAAAAATATTAAGTCCTTCCGTATTTCCTGAACTTAAAAAGTACGTCGGGAAGACATTGATAACGACGGACGGTACGACGCTTCTGGGATCAGACGACAAATCTGGCGTAGCCGAGATAATGGCTATGGCCGAATTCGTGATGACCAACTTCGGATTCGAGCACGGCGACATCATGATCGCGTTTACGCCTGACGAAGAGATAGGTGAGGGAACGGAGTTTTTTGACTTAGAGAAGTTCGGTGCTGATTTCGCATATACGGTTGACGGAGGAGTATTAGGTGAGATCTCCTATGAGAACTTCAACGCGGCATCATGCGTGATAAACATTAAGGGCTGTAACGTTCATCCGGGCGAAGCATACGGTAAGATGATCAACTCACAAAGGATCGCCATGGAGATAGATTCGAAGATCCCTTCTACGCAAAGACCTGAGACGACTAGGGACCACGAAGGATTCTTCCATCTTTGTTCGATGACGGGTGATGTATCTGAGACAACGCTTAAGTACATAATCAGGGATCATGACAAGGGACTTTTCGAAGAGAAGAAAAAGTATATTCAGAAAGTTTGTGAAGAGATCGAGGCTTCTCATGGAGGCTCCAGGATCGAAGTGAAGCTTACCGATTCATACTACAACATGCTCGAGAAGATCGAGTCAGATAACATGCACATAGTCAACAGATGTCTTGATGCGATGAAGGCTAAGGGAATCGAACCAATAATCGAGCCGATAAGAGGCGGCACGGACGGAGCGATGCTGTCATTTAAGGGATTGCCGTGTCCTAATATCTGCGCAGGCGGACATAACTTCCACGGCGTATACGAATATGTATGCGTAGAGTCGATGGATAAGATAGCTGAGCTATTGGTGGAGATAGTTAAGGCTTAAGATTTCTTCTTCGGATGAAGGACTTTTCCGACCAGCGTGATAAGAGGTCCGAGGAAAAGAGCCATGAGGATGATGCCGATAATCGGTACTCCGCCGAAGATCACACCGATAACGATAGCGAGAGCATCCCAGCAGATCCTGATCAAGGTCTTCGGGACCTTAGGAAACCTTCCTGTTATCTTGTCAGTTAAGATTATCGGGATACCGTCATAAGGAGCAACACCCGTATCTGCGTTGATGTAAATGGATGCGCATACCATGAAGCATAAAAGTGCCACGAGAAATATCGGCCATCTGGAAACAGGTGCGGTAAAGACTGTTGCAGGAATTGTCTTACCCCAGATCCAGTTAAAGAGATCAACGTAATAGCCCACGAGGACCATATTAAAGAGAGTTCCGAAGCCGATGAGCTTACGGTTAAAGATAAGAACGATCGCGAACATGAAGATATTGATGATGAGCTGCCAGTTACCAAAGCTCATGCCGATCTTTGATGAGATGGATCTGTTCATGAATGTGCACGGGTCAGTTCCGAGGTTGCAGTTAACGAGGATGGAGACAAAAAATCCCATGCCTGTTACACCGAGAAAACTGATAAGAACTCTCTTCCATTCGATCGCTTTGACTTTTGTAAGAACCAGACTATCGGACATATTCATTACCTCAACAGTGAGTAATTCTACTTCAGTGCCTTTTATTATTCAACGGCAACCGGATTGTGCGATTGGATAAATATGTGCGCCATTAGGTAAGTCGTGAGGGCGAATTGCCAAAATTACGAGCCTTCAGGTGGTATAATGGAAGAGTATTTACATGGGATAAGTAATGTAACAATGTTACAAACACTGTATTTTCAGTGTTTTCGAAAACATGGAAAGGGAAAGAACAAATGAACAACATTCAAGCAGCAAATGAGACGATCAGGATCTGTTCAGCCGAAAAATATGAAGTAAACGGCAAAGAGATAGTGTTTCCTGAAGGCGATTATGAGGGCGTGGAGGTTATAACTCCTTCTATGGGCGAGGAACTTCTCGGGATAAAATTTGACATCCCGTCCGACAGACCGATGTGTAAGATCACAGTTACCAACAGCGATACTTATGCGGCAGCTAGAAAATTTGACAATGTGCTTGCCATGAACTTTGCCAACGCGCATCAGCCGGGCGGCGGATTCAGGGCGGGCGCAAATGCTCAGGAAGAGGCGCTTTGCAGATGCAGTACGCTCTATAAGTCCATCACTTCGGATAAGGC
>JAGCGK010000106.1 GCA_017649645.1 Clostridiales bacterium | reverse complement strand
TTGCCCTCTGTGATCTGTCCTGAAGCGTTCACGGATCTGCGTATGATAATTCTATCGGGAGTTACATCGTCGAGCTGTAAGCCTAAAAGCTCGCCCGGACGAGCTCCTGTTAAGAGGCCCATAACGAAGAGAGGATAATACCAGAGCTCGGAAGGCTCCAGAAGCCTCTTAACATCTTCACGCTGCAGGATCTCTTTTTCTTTCTTGGAATGACCTTTAGGGATGTAGAGATCGCCACGAAGCAGCTCACATTGATAGTCTTCATAACCGAATTTGATTATTCCCATGATTATTCCTCGAAGATTCTTGAGCGTCTTCTCAGAAAGAGGCTTATTTCGCCCTGTGGCTTCGTTTATGACGCTCTGCCAGTCTCTTAGTGTCATTTTACGTATTTTACGAGAACCGCACACAGGGGCGATGTAGAGCCTTATATAGCGTTCATACTGCCGATAGGCTTCGGAGGTCTCTCCACGACGAGCTTTAACGTCATCAAGAAATTCGGAGGCTACTTTCGAGACCGTCTTTTCTCCGGAGCTCTCGTCGTAATACCACTGCTCATATTTCTGGATGACTTCTTTTCGACCTTTTGCTCCCGGCACGGAAGAGGAGAAGGAATGACTCTTTCCTTCTTGCATGACTCTTATTCTCCATCTCTGTCCGTCCCATTTAGGTGTATTCATCGTTCTTCTTTCTATCTACAAGCCCTTGAATGTAGGCTTTTATCATATTCTTTTCACTTTCATCCAGCTGCTCGATCGTTGCGATCAATTCCGAATCACTATCCATAATAAAATAATCGGCTGCTACATTGGCTTTGGTCGGAGTGATTCTTCCCTCGGCTAACTCATCGACACTGATGTTAAGGTGCTTACAGATCTTAATTATGGTGTTGATGTTTGTTTTATTTACTCCTCTTGTGAATATCGTGGCCACAGTCGAAACGGCCAGATCACATTCCTGGGCAAACTTGTTTACTGAACCTGATTTTTCAATCATCAGTTCTTTTAATTGTTTTTCTATGTCCATATTTCTCCCCTTTCTTATTTAAACCTTAACACCTAATTTTCGAAATTTCAATAATTGCAGAATTATTACAAATTTACGAAAAATCGAAAATTGTTATTGACTTCTTTCGAAAATTCGCTAATATCAAAATAAGTTTATCGAAAATTCGAAAACAAAACTTAACGAAAGGAGATATCAATGTATTCAAAGATCAAGACAGTTCTTAAGGAACAGGGCAAGACGATTGTCGATTTATCGAATATGACCGGGATCAAGTATCTGACTCTCTGGCATAAGGTTAAAGGTGATTATCCACTCACTTTCGAAGAAGCGAAGAAGATCAAAGAAGCTCTCGCAGTGGATATTCCTCTTGAAGAATTGTTCGAGGTTTCGACATGACAGATTCCCAATATCCATCATTAGGTCGTTACTTCAAAAATACGACCGAACTCGCTCACGCTGGGTGTATGTCAACAAGACGACTTTATGACTGTTTACACGGCATCAAGACATTCACCAGAGCAGAAAAGAAAGCAATCGCAGCCAACATTCAGGCAAAGATCCTCGACAAGCCGAGCTTCGATTATGACGAGCTCATACAAGCCCATGAAGCTTGGAAAGGCAAGTTCGATGAGATCTACAAAGCAAAAGCATCTTGAAAAGGAGAAAGCAAGACATGTTTGAAGAGATTGAATTATTTGTCGGAAAGACAAAGCAGAACAGGAACAAGAAATATTTTGTTTCCAAAAACTATATCGAAGCCCTCGAAGCTGCCAGGAAGACTCTCAGAGTTTCAAAAGAGCATATTTTCATGCAGCTCGGCTATGTAGTCGGTGATGACCTCTATCTGAGCAATCCAATGAAGAACGGACAGAAGAAGGTCTGGGTTGCTTATTACGTCAGCTGATCGGAGGTGCGTTATGGAAGTCACTGGGTTAACTATCATCTATTTCGCTATCGCTGTTGGTGTAGGAGTAGTTCTGGGAATCGCCTTTGCAGCCTTAAGAACGGCAGAAGAACGAGCTCACTACAAGAAAGAAGCATGGGAGACCAGAAAAGAAAACGCAGCTCTCAAAAGGGAGTACAAGAAGGTCAAGAACGAGCTGGCAAATGAAAGGCTCAGTCACGGTCCCGAAGTCGAAGTAATTGATCTCCCGGAAGCTGACGATTCATACCACAAGCCATTCTGATCGGAGGTCCACATGGAAAAGCATTGTGAGACCTGCAATTCATTCCAAGAACATAAGAAAAAAGTCTTTTTATCGGATGGGATATGCTTCCTGGTTCCCAGCAAGCCTCAGTTTAAAAAGAAAATGTCCACCTGTAAGTGGTGGAAACAGAGAAAGGATGAGAAGACATGAACGACTTATCAGATATCGTCAAGAAGATCCTCACAGAGCACAAGGAAGCTCGTGACGATGACTTCAAAGTGATCGGATGGGTGGTTAAGGCCATGAGACCTGACATTATGGGTTATTCATTCGGCTCCGTCTTATGGAACCACGCAGCCTTCGGACTTCCATCATTCGAAACGATCAGAAGAACCAGACAGAAGATCCAGCACGATCATCCGGAGCTCCGTGGAGAGCTTTACCTCAAAAGAATGGAAAAGCAGACGGAGTTTATAGAAAAGTTTTCGGAGGTGAGCTGATGTTCATTCAGTTACACGGAGTCAAAGGTGCTCGGCTCCTTATAAATATCGAGCACGTCAGAGCCTTCCAGGAGATCACTGATGATTCAAAGTATGCAGTCAATAAGGAATCCGGTGCAAAGTCACTCGTCCAGATCGATGACAAGCTGGTACCGGTCAAGGATTCGATACTTGAGATCAGGAACATCATGAAGAAGGCTGACCTTTTCGGAGGTGAGAAATGAAAGACAAAGTAATCAAGGCTAACGTCCTTCAGGCCGTAGAACATCTCTGTCACGAGCTGAGAGCGTACACAGGCGACTCCATGACGTTCACACTCACGGTCATTACAAGGACAAAGGCACTCGAATCTCCAAATATTGAGCCCGATGGAGTTCCCGACTGGTATAAGGCAATCGCCAGATATACGGATTCGGTCGATCCGCACGACAGCATTTTTGAGGAATCTGCAAAAGTATTTTACGGCCCGGACGATTTCGGGGAAGAGTCAATAGTTTTAGTGCAGCCTTACAAGGCTGAAGAAGAATCGGAGGAGCAAAATGAGTGAAAAGAGATTTTACTGGCTCAAGCTTCAGAAAGATTTCTTTAAGAGACACGATATCAAGTATGTCCAGACTCTCCCGGATGGTTACCTTATAGCCTTTTTCTATCTGAAGCTGATGGTCGAATCTGTCGACCATGACGGTGAGCTTCGTTTCTCTCCGGAACTTCCTTACACGGATCAGATGCTTGCATCAGTCACTGACACTCCTATCGAAATTGTCACGAAAGGAATGAAAACCCTCAAAGATCTCGGAATGATAATCATTGATGAAAATGGGACCATTTCGATACCAAAAGTGGTCAAAATGATCGATTCTGCATCTGATACGGACGGTGCTCGGAGGGTTAGACGTTACAGGGAGAAACAGCAATCGTTACAATATGTAACACCTGCGTTACAAATTGTAACGCATACCGTTACAAAAGATAACGAGAGTAAGAGT
>JAGCGK010000105.1 GCA_017649645.1 Clostridiales bacterium | reverse complement strand
GCCGTTCTGGTGATCTTTGAGAACGCCTGTGATGTAGTCTTTTACGGTGAAGGTGTCAGTCTCGCTGAAGTATGTGGAACTTCCCTTTGTAGCGTGAACTGTTGCCTTCAAAGTGTTGTTCATCTCGACCGGGCTTACACCGTTAAAAGCGAAGACATAGCATCCGTCTTTGATGGTGTAATCAGTAAGGTCATACTCTTCCCAAGTGTAGTTGGAAGAAGAGTCGGAGAAGACCTGCTTCTCGAGATGAAGCTTAACGTTCGAATAGTTGTCGCCGCCGTTGAACTTAACGGAATAGAATACGCCGAGGTTGCTCTGCAAAGAACAGGAATGTGTAACCGTTACGTTAAGATATGTAGCTGCGTATAAGGAATGCTGCTGAAGGAACATGATCAGTAGAAGGATCACTGTCATGAGCCATGCGAAGACCTTAAGGAATCTAACAAGTTTTGAGTCTCTCATCAGAATTCACCTCGTGCGATACCATACTCGCTGCAGATGCCGGAGAATTCCTGGGACTTAGCGAACTCCTTTATGACCTGTTCACGGCTCATGCCGTTGTTCATCTCGTTAAGCCAGAACTTAAGACCTGCATCGTCTTTCTCACGATCCATGAATGTTAAGTACAGCCTGGAGATAAACTCCTCGTCGGAAGTCTTGAAGCCCTTGAACTCAGCTGATGTGAAGAACTGGTTAGCTGCGTCATAACCTGTGATCTCGAGGTTGGTCAAAGACAGTGACCAGAACTTGAGACCTTCAGTCTCAGGGTCTCTTCCGAGACAGCATGTGTAAAGTCTTGTAGCAAAGCCTTCGGCATTCTTCGAAGCGATAGTTGCCTTTGCTGTTGTAGCACCGGACTTGATTCCGTATGTAGCACAGAGGTTGCACCATTCTGTTGAATTGATGAAGCCTTCAACTGCGTTATCTCTTCCGGCCTGCTTGATGCTGCCGAGCCAGAAATTGAAACCGTCCTTATCTTCTGCCGGATCTCTGTCGAAGAATGTGAGGTAAAGTACTTCAACGAACTCTTCGTCAGTCATCGTCTTGGATTTGAATTCTTTGCTCAAGAGGAACTCTCTTGCACAATCTGCTCCCGTGAAATCGTGGTTCTTGACCATGTCGACCCAGAAAGCTTTTCCCTCTGCCTCCGATGGTCTTGCCAAAGCAACGACGTAAAGTCTCTCGATGAAATCTTCAAATGAAACAGAGACTTCCGGCATTGACTTTGGATCGACCGAATCCGAAGGAGTTACAGTTGAAGGAGATACTATAGGAGATATTGAAGGAGTTGAAGTTGATGGTGCTGTGGAAGCGGGCGTATCAGTAGAAGCAGCAGCCGCTGTTTGAGGGAATTTCTTAACGACTGTTATCTTTGCATCGCTATAAACAAACTCGTAGTCGATGCCTTCTATTGAAATCTTCGTGCTACCATCACAACTGTAACCCGATTTCGGCGAAATTGTAAATGTGATCGTGTAGACTGTTGAGTCTTTTGCAACGGTATCGTTAGGATCCCATGCATATGTTACGTCAACATACTGATCACAGGAACAGACAAAGCTCGTATCAAGATCTTGACCCTTAACAGGCTGATCGATTCCGCTTATATCTATTCTTCTAATGTATCCGCACTTGTCACAAAGGATATCCGAATCATCGGTAAAATCGTGACGAACCACGGTGCTGTCAAAAGCTCCGCTGAACTTGTTCGGATCGATGCAGATGCTCTTGATGGAACAAGATACGAAAGCTTTACTTGCAATGTTATTAACTGTCTCAGGGATCTCTGCTTCCTTGAGATTTCCGCACTTCCAGAATGCTGCAAATGAGATTGTCTCTACTGAAGACGGGATCTTAACAGCTTCAAGTCCGGATGATGAGAATGCATATGTTCCGATCGTCTTAACACCGTTTCCGATAGTGACGGACTTAAGATTCGAACAATATGCGAATGCGTAATTTCCGATCGTCGTTACTGAATCAGGAATAGTAACTGACTCGATCGTCTTGTTATTGTTGAAAGTCTTATAAGCGATCTCCTTAACTGTTATTCCGTTAACAGTTGACGGGATAACAACGTTCTTATCGGATCCCTTATAAGCGGAAAGGATACCGCTCTTATCGATTACCCAGTCGCCTTCAGTTGT
The DNA here is from genome assembly GCA_017649645.1 of Clostridiales bacterium. Taxonomy (GTDB): domain Bacteria; phylum Bacillota; class Clostridia; order Saccharofermentanales; family Saccharofermentanaceae; genus Saccharofermentans. The sequence continues at coordinate 14,154 of JAGCGK010000105.1, read as the reverse complement.
CGGCGGAGGAGTAACTACTGCTGCACCTGTCTTATCAAAAGTCTTGGTGACTGTGATCTTGCCGTTGTTATTGGTGAATGCAACATCTGCTCCGTCAAAAGTTGCCTTGATCTCATCTGAGAACGAGAAGCCTGACTTAGCCTGGAATACAATAGTTGCCTTATAAGTTGTGGATGCCTTGGCGATGGAATCAGCAGGGCTCCATGTTATCTTCGCTGTAGCGCCTTCAGATGCCGTGAAGTTTACTGTTGTCGGAAGTTCTTTTCCGGTAACAGGATTTTCCATCTCAACGATGTCGAGGCTTCTTATAAGTCCGCAGTCATCGCAGATCGCATCATCTACTGATGTGAATTCATGAAGGAGAAGTGTTGTTCCGCCATCTTCAGGAAGGACATAATCCGTTGATACCTTGTCGATCCTTATTGGTTCGTTTGATACTTTGATATCTATCGGATCTTGCGGAGAAGCAACTGCTTTTGAAGAACAAAAGCCATAAATTCCCGCTACGACGGCCAAGCCTGAAATGACAATTGCCAATAGGCCTAATACTGTTTCCTTCGGTTTTTTTAGGAATTGCATACAGTTTTCCCCCATTTATCACTCTGATTTTTCGACAACTTATCACATTGAGTTCACAATGTAAACACAATTAGTTCAAATTCGACAAATTTATGACACATTATTTCAACGTCAGAGCAAATTTGAGATATAAAGGCAAAATTTTTACACTTTTTATGTCATCATCCTTTTATTTTTGCTCGAAAGTTTTCGAAAAGGCAAAATTTCATTCACATATTGTTCATAAGTGGGAATGAGAGCTTTTTCGAGCAATATAAAAAGAGGTACGAGACCTCTTCTTACAAAAACTCAATTAAACATATTAAGGGAATGGTGTTTCTAGTAATCCTCCACTTCCTCGTCGTCCCTCCAGATAAACAGCTCGTCCAGGCAGTTATTCTGGTAGGCCTCAATAACGAGTAGCAGGAACAAAATGAGAGTGACGCCGCCTGCGACCGCCAAAGATGCGATGCAGAGCTTGTTCCACTCGAATGCCCAGAACAAAAGACCAAGTGCCGCGAAGACCCCGATGACCTTCATCATGAACATTCCCGGCCCAAGCATGTTGAGCTTATGCTTTACGACTTTGTCTTTGTGCAGTTCCGTATTGTTCATTCTGTGCCTCCTCAACTTCTATTTTTTCTTTTTACTGTACATATCGAAGCTCGTGCCGGCTTCGGTTATCATTTCCTTGATCTCCTTTTGTGATATCTTTGTGGTGTTCGTAGAGACCAAGGTGGCGATCCCGTGAGTGAAGATCCATGTCTTGACGAACACCTCAGGTTCAATAGGCACCGGTATGTTGTTCGTCAGATCGTAGAAACTCTTGAGCCTCGTGCCGCTGTCGGACATGCTCAACAGTCTGAAAAGATTCTTCTCCTTCTGCGCGAATTCGATATAACGTAGTCCCATGTTGAGATAATATGGCGTCGAATTATCCTTCGGCTTTCTAAGCACATACTTCTCGAAAAATCTCACAGTCTTCTCATAGACTTCATTTCTTAATTCATCCATATTCTTGAAAACGTGAAAGATAGGTTGAGTGGAACAGTTGAGCTCACCCGCAAGCATACGAGCAGTGACTTTCTCGAAGCCATACTCTCTCGTCAGTTCAAAAGCTTTATCCACGATAGCTTCCTTCGGAACCTTGACCTGCGGCGGCATTTTCCTTGCTCCTTAAATAACTAAGTTATATAACACTGTTATTTTAAACTTAATATTTTTACATGTCAACGGATGAACTTGACTTTGTCTTTACCAATTCGGAACAATTCTTAAACAATTCAGAATAATTTCTTATTTCTCTCGAGAAGATGTCTTAACTTCGCTTTCCTAAGATGAAAATGTGATCGGCGGATGCCGAATGGAGGTTATATATGTCACTACAACTAGGGAACCAGGCAAAGTGGAAACCTTGGAAGGGCCTCGTCCTTTTCATTATCACCATCGTTGTGATAATTCTGGGCGGGATCCTCTCAGAACACATTGGACTCTGGGGAACGCTTATCACTCAGGCAGTTTTGCTGGCAATGTCTATCATCGTCTGCCTTATCAATGATACGCCGTTCAAAGAGGTCTTCCCCATCAGGAAACCGACCGTACGAGATATCTTCGGTGCGATCCTGATGTGGATCGGAAGCTACGGTATCGGACTTGCTTCCATCCACCTGGCAGGAGTATTGCTCCCCGACCGATATAGCCAGGTTACGGGATCATTGAACACTATGTTAACGAAAGGAGGAGTGCTTCTCGCATTTTTCGTAGCGGTCATCTGTCCGCCGATATGCGAAGAAGCCATCACCAGAGGAGCTATCCTGAGTCATTTTCGAAGTTTCAGAAAAGACTACATGACGATCCTTATCATAGGCATCATGTTCGGTGCCATGCACACAGATGCGATAAGGTTCATCAACACGTTTTTGCTGGGAAGTGTCACTGCCTATCTGGTAGTAAAGCGTAACAACATCTTACTTGCGTCGCTCGTACACTTTCTTCAGAACTTCATCACGGGAGGAATGCAGATCTTAATGTCAGCATTTTCAACCGCCAACTCATCAGCAGCTGCTGTTACATCACAGCCTATGCCGCCTGTTGTGTATCTCGGCTCAGCGATGACGACTCTATGTTTTGCACCGGTCTGTCTGGTATTAGGTCATCATCTGATCAAGCGCCAGGTTCAGATCACAAAGGGCGAGCCGAAGAGCGGCAAGCTCTGGCCGAAGCTCATCATCGCGATAGTATTGTCGCTTATTTCACTGATCATAGGATTGGTGCTGCAAAACAAATACTTACCTGCATACGTTCAGGTAAAATAAGGGTATAAAGAAATTTTAGGCGCATCCGCCGATCACTTCTCCTCCCCTTATAAGATATGATCTCCAAGAATAAACCCTTGTCGTCATCAGGCGGCAAGGGTTAATTATCTTCGTTTCGAAAACACTCACATCTTATCTCTAACCCAATCTGTAAGTTTTTCATCAGTACCGTTTATAGAAATATATTTGATGACATCTTTCTTGGTAAAGATCTTTGAGATAAGATCCGCATCAAGAGAAACGTAAAACTCCAATGCATCTTTCTGCGATCTTTTTCTTATGTCTTTTAAAAGTAGCGTATCCTTAAGCTTCCTTTGCGCTTCGCTTCTCGGGTAGCCCTGCCCGAATGGTTCTGAGAAGAGTTTTTTGATTGTCTCCTCCAGGGTATCTTCACCCTTCCAGGTGTACTCTTCCCCAAGAGGAACGGATACGGCATTTCCGTTATTGATCTGAACGAACAGATATGCGTCCATTGCAGTCGGGATATATCCGCACAGGACGTTGGGAATGTTATTACATGCGAGCATCATTCCCTGTCCCGATGAACAACCTGAAACAATAAAATCAACTGCTCCGCTCGCCAGAAGAAGACCGGCTAAAAGAGAGATCTCTATATAACTATATTTCTCATCTTCATTCTCAAAACATCCGAAATTTATTACTTCTGAATCATTTGAATATTTACTTACCAGATCATACAAAAGTTTATTCTTTCTTATCTGCGAACTAGCTTGGATAACTCCGATCTTCATAAGTTTTTTCTCCTTGTATTTTTATCCCACAAATTTCTCATATCTTACCTGTTCGACTACTTCATTTCCGAGTAAAGTTATGGCCTTAACCGGACAGGAACTTATGCATCTGTAACACATCGCACACCTGTTATTTGATATAGCCTTTCCGTCTGAAATAATCAAGTTTTCCATTGGGCAACTTGTTGCACATTTGCCGCAGCCCACACAGCTGTCGCTTATCTTGAGCTTAGTGCTGTAATCGGTTGTTTTGTTATAAAACCACAACCTCTGACCCATTAGTCCTGCGACATGCGAAATGAAGCTTAAGCCCTCCTGCGGGTACTTTCCGAGGTTATGCATATTGTTGCCTATTCTCTCGATCTTCTCATCTGCTTCCCTGATGATACGCCTGTTTTCATCAAGGGATTTTTTGAGCATCTTACTGTCACATACGGAGTCCGGCATCTTGATCATCACTCCTCCGGTTATGATCGCCCCGTGTTTTCGAAGGACCCTGGCAGCACATCCTGTACCGTCACCTGAAAACGCTCCCATCGTGGTCATGCAGAACACCTTCTTGCCCTTCCAGATATTACTGTTTTTATTGATGAAATCTCTAACCATAAACGGCACGTTCGAAAACTGTGTCGGATAAGCAAGGATAACCTCATCGTTTGAGATGATCTCTTCGACTGAATTCGGATCTTCGATCGGGATCATCTTCGCATCCTTATCGATTATCGAAAGCAACTTTTCAAGACAGTGTTTTGTGTTTCCTGTTCCGCTTAAATATATACCTATCATCTTATACTCCTCATACCTCGATTGAGCACAATAGCTGACCGATCTCTTTATCCAGATTATCCGTATCAATTACTCCATCCATGAGCGCGAACCTCGCGAGACCGTGAACCGTCGCCCACATGGTAATGGTCTTTTTCCTTATCGTCTCTTTGGTAAGTCTTTTGCTGTGCATGTTCTTAAGAGCAACCGCTGCAACTTCGCTATAGAACCGAAACGGCGGGAATGTATCAATATCGATGCTTCTTCTCGCGAATAAGAACTGGTAGTACAAAGGATTCTCGTAAAAGAATATTACATAGCTCTTACCAAGTTCGATAAGGACTTCCCTTTCGCCGCTTTTCTCATAAGTCTTTTTCAACGCTTCGGTAAGACTCTCGGTTATATGATCCTGCACTGCATCAAGGAAAGCATCCTTATTTTTGAAGTGTGCATATGGTGCCGCACTGCTGACTCCGCTCGCTTCTGCAAGTTTTCTCATCGACAGGCTCTCTACACCATATTTGTCGATATATTCCAATCCCTTATCTATGAGTTCTTCTTTAAGATTGCCGTGATGATATGGTTTGACTTCCGTTTTTTTCGCGCACATAAGTGTACCTCCGTATCAATCTTATCACTGATAAGATAACACGTGATCTAATCACTGTCAAGATTATATAAAGAGCTGAGGATTACTCCTTTTCGTGATTTCTTATGATCCTTATTACACCTATCGCATCGTCCATGTCCTGCTCTGTGATGCCAAGTCTATTTACATCTTCAGCTATCGCCGACCTGTAAAGAGGGATCAATTCCTTTACAAATTCTTCAATCACTACGTAGGTCCTCGCGAAGTCAAATACAGGCGGAGCTATCCTTGTATTCATCCAATCAATTATTATGAAATCAGAACCGTCATCCGGGATCATGATATTTTGAAAATGCATATCCAGATGACAGATACAGCTTTTATACTTTTCTGACAGATGTTCGATAACAGGAGCTGCTTTGGTACATTCCTCCTCTGTCATTACGAACCTAAGGGTATCGATCATTCTCGGCATATTGATATTACTGATATCGGCGTTATGGATGCGTCTGAAGGCTTCTGCGATCGTATCAAAGCCGCCTTCGAATCCCTCTTTCATCTTGGTCTCGAGCATAACTCCCCTAATGAGATCCATCTTGATCATATGATCATCATCTGTATCGTAATATCTGATCGGACTTAAGCCTGCCATATTAACAGCCTTCTGCTGATCTTTCTCAAAAGCTATCCATTCAGAAGGATAGGTGTTTTTATATAATTTATAAGCATATTCGTAATACTCAATTACGTCTGCTTGGGCTCCGCGCCCGATAATCTTCTGACTTCCATCGAATTCCATATTCTTCCTCCGTCTGTTGTTAATGATCAGACCCGATCTTTGAACTCCTCCAAAAGTTCCCGGGAATAGACTTTATCGCGGTCAGATTCCCTGACGATCTTCCACAGGTTCGCGGCTGTCTTAAGCCTGTTCTCAAAGCCGTTCGTCGCATCATCAGAGCAGAAATCCTTAACGAACTTGTTCCACTGAAGCGCGGACTTGTCGTAAGTCGCGTATGTCTTTCTGCCGTAGTAGATATCAAGAAGATCGCCGAGCGTAAACGACTCGTCGCAAGTCTCCTTTACCTTCTTAACGGTCGCTACCATATCGACATTGAACTTGAAGTTTTCTACACCTGTCCTTTTCGAAAAAAAATCGCGGAATCTGTTGCCGAAAGTAAAGCCGCACTCAAGTATTCCCGTATCATCGCTAAGCTCCGTTACGGTCGCTTTTTTACGCCTAGCAGAAGACTTCTTTTCAGGTACGATCTTGTTGCCATTGAAGTACTCCTCGATTATCTTATTAAGTTCGATCTTGCCGCTTACGACCTTAAGGCCGTGGTCCTTACATATCTTTCTGAGTTCATCTCTATACCAATAGTATTTGCTGAACTCAGCATAATCTTTGATGCTGTCAAATTCAGGCCTGTTCATAGTATCTCCCTGGTGTAGTTTTCATTTGAAAGAATTCCAAAAAATAACCGCCCATAGCTCTCATAAGGGCGGTATTTACCAAACAATGAGGCTAACCGTCTACGGGTAACACCTCTTATGTTTGGATTATACATCATTCATCAAAAGATTAACATATATTATTTGTAAATAATCAGTCTTCCAGCGCCAATTCTATGAGCTTATGAATATGGATCTCAACTGCATCAAAACAAGTTATAGGACAATTCTCCTGATCAAGGATCAGAGGCAATTCCGTACATCCCAAGATGACTCCTTCGATACCGTCATCTTCCTTCATTCTATTAATGATATCGGTCAACTCCTTGAGGGTAGAATCCTTTACGATACCTCGCTCCAGTTCTTCGTAGATCCTCTTACCTATAAGCTTTCTCTCATCTTCATTCGGGACAAAGACTTCCACGCCTGAATCAATGAGATCTTTCTTCATGTATTCTTTTTCCATCGTGAAGATCGTTCCCAGAAGGCCAATGCGTTTTATGCCTTTTGATACCACTTCTTCACTTACGGCTTTCGGGATACTTACGATCGGACTTTTGATCTTTTCATTAAGTTCATCGAAGACAACATGCATAGTTACGGCTGTAAGTGAAATGACTTCAGAATCGACCTTTTCCAGAGACCGAAGCTTCTCTCCGAGATAATCAGTCAGGAGGTCGTATCTTCCGTCTGTTACGTATCTCCACGCTCTGTGAAAATCAACGCTCTCGATAGCGATGTCAGGCATTGCCTTACCGCCTGTCAAACGGTCGATCTCATCGTTAAGTTTTTTATAATACATCAATGTGGATTCGGGACCTGTCCCGCCAACTAAACCGATCTTTTTCATATGCGTCCTCCTTACGTGTAGCAACATTATATTTCAACTGCAGGATAAGGCGAGTCCGAAAACAAAACAGTTTTGTACTAAATCCGTACTATATCAGTCAACTGTATATACAGGCATTTCCTCTCCAAGATAGTTCGGATCATTTGTTGCAAAGCCTCTGTCAACGTGGATGTAGTAGATCTTACCGTCTTCGGTTATCAGAAGATCATAGCCGACAAAGTTTGCCAGACCTGGAAAGAAGCTGTTAACGTGCTTTGCACTTGTTCCGTCATACATCGTGACCTGCTCGGATGTTACGATACCGCTTTCGGTGTTATCTATGAAACCATTCGTGTAGTCATCTTCGGAGAGCATGTCTTTTATAGCCTGAAGCTCGTCATCCGTATATGTCTCAGATAAAACGTTCGCGTTGGAGTAAATAGGTTCGCCGGTCGTGTATATTCCGTCCGCGAACACGTGATTTCCCATTCCCGTCAGATTTCCTTCTGAAAAGATCTCGAGGTCGCCGCCGCTGATCGTAAAATAGATATATGCCTCATCGGAATAGTCAGTTGCTTCCTGGGTATATACGGCTACATTTTCTTCCGCGAAGAGTGCTCTTCCCTCTTCCTGACCCATGTTGCCGTAACTTTGGAAGTATCCTTCAAAGTCAAATCCGTCATCCGTGACATTACTTATCGTTATCGTTGCATAGGTCGAAGAATGAGTATTTGTCCTGTGCCATTCTCCCTCGTAATCTTTGGCAGTTTCAGCTTCATTTTCGCTGACCTTCGACTCATTTTCCTTATTAGTTACATCTTCTTTTGCCGTATTTCGGGTTGCTTCGTTTATCTCGACCGTTTTCGATGTTGCCTCTGAAGATGCCTTTATATCAATGCCTGTAACATTGTTACATCCGCAAATACCTGCCATGATAAGGCCGAAGACCGGGATCAGTGCTGCTTTCTGTCTTTTCATTGTTTTCTCCGCATTTTTATTTATCGAAAACACCCTCCATTGTCACTTTTCGGACATAGATCCTGAGGTGCTTTACTTCTTTATGACGAACAAACTCTACTTCTTGTTTCAACAGATATTGACAATAGTTCGGTACCGAACTATAATCTAATTAATTCGGAACCGAACAATTTGAAAGGATGACAGGATATGATCAGCAATATCGAGCTTTTTCGAAAGATGATGAAGTTTTCGAAAGAAATGAAGATGACTGCCTTAAGACCGATGGGCAAGATACCGGGGCTCCTGCCACACCCGATTCCCGGAATGATACCACCACCGCCATTCGGACCAAGGCCGCCGCACGGACCGGGACGTAAGAGCCCCGGAATGAGCCGCGAGCACATGCTCGGGATCATAAGCGAATATCCTGACGGCATAAGGCAGAAGGAACTGGCCGAGAGAGCCGGGATCAATGCTTCTTCCACTTCCGAGGTGGTAACGAAGCTGGAGGACGACGGATATCTTGTAAGGACCATCGACCCGAGCGACAAGAGAGCAACGGTTCTTAAACTCACGGAGATGGGACTGGTAAGGGCCGAAGAGATCAAGAGCGAGCACGAGTCGTTTCTGGATGAGTACTTCGGCAGACTGACTGATGAAGAAAAGCAGACGCTTTCTGATCTTCTGGATAAGTTGATGGGAGAGCCGGCTTAACCTCGTAAGACCCCATACGAAGAAGGCATCTTCCCTCGCGGGACGATGCCTTCGATTTTGTATGATCAGATATTTCCCCAACCGAGATCATCAGGCCACTTTGTACTGTCAAACACTGATCTGATGCCTCGACCAAGCTCGGAAATCTTAGCCTTACATTCATCCGATAAAGACGAAGCGTCTTGACCCGACAAAGTTGCGAGCATTACGTATTCATAGGTAAGGAGCCTGTCATTCTCAGCGCAGACCATCGCTTCCCTGCTGATGAAATACGACTGATTCTCTTCAGTATCAACAACATCCAGGAAGCTGTCGTCTTCGGAATTCGGATACACAAAATTCATCGGATTACAGTCGTTCCATGAATCATCGTTGACCGACTGCGTGTTGAAGTGGGCATTGTGATTAGATACGAACTTCTCGGTGCAATTCCAGATATCGCAGACAAGCTGAGCGGTGATAGGATCAACAGAAGAGAAGTCCTCGGCCCTCAGATCCTCTGCTCCGGAGTAACCCACAACTTCTGAAGCATTTACGTTAACGAAGACCGTCATGAAATATGAACCGTCAACAAAAGAAGTCCTGCAGGAATCAATATTCTCACCGTCGTAAAGACAGATCGCAAATCCGCTATAGTACTCGAAAAGAAGCTGATCGAAGTAGTTATCAGGATAAAGTTCAAGGACTTTACCGATCTTTTCAAGAGCATTCTCGATCTTATCATGATCAGCCGTTGAAGCGCCTTCAGGAAGGACTCCGGCAGGCACGAGATCATCGAACCAGATATGAACGCCGTATTTGCTTCCGATCTCACATGCGGAATCGTAAAGATCCGTAAGAGCTCCGTTAGTTCCTGTTACCGTCTGATCATGTGCAGCTGAATTATCGACTGTGTAAAAATCGATAAGTTCGATCGCATCGGATCCGACTTCTACGTTGAGTTTTACAACCGGATTTTCAGGGATCCAATTTACGTCGATGACCTCATAATTGACACTGTCATTCGAATCAAAACTGTAATCCATCACCCATGCTTTTTGTTCTTCTTCGGAGTTAAATATGCGAAGGAGTGATGTCGCCTTGATCTCGCCGTCGATAAAGATCGGCATCGGATAACTATTGAGTATCGCACTGTCTTCATCAACATTAAACTTCTTGGCAAGTTCCTTTTCCCAACCGACGATCTGATCAGCATAGTAAAGTTCACTTATCGGATCGTGATCAGCAGGACAGGACGCGAGCTTATCATAATAAACGAGACTTATGATATCCATGAAGATCTTGTCTTCCTTATAATCCGTGTCTCTGTTGTTCTCGTAAAGCCTTATAAGTGCTTCCTGCGGGCTCATCATATCCTCAGCGGCATACTCCGGATCGCTCATGGAGACGAACGCCTCCGAGCCGTTGAAGAACCTGACGATCTCTTCATTCGTAAAGCCGTTCTCGGAAAGAACCTGAGTAAGTTTATAGGATGTATTGTGATCAAAGAAAACCTCGTCCAGCTTCTCGCTTCCGAAGATATATTCAAATCCCGTCATGAATACTGTCTCACTGTACTTCGCGAAAGCAGACGTTGCATATGAATAATACTTACACTCATTAAGCACCGCGCCGCCCTCAAAGAAGATCGGATTATTAAGTTCCTTAACGATCTGGCCCTTCTCGCTCTCAGCTACTTCAGACATATCGCGGATGCTGCCGTCCTCCATCAAACAAGCGATCGAAGTATCACCGTCAATGGAATAATCCACAAAATGCATCAGCGTGTGAACGATATTAAGCGCACGCGTTTTCTCGTTGCCGATCATGACCACCGACTTACCCACAATAAGCGTATTCGTCTCCGGAACATACTGGGTCGAACCGGTTTCCTCTTTTATCGTCAGCCTCTGGAGCTTATCGAAAAAGTACTCTTCATTCTCCGCTTCAAGATGATCCGCGATCAAAGGGAATAATACATATACAAAGCCTCTGAAATCTCCGAGTTCCGGATTTTTCGTGACGACATCGTCAAACTTAAGGAACAGGTCATACTTACCGCGAAGGTCCTCTTCCGTAAGTCCCAATTCCGTTGCTCTCGCGAGTATCTCATCCGGATCAGCCGTTTTCTCAACTTCCTCCAGTTCCTGTTCTTCAGACGTTTCCGCAGTCTCAGATACCGAAGTTATATCGACCTCGATGGACTCGTTCCCGCTTGTTCCTGTCTTTTCTTCAGAGTTTTTGTCGCAGCCCGCTGCCATGAGCGACGTTGCCGTCAATGCGGCACATAATAACAGGCACGCAAACTTATAGCGTTTCCCGATCATAGTTTTCTCCTTTAAATATCTTCGCTGACATTCCTTTTCTTATCGAAAAAAAACAATGTCTGTCTTCTCCAAGAAAGAAGTATAACACACATTTTTATCCAGGCAATCTCATCTCTCACTTCTGAGCCACGCGAGAAAAACCTCGAAAGGAGTTTTATCCTCATACGCCTCGTAACTCATCTTTGCATCAAATCCGTGAGTGTTTACATCATAAACAAGTTTCATCTCATTAGGGATCTCGCGGTCAAACTTTTTGCACACATCGATGATCTTCGATATATCATCTCGCCCTACAGCCAGGAACTCGTCACAGTCAACATCAGTTTCCAATTGTCCGGCCGCTTTGATCTGACCATTGATCAAGTAGAACGCATTGAACATTCTCGCATTAGGCGTCTGATAAATATACGCGTATACCTTATCAACACCTTCACCCGAATATTCCAAACAAAGTGAAATGTATTCTGACTGGATATCAGTCAATTCATCTTCAAAACAATTTGCCATATATCCTCCATTATCAATAATTATCTGCCATAAAAATTTATCATTTATCAGTTGGAAGAATAGAGCGTTTCACCATTATCAATATCACAGGTAAAGTATTCGTCCTCATATTCTACATCTACGATAATAACTTTTCTTATCTCCGGATCGCCTTTGCCGCTCTTGAACTTGACGTAAACGAGTTTATCATCATCGCCCTTCAGTTTGAAGAACAATTCCCTTTTCTCAACACCTTTTTCCATGGAATGATCGATTTTACCCATCGCATACGGCTCCAATGACAAAAGCTCATCCGCGTCATCTTCGAAATCAATATCTTCCAGTTCCGATCTTTTTATGCAATCTTTTGTATCTGTCACTTTAAAAACGTCACCCCTGCCAACCTTCGGATAGTAGAGGATCGTATATTCTTCGCTGTCACCGTAAGAAGACATTAGTCCGCAGTAGTGTTCGAATTCCATATCCTGAGTCGTTCCGTCACCGAACTCATAATGCGATGTATAATTGCCATTCTTACCATTGCCCTCTTCCCTTATGTAATCGTAGTATCTGTCGAGAGTCATTATGACGATCGCATTGATGCCTACATAATCATCACCGTCTGATACATCGTCCCTTACGGCATACATTGCCAGCTGCATATAATACGTCTGCTCATCTGTGTAAACGTACACATAGTTACTGTAATAGACTACAGGTTCTGTCTTCGAGAACTGACCGTAAGTACGTGCCGCAAGATCAGTATAGATCGGCGTAGTATCGATGATATCTCCTTCAAATCCGTCCACCATTTCTTCTGTCAGCTCATCAATATCATCCGTTTTTTTGAGCTCCTCGCAGAACAGATCCTGAAGCGCATCCTCATCACCGTCATCGATGGCATTAAGAGCGCCAGCGACAGTCTTCATGAATATGCCCTTATCCTTTGGATCGATATCACTTACATCTTCATAAGCTTCGTCCTTGATCTCACTATATGGTCTGTAATTATCCCACGGATTGTTAAACACTGAACAAGATACCAACCCCAGCACCATGCTCGACAAAACTATCGAGCCAATTATTTCTCTGTGTATTTTCATATTCTTATCCCTCAATAATACTGGCAGACTGCCGTTAACTTGCCGCAGTGAGGGCATCTGAATACAAATGCCGCTGCTTCAAAGCTGATGTCATTCCACAGATTCTCGAAGCTTTCAACACGTGGCTTCTGGTCATCCGCGAGGATCACCTGCAAGAATCCGAAACCGTTTCCATCCTCGGAATTATTGTCAAAATCAGTGTTGGACCACTCGCCGATAAACACACCAAAATCACCGCAGCACACAGGCCACTCGTTACTCTGGATCCACGGAACAGGCGGACAGTCAGAAAGGTCCTTGATCTTCTGAGGATCGTTATTCACTTTCTCTGCGACATAAGGCGGGATCTTGCTCGGAGCCTTCCCCGCATCGTAGCAGTTAAGGCAAACGGATTCATAATCCTCATCGCCTTCAATGAAAACACCGTCCAGGCAGTTTTCGGTCGTGCCGCAAAACTGGCACGGCGTATCAGTCATGTAGGCGTTTTCCTTGGCGTTTTCAAAATACTTGTAGTTATCCATGTATATCCCCTTCTCGAAAATATGTATCATCTTATCCAAGAAAATTGTAACACGTTTTCGAAACGGGGAACAACACAAGTTTGTTTATCTTCTTCTCAACTGATAACTTTAATGTTCTCGTCGAACATCCTTTTCGGAAGGATCCCCTTATAGATATCTTTGTATCCTTCAGAGACTTCCAAAGCCGAATGCTTTTGCTTCAGCGGATATTCCAGAAGAAGGAAACTGACGCCGAAAGTAACTACCCGGACTTCAGTATTGATGCACCCGGCATTCAGGTAGAAATCCATTCGTTTCTGACATATTAGTTTCTCTTTTTCATCCGCTGCTTCGGAAGGATCTTCGATCTCGATCATCGTGAATGATGAGTCTGCTTTCCTGATTGCTTCGCTAAGGAAAGCCGATCCGATCCCCTTACCGCGAAGTTCAGGAATGACCGCATAATAATCGAGAAGACATTTGTCGCCTGTCATCACGAAGAAGGCATAGGCAACAAGTTTACCATCTTCTCCAAAAGCACCTATACAAAGGTATTTACCCTCGTTAATCGATACCTCTATCCTATCCAGAGGCTTAAGCTCATCAGGCGGAAAATCATCACGGAGATGTTCCTTATATGTCTGCCTTATTTCTTCGATCGTAAGTGTTCTGATATCCATTTTTGCAATACTCAAATGATTGATCTTTTTCAAAGATTATATCATTTGTCATATGCCTCTGTTTATAGCATATGTATTGCAGATCTCCGAGAACTCTTTTGACTTGGCAAATTCGATGAGAACCTGTTCCCTGCTCATTCCGCCCTTC
>JAGCGK010000104.1 GCA_017649645.1 Clostridiales bacterium | reverse complement strand
GTATGTTGCAATGACTCGAGCCAAAAATAAACTATCTATAGTTTCTTTTTATCATCCCGTAAAAACAAGAAACGGTATATTTAATATTGCACAAAGAGAAAAAGACCTCAAGTTCAGCAGAAGCGTTCATCTTAGCATTAATAACACGCTGGAAGAGTTGATCATTGCCCTGTTGAGAATCTCCAAGGCAGCCGATCTTAAGGAAGAGATGGGTGTTGTGGATTCCGGATATATTGAGAGTGTGTCTAATTTTGCAGGATTCAATTTTGAATACATAAATAATGAAGATGTAGACATTTTTGAAACAATTAGAGACTTTGATTCAGATGATGTGGAGACGGTTCATCTGAATGTAGAAGGTTTTGATATAAATGGAAATCCTATCTTCCCTGAATACAAATATGAGAAATCGGTTAATGCCGCATCCAAAACAAGTGTATCTGAAATGAAGAGAGAAGAACTCAAATTGTCATTGGATACAGTTGATGAGAAAGAACGTAGGAGACTTCCAATCAATCTCATTGTCCCGAAACCTGAGTATTACGATCCAAAGAATACATACTCTTCGGCTTCTTCCAAGGGAACGCTGATCCATAATCTTTTGCACTTCTTTGATTTCCCTTCAATGCTTGAAGCCATGGAGTCAGGAAGGAATGCTAATGAGGCTCTTAAGTTGGAACTTGATTATCTGAAGGAAAGAGGCGTTATAAAAGACAATATGATCCCTGTAGTAGAGTCTTTTGAAAAAGAACTTTCAAGTTTTCTTGTATCGGATCTGTTTAAGAGAATAACTAAGGCTGAAATCGCTGATAAAGCTTACTTTGAGCAACCGATCATGTTCTCTATAGGAGTCAAGGACACAGATGATGACACTCTTGTACAAGGTGTAATTGATGTAATGTTCATGGAAGGCGATGAAGCAGTGATCGTTGACTACAAGACTGACAGGATTGGAAGTGACGATGATACCGAGATCAAAAAGATCTTGGAAGAAAAGCACAAACTACAGCTTGATCTTTATGCAGCTTCAGTCGAGGCTTCAGGAATCAAGGTCAAGGAGAAGATCATTTGGCTCGTCCGAAAGGGCAGGGAATTTGTTCTTTGATTTCTTGCTCTCGCGAACTTCCCTGAAGAACTCCTTAAGCATGTTGGAACTCTCTTCTTGAAGAACGCCACCCTCAAAAAGGACCTGATGATTATGACCGTGGGAAATGTTAAAAATGTCGTTACAGGAGCAGACTGCACCGCCTTTAGGTTCGTATGCGGCAAAATATACTTTTCTGATCCTTGCCTGGATGATAGCTCCGGAACACATGGTACATGGTTCCAAAGTAACATATAGATCGCAGTCGGAAAGACGCCAGGAATCAAGCTTTTTGCAGGCTTTCTTGATCGCCAGGATCTCAGCGTGGCTTAGAGCACTGTTATGAGTGATCCTCATGTTATGGGCTCTGGCTATGACTTTGCCGTCTTTGACGATTACGCATCCTATCGGGCACTCTTCGAGTTTGTAGGCCTTCTGGGCTTCTTTGAGTGCCATTCGCATAAAACGTTCGTGTTCATTTATCGACATTGTCTTTTCTGTTTCCATTTGGCATGATTCCTTTATGTTTGTGGTGATTATATCACGAACGAGTAATTTTCTATATTAATAATATAAATAGTTGACATATTCCCCTATGGAGGTTATATTGTAATTTGTCTTTTAATGCGCTTATGCGCGATTTATGAAAATTGAAGGTAGGTTTTTAAATGGCTGTTTTGCAAGGTTTGTGCAAAAATTGCGGTTCACTCGTAATGTACAATTCAGCAGACGAAATGTGTGATTGCATATTCTGTAATGCTGTTTTCCCGATAGGAGAAGTAATTCCGGTTGATGCAGAACTTAAGGACATCGTATTCCCGATGGAGAAGTTCGAGAGGAAAACTAATACCGGAGCAAAGAATCAGTTTTCCACTATGCCTGATCGAGTTACCCCTGTAGTTGAGAGAAATGCTAAAAGTGATGCTCTCGATGAAGGTGTTGAGACCAAGCAGTTTGAGATTCAGGCTAAGGATGTAAAGGCACCTAAAAAGGTTGTAGCTATCATTACCGGAGCAGCTGCAGTTTGCCTTTTGGTCACGGTAGTTGTTTCATTCCCTCTTTATAAGAAAAGAACTGAGGTTCATTCGAAGATGGAAGACAAGATGCATTCTATCGTTGAAAATATCATCAAAATTGATGAAACGAAGGATGCTGATGGTAATACACCGGGTTATTCCATTCAGGGCATTTCCTGTCAGAAAGTTTCAATGTTGACAGGTGATGAGGTTGACGAGGCAACGGCAGAACTCCTGTTTAACAATTACTGTTCTGCTCTTAGGTCAGCTGGTTCCAGTGCAGATAAGGACGACGTTGAACTTAAGTTGTACTCCAAGAATGGAATCTACACCGTTAAATCCGGTAAAGCTAAATTCTCTGAAAACAAGGTGGCTACAGAAACTTCCAAGAAAAAATAAGGAGTAGTTGATGGCTGATTTTGACAAGAAACTTGCAAAGCTTAAAAAGTTAGCTGACAAGGGCGGCGGATCATTGAGACAAGAGATTGTTGAAAATGAAGCTGCTGATCTTGAAAACGGCCTTGCGGACTCCGTAAGACTTACGCAAGAACTTGAAAAAATGGGCGTCACCATTACTGATAAGGAAGATCCTGATGAGGCTGCCGAAGAATCTATTCGAGAAGCATCAAGTGAAGAGATCAACGTAGATGACTCTGTAAGGATGTATCTCAAGGAGATCGGTAAGGTTCCGCTTCTCAGCGGTGATCAAGAACAGGAATTAGCAAAGAAAATGCTTGATGGCGATGAGGATGCCAAAAACACTCTCATCGAATCAAATCTTCGCTTGGTAGTTTCCATTGCGAAGAAATATATGAATAGAGGACTTTCTCTCTTGGATCTTATCCAGGAAGGAAATATCGGTCTTATTAAGGCCGTTGACAAATTCGACTATTCAATGGGCTTTAAGTTCAGTACATATGCGACTTGGTGGATAAGACAGGCTATTTCAAGAGCAATAGCGGATCAAGCAAGAACAATACGTATCCCGGTGCATATGGTCGAGACGATCAATAAGCTCAACAGAATAGAAAGACAATTGATACAGGAACTTGGACGTGAGCCTGATACAAAAGAGCTTGCGGATAAGATGGGTCTGTCGGAAGAAAAGATCCGTGAGATCCAGAAGATTTCTCAGGACCCTGTGTCGATTGACAAACCGGTCGGCGAGGAGGAAGACAGCCACCTCGTAGACTTTATCGCCAGCGATGAAACCGCTTCGCCTGATGAAGTCGTATCAAGAGAACTTCTTAAAGAAGAATTGTTGGAAACGTTGGACACTCTGAGTGACAGAGAAGCCAAGGTATTGAGAAGAAGGTTCGGTCTTGATGACGGTAGACAGCGTACATTGGAAGAAGTCGGCAAAGAGTTTGGCGTAACGCGTGAACGCATTAGGCAGATTGAAGCCAAGGCGATCCGTAAGCTCCGCCATCCCAGCAGGAGCAAAAAGCTTAAGGATTATGTTGATTGATCATTAGGCTTTTCAATAATGGTATTTTGGAGGAAACATGGCAGATTTAGCAAGTGCACTTAAGGCAATTAAGAAGATCGCAGGTAAGAATAAGAATGTAATTTCCGAGAGCGATTTTGACAATATTACAGACGAGTTTGAAATTGGTCCTGAAGACGCGGGTGCGTTA
Organism: Clostridiales bacterium; assembly: GCA_017649645.1. Classification (GTDB taxonomy): domain Bacteria; phylum Bacillota; class Clostridia; order Saccharofermentanales; family Saccharofermentanaceae; genus Saccharofermentans. The sequence continues at coordinate 23,597 of JAGCGK010000104.1, read as the reverse complement.
GCGTCAGAAGCAGAAAAAGCAGGCATATCCATCGAACAGGATATTGATTCTTCCAAGGCATTGGAATTCACATCTTCAGAGGATATCGGAGTAGATGACTCCATCAGAATGTACCTCAAAGAGATCGGTAAGATCCCGTTGCTCTCAGCAGATGATGAGAGAGAGCTCGCTTCCAGAATGAGCGAAGGTGATGAGTCAGCTAAGGATGTTCTCGTAGAATCCAACTTGAGACTTGTTGTATCTATTGCTAAGAAATACATGAACAGAGGACTTTCTCTCTTGGATCTTATCCAGGAAGGAAACATCGGTCTTATAAAGGCTGTTGATAAGTTCGACTACACTAAGGGCTTTAAGTTCAGTACTTATGCTACATGGTGGATCAGACAGGCTATCACAAGAGCTATTGCCGATCAGGCAAGAACTATCCGTATTCCTGTTCATATGGTTGAGACTATCAACAAGCTTACAAGGATCCAGAGACAGCTCGTTCAGGAACTCGGCAGAGAGCCTGACGTTAACGAACTTGCAGAGAAGATGGAATTGTCTCCTGAGAAGATCAGAGAGATCCAGCGTATCTCACAGGATCCTGTATCCATCGATAAGCCTGTAGGTGAGGAAGAGGACAGCCACCTCGTAGACTTTATCTCCAGTGACGAGACATTGTCTCCTGACGAGGAAGTTGCACGTGTTCTCCTTAAGGAAGAATTAGTAAATGTATTGTCCGTATTGTCCGAGCGTGAAGCTAAAGTTATCAAGCTTCGTTTCGGTCTTGATGACGGCAGACAGAGAACTCTCGAAGAGGTAGGAAGAACTCTTGGTGTTACAAGAGAGAGAATCAGACAGATCGAGGCCAAAGCTATTCGTAAGCTCGGCAGATCCAGTGTTTCCAAGCGTCTGGAGGGTTACGCCGACTAAGCCTTGATTCATCGAAAATGAGGATGGTTTGATGTCTGCAAAAAAATACTCTTTCATAAAAAGCATATTACCTGAGAACGCCTTGAATTTTTCAAGGCGTACTCGTTATGTGTGCGAATCTATGATCGAGCGAATCTATCCCCAGAAGATAATCCTTCCGATGAAGCAGCACTATGGTGTTGATGCTATCCCGACAGTTGAGCCGGGAGATGAAGTCCAGATCGGTCAGTGTGTCGGAGCTCCTGCTCCGGGGACGTTTTCGGTTCCTGTTCATTCAGGTATCTCGGGTAAGGTAACCGAGATCAAGACCATAACTCTTCCAAACGGCGTAACGACCAAAGCGATCGTTATCGAGAGTGACCGAAAGAGAACTTACCATCCGTCCTTAAGACCGAGACAGGATCTTAACGTAGATGCGAGTACTGCAATGGGAATCATCAAAAGTGCCGGTATCGTCGGCATGGGCGGTGAAGGAATCCCTACGATCGCCAAGATCAACCGTGCCAAGAAGCTCAAGGTAAAGGAACTTCTCGTAAACTGCCTTCAGAGCGAGCCTTATGCTACCTGTGACCTTCACAGGATCTGTGATACCCCTGATTATATTGTTATGGGCGCAGTAGTCATAGCAGGTATCCTTGGCGTTAACAAGATCAGATTTCTTATTTCTTCTGATCGAAAACTCGAACTCGGCTATCTTCAGAATTCCATAGACGGCATAAAGGGTGACCACCCTGATCTTACATTTGAGGTCCTTCATTTTAAGGAAAGATTCCCTCAGGGTCATTTCAGACTTATTGCAAGAGCGCTTTATTCCGTTGAACTTAACGAGAATGATACCCTCGAAGAAAGCGTAGGCGCAGTCCTTTTCAACTGCTCGACCTTAAATGCGGTTTGGGAGGCAGTCGCCGATAACATGCCTTTCTGCAGCAGGATCGTATCGGTATCAGGTGATACCACAGACGGTCATAACGTCCTGGTTCCGATCGGAACACCGATCCGTGACGTTTTAAGCAAGATGTCTCCTGTGTTTTCTTCATGCAGGATCGTGTGGGGCAACGCACTTACGGGCCTGTCGTGCACGGATCTTGATACCCCGATAATAAAGACAACTTCAGCTATCACAGTCATCAAGATGCTCGAGTCTCCGAAGACTCCGTGCATCCACTGCGGTATGTGCTATGATGCCTGCCCGATGGATATCACTCCAAGTATCTGTTATAAGCTCATTGATTCCGGTCTTGATACCAAGGCCATGCTCGAAAACGCTTACAAATGCATAGCTTGCGGCGCCTGCTCATACGTATGTCCCGCAGGTCTTGACCTTACGGGAACGATCGCTTCATTTGCAGCTAAGATCAAAAAACCGAGCAAGACTAATAAAGAACTTTCAAATAACAGCAGAACGAGATTTACGATGGATAAGATCGATATCGGTGATGCATCACTTCTTGAAGCATATGCCGAGAGCGAGGACGGATTTACTGAAGATATGATAGACGAAGATACCATCGTTCTTCCGTTCGAAGGAGGAAAGTACGTATGACAAAAGGTTACTTTGCTCCGTTTATCCATTCCGAGAAGAATGCGCCGTTTATCTATATCAACGTCTTGATCGCACTGATCCCGTGTATCATCTTGGCGATCGTTTACTACGGACTTCGTGCTCTTATATTGCTCTTGGCGTCCCAGATACTTTTCTTCTTCTTGGATTTTGTTTTCTCAAGGTTACTTAGGCCAAACACGATTAATAAAGATTATCTTGATATCAGTTCCGTTATAAGCGGAACCATATTTGCATTACTTCTTCCGCCTGACACTTCCGTTGACGTTGTTATCCTAGGCGCTTTTATCGGTTCGTTTGTGGTCAAGCAGCTTTTTGGCGGCGTAGGAACCAATCTTTTGAATCCTGCAATTGCTGCAAGGCTTTTTGTTCAGGTGGTCATCCCGGGCAAATTAACGGGCTTTTCGGAGCCTTTGACGGACTTCTTCAAACTTGACACTCTGATCGATTTTTCGGGAAGAAGCGCAGCTATGGGTGATGCTTCTTCTATCTATGCGGTAGAGGTCCTGGCAGGAAGCTTCGCGACATTTATAGGTGTAGGAAGCGGTATCGCTATCATAATCGGTGTATTCTATCTCTTGCTTAAGAAGATCGTCAGGGGATATGCATTCTTCGGTTATCTTATCGGAGTTTTATTAATGTATCCTCTGGTTCATCTTACGGAATTTATTAATAAGTCAGGACTTGCTTCTTTTGGAATATTTATCCTTACATCAGGAGTTTTGTTCTTTGCGATATTTGTTCTGGGAGATTTCTCGACCATGCCTATTAATCCGATCATGAGAATGATCGTTGCATTCTTCTGTGCATGTCTTACGGTGTTTATCTATGATAAGGTCGATCCGATCACGGGTCTTTGTGCACCGGTACTTCTGGTAAATATTGCGACGCCTTCGATCGATTATTATCTTGGAACGCTTTCTCACAAAGAGATCGTTAAGAGGAAGGCGGGTGATGCCTCATGATGACTAGAGCCCAACTTCGTAAAATGATCATTGATCTGGCAATAATGGTTATCTTAAGTGGTCTGGTCATCTCTTTGGGTGTTTACGTTTCCTACGGCAAGATGAAGATACGTAAGCAGGAATACTATAAAGAGATCTTCAGTGATGTCATAAAGGCCGAATCTTATGCCGAGCTTAAGCATGATCTGGTAGAGAGTACTCAGGGTGTAAACCATGTTTACATGGCGTATGACAAAGAAGAAAACATAATCGGTTATATCGCAGATATAAGTGTTTTCGATAATGAGAACAGGGAACTTCATTCCTATGTCGGTATCAACAAGGACGGTTCGACAATAATCGGCTACAAACGTGTCGAGGATGAGGATAATCCGATCGCGTATGAGCAGAAAGAGATCAAGATGCTCACTGTTCAGACTATGGGAAAGCAGATGCCTGTTGCCTTGTCCAGATACGGATCTACTTCTGATGATGTTTCTTATAGCGAGTATAATCCGCCGGCAGGCCTTAAGGACGGTACATACTTTGCCCAATCTCTTACAAAGGATAAGAAGGGCTACATTGATTATGTCGAGATCGAGATAATGGACGGCAGGATCAAGAGGGTAGTGTGGGATGGAATCAATATCGATCCTACGACAGGAAGCCGCAACAAGGCGTCTCTTACGGGTGCTTACGTTATCTCCGGCGAGAACTGGGCTACTCAATCCTACAACATCTGCCATGCTCTTATCGAGCTTCAGGATGTATCAAGACTTGCCATGAAATCAGACGGAACCACAGAGATCGTGCCGGGTGTTACTACAGACATTTCTGCTTTTGTTGATCTTGCTTCTGAATGTCTCGAGAACTCTAAGGCCGGATTCGACAAGAATAACTACCTGAACACTCTGGCAGGGTTGATCCAGAGCACCGGAACAGATCCTGAGAGCGTAAGAGACAGCAACGGTTTTTACGTATATCCGTTTGAGGATCTGACGATGTTCAAAAAGCCGGATGGTTCTCTCGATCTTAAGACAGTCTATGAGACAACGTTAGCTGATGATCAGCTCGATGACGACGGATCGGGGGAGATCACGGCAACACCTGTTCCTACTTCAGGAAGTGAAATGGGACCTGAGGACGGAATCGCAACTGACCCGAACTCGGTTATCGTCTCCAACAGTGTAGACGGGATCCCTATGTCGGAAGTCCGTACGTTTATACCTGGCGTTTTCTATGATGTTCCGGGTTCGACTGAATACGTAACTACAATGAATACGGCATATAAATTCTTCAAGGAATACATGAACTGGATGGTATAAAAGGAATGGCGATATTCGGAAAGAACACAAGAGTCGATACACCATTCGATGACTATAAGAAAAGATCAGAAGCTCCGGGCGGAATACAGGTCGGAAGATCCAAGGCTGCGCCTTTATATCTGAATAATAAGTCGGTCATCTTCCTTGTAGGGATCATCCTGTCTCTCGCTATGAAGTGCGAGAGCGTCCTTGAATGCGTTGCATGGGCGGGAGTCATCTTCTTCATGGTGATCTTTTGGAGCATTACCATCAGATTTTTTGTTCCGCATAAGAACTTAACGGCGAATATTATCATCAACTATATCTATGTAGTTTTGTTCGGTCTTGGTTATTCTTATCTTCTTAAATATGTAGGAAGTAAGATACCTTTGGACGTATTCAGGCTCAATCTGGAAAACATATACGATATGCACTATCTGACACCGATGGCATTGGCATTCTCGGCAGTATCCCGTTATGACTATGACAGACCTGAGTTCGGATGGAATATTCTTCTTCCTACAGGACTTGGATTTATTGTTATGCTCATAACTTCGCTGACACTCGGATTACTCCATATTACCAAGGGCTTTGTAGCTATAATGGAAGCTGCACTTCTGTTGATGCTCATATCTGTAATACTCTCGCTTTTCTATAAGCATGGAGTCTATTTTTCTGCTCCGCCTCAATACAACATCTTTACGGCAGTCCCGAATAAAGATGTCACTGAATTCTGGAAATTCGTGATCAATAAGATCGCTATTTTCGGCGCTTCTATAATTTCGATCACGACCTGCATCATTCTGAACAGAGTTGTCGGAGACAGGTTCCCGATTAGATTCTTCGATCCTCTTATTATGGCGCTTCTTTTGGGCGGATTCCTCGCTATCATCAATCTTATTCCGTATCTTACGAGAAGGGTAGGAGTCAAAAACGATATAAGGGATTTCATAAGATTTTACGAATATCCTGCGATCAGCACGTTCCTTTCTGTTCCTTTGGCAGGAGAGTACCCGTATTCCAAGCTCTTGGTATATGTTGTTCTCTTAATTGCCGCCGATGCACTGATCACGGGTTTAGTCGTAGCTATACCGAGAAGATTGATTTTTGCGAACCGAAACAGCAGTACCACAGGCGCTCCGGCTATTCTTTTGATAATATCCTTAATTGTTATGGTCGGAACGATATTTTTTGTGATATACTAAGACCTGTTCGTTAAGAATAAAAGCGTTTGCGTAGCTCAGCAGGATAGAGCGACCGCCTCCTAAGCGGTAGGCCAGCGGTTCGAATCCGCTCGCGAACACCAGATATCATAAGGGCTTCGAGATTTCTCGGAGCCCTTGTTTTATATGTTATTAGTAATACCGTTTATTAATATGATCAGATGGAAGATGTATTTGGAAAACAGTATTGACAACATTGGTTTAACGGAATAAACTAACAATAGGTTTAACGCGTTAAACCTAATATTGCTTGAGGTGTTTGTCAAGGATGGAAGAACTGATATTGTTCGAAGCAGAGAAAAGACTAATGGAGATCATATGGAAGGAAGCTCCTATTGAATCCGGGAAGTTGGTTAAGATTGCCGAGAGTTCCATTAACTGGAATAAATCAACTACTTATACAGTTCTTCGTAAACTTGTCGCCAAAGGTTTTGTCAAAAACGAAGATGCTTTAGTCAGCGTTTTAATTCCTAAGGAGAAAGTCTTGATATCCGAGAGCAATCAGGTCGTAGAAGAGAACTTTTCAGGATCGCTTCCGAAGTTTGTGGCTGCTTTCTTGGGAAATAAAAAAGCTTTGAGTGATGAGGATGCTGATGAACTGATAAAGCTGATCAGGGAACACAGGAAAGAAGAACGCTGATGACAACTTTGTTCTTAAAACTGCTGGAGATGTCTATAACTGGAAGTGTAGTGATCATGATCACTATCCTTGCCGGGATTCTTTTGCGCAAAAGATCTAAGAGATATATCATGATACTCTGGTTAGCAGTTGCCGTCAGACTCCTTCTGCCGGTCAGTATAGAATCTTCGATAAGCGTATTCAATCTTCTTCCTTTCAGAGTGGAATCAGTTGTCGATCTGGTGAATGGATCAGAAGAGATATCTGCTATGCCGGCGGAAGTGGATATACCTGTTTCTGATAATAGCCCGATACAAGCCGAAGGCTATGGAACAAAAGCTGGAACGGCTTCTCATAAGATGACTGATCCGATAGTGGTTGCTTCGGTGATATGGATCGTCGGAATGGCTGGAATAAGCGTTTATTTTGTCTTACGATATATCATGCTTAAACTGAGACTAAAAGGTGCTTTGAAAGCAGAGAAGGATATCTTCTTATCAGAAAAGGTCAGTTCTCCGTTCGTATTAGGACTTATAAAACCGAAGATATATCTTCCAGAGGTTATTGATAATACACAGAGAGAATGCGTGCTGATGCATGAGAGAACTCATATAAGGCGCGGTGATCATATCCGTAAGACAGTTGCTGTTATCATCCTGACGATACACTGGTTCAATCCGTTAGTATGGTTGGCATATTTCCTTTTTGAGCAGGATTTGGAGATGAGTTGTGATGAGGCGGCCATAAAGGGCTTGGATCCGTATCGTAAGGAAGAATATGCCTTATCTTTAGTTACGCTTGCCAGAAAAAGTAACAACAGAAACTATCTGGTAACCTTGCTCGGATTCAGTAACCCTTCGTTAGGCAAGATCACGATCAAGAGCAGAGTAAAGAATCTGATCGATCATAAAGCCGAGACGATGAGAACGACGATGACGATCACGATCGCACTTCTGCTCGTTGCCGCATCCTGCGGATTTAATGCTAAGGCAGCTGTCAGTGACCTGAATATTGCTTTGTCCGCTAAGTATTGGGAAGCGGGAGATGATCTTTATCAACGATATAAGCCGGAGTTAAAAGACAGCGGGGTAGAACTGAAGGGTCTCTACTGTAGAGGTTCTGATAAGTCCGATATTCAGCAGATGGTATTCATCGAGACACTGGCAAAGGATAAGATCATTGCGCATGCCGAACCTTCTGTTGATGATTGTTTCAAGTACTATACAAATAGTGTATTGTCATTGGAATACAACTACACAATAGCGCGATCTGAAGTCAATATCGGAGGACAGGATTACTCGAACTTTGAATTGACATGTAATGGTTGCGGAGGCATATGTAACGTTTATATCGGGAAGACGGATGGAGACTATGTCAACATTATCTACGTTGAAGAGAGTAGTGACGGATCGTACGTAGATCGTGATGCTCTGTTTATAAATTGATCCTGAATAATACTGTGAATTTGAGATGAATCCGTTGTACGGCAACGGGTAAGGGTTTTTATACACCCAAAATATCATATCGGAGGAAAATGTAATGATTAAAAAGGTAGCAGCGATGATCCTTATTATGATAATGACATTGTCATTTACGGCATGCGGTAGTAAATATACACTGTCAAAGATCTCACTTACGGGATCGGAGAGATCCTGGACGTGTCCCGACGAGAAATATACCGAACTTGTCGCATCATACGAAGGCAGAAAATGTAACGGTACCATGGTAGTTGCTACTGATGAGGATGTTATCTATCTTTACTGTGAGGATGCGCTCGAAAAAGACGGAAAAACTCCCGTATCTCAGGATACGATCTTTGATATCGGGTCCGTGAGTAAGACATTTACCGCTGTTTCTGTTTTGCAGCTTCAGGAAAAAGGAAAGCTTAGTATGGATGATACCCTTGATAAGTATTTTCCTGATTATGATACCGGTAAGGATATTACGATCAGTAATCTCCTTCATATGAGTTCAGGTATATCGGATTATATTAATAATCCCGATCCGTTCTGGAATATCTCCGGTGCTGATGCAGCTAATCAAAAGATAAGTGATATCCTTATGGACAAAGTCACAGATGAAGACCTTCTTAAGGCCATGTACCAGGCTCCGTTGGAATTCGAACCGGGTACGCAGTTTTCGTACAGTAATACTAACTATAGACTTCTTGCTTTTATCATCGAGCAGGTGTCCGGAATGAAATATTGCGACTACGTAAAAAAGAATATCTTTGATAAATGCGGTATGACAAAGACATCTTCTATGGCAGTTGGTGATCTGACATATGTTCCTTTGGATTTTGAAGATCTGGTGTATTACGGTTTTACTGATGATAACGGATATCCGGTATGTCCGAACAACACAAGAGGAGACGGCGGTATACATTCATGCCTGACAGATCTTTTGGCATTTGATCGTGCTCTTTTCGGAGGAAAACTTCTTGATAAAGAATCGATGAAGATATTGCTGACTGATGAAAATGGTTATTGCTGCGGCCTTTTCGGTGCGGAGAAGATGTATTATCATGATGGTTCTTCGCTTACATGTTCCGCAAACAATAAGATAATCGAGTCAGAGGAATATGGACATATCTACATGATCAAACTTGAGCATTCAGGGTTGGTGGAATCGGACTCGGGAGACAGTCCGATGTCAGGAACGAATTATACCAAGGGAACTTATGAAGATGGTATATATATAAACGAATATGCGGGCCTCAGGATGAATGTATCCGAAGAATTTGTCCAACTTAGCGAAGATGAGTTAGTAATGGCGAATAATGCTTTCCTCTCCGATATTACCGACAGCAGAGATTATACCCGTGAATCTTCCAGTGTGACGGATCAATCTTTTTGGGATGATCAAAGATACATATCATATGAAATAATGTTTTTAAATACGAGTATCGGAGTTCCTGATGATCCTGATTATACGGAAAACGAATATCTTGATGATGTGTTCGCTCTGTATAGTAGGCTAAGTAATGAAGACCATGGTATTATCATGACCGAACTTCACAGAGATCAGGTAACTTTATGCGGGAACGGATACCTTAGAAGTGAGATTGAGATGGATGATAATGGCGAGATCGGACATGTGTATTTTTATGCCAGAAGACTCGATGATGATCTGATGTGCATTATCTCCATAAGCACCTGGGAAGATATCTCGCTTGAAGAACTCGAGTCGGTATTTATATAGAGACTGACCATACTATAAACGGATAAGAATAGCTGTAAATGTTTTTTTCGCGAAAAAGAATGATGCTCTTTCATAAACAATCAAGTCTGCTAAAATGTTATAGGCAAAAACAACTAAGGATCAGGGATGAACTTCAGTTATATAGCACACAAATCTCTGTATCGAGAGCATCTATCGTGTTTTTGATACGGAAAGAAAAGGGGATCTGACATGATCTATACGAAAAATACATATGTATCGGGAAGTATGTGCGACAGCTCACTTAAACTCTCGATATTGGCAGCAGATGAGATAGTAGAAAATTCTGTTACGGAACTTATGGGTGATCTCGGTATCGACGGGATCGTGGCCAAAGAAAAGTACAATGCCATGTGGCTTCTGGCTAAGAATAATATCTGCTTTTTAAGAAGACCTTCCTGGAGAGAGGAATTCGTTATCAAGTGTTACATATCCAAGTATTCCGCAGTAAGGCTGAATATAGATACCACCGTCCAGAGCTTAAGCGGTGAATTGCTGGTAAAGGCAAGGACCGAGCTTGCGGCTATAGACCTTGAGACCGGCAGGATCCGTAAGGCCGAGACCGTAGGATTTAGGGAAGAGATGGCTCACCCTGCCGAGAATGAAGGCATGGATTTTTCGCGCTTCCCTCAGACTGATTATGATGATATCGAGACGGTTACGATACGTTCTACGAGTATTGATTACTGCTTTCACACCAATAATATCGAGTACGTCCGTTTTGTCCTTAACACATATGATATGGAGTTCTTGAAAACTCACGAACCTCTTCAGATCGAGATACACTACGCGAGCCAGTCTTTTGAAGGTGAGAAGATCGATATCTCCAAGTTAAGCTCGGATTCTTCCGACTATTTCAGTATCCGTAGAGACGGTAATGAGATCACGTCCTTCAAGTTTGCTTGGACAGAAAAGACTTCCTGACCTGTTTTAGGAACCGCTCCGCTATTGGAGAGAATGTCTGATATCTTTTCCATACGAGATAAAGATTTGTCTGAAGCTTCGGTGTAAGCGGACGGAATACGAGCCCGCTTTCTTCAGATGTGTCGATAAGTTTATCGAATGTAAGAAGATAACCCAGATGCTCCTTGGCAAACAAAGAAGCGTTATAAGAGAGTTTGAAGGAACCCTCTAGACTGAGTCTGTCCATCTTATCCTTTGCCCAACGGGGAATATCATGTTCCCATGCCTGTCCTGAACAAAATAAGGGCAATCCGATAAGGTCATCTACACGTATTGTTTTTTTCTTGGCCAGAGGAACGTCAGACGGCATTATAACTCCCCAGGTATCGACCTGAGGGAAGATAATGGATTCGTATTTGGTTGCATCGGGAAGTTCTGCCAGGACCACGAAGTCCAGAAGCCCCTTATCCAGTTTTTCTGCTACCTGTTCTGTATCGCCGCTTGCGATGTAGTACTTAAGACCCGGATAGTCTTGTTTGAATCTGTTGATCTCACGTGCCAGAAGACTAATCTGATACGACTCGGCAAGTCCGAAGTAGAGTTCTCCTCCGGTGATATCATCTAATGCCACGAATTCTTTTTCTATTCTGTCAGCCATATTGACCAGATCCTCAGCCCTGTTTCTGAGGAGCATACCCTCGTCAGTCAGCTTGATGCTGAATGAATGTCTTGTGAAAAGCTTCTTGCCGAGCTCTTCCTCCAGGTTTTTCAGCTGCTTTGACAAAGCAGGCTGAGTTACGTGCAATACCTCTGCAGCCCTGGTCATGTTTTCTTCCTGTGCTACTGCCAGAAAATATCTGAGTGTTCTGATCTCCATGCTGATCTCCTTTATACTGATATTCCAAACTGTTATATCATGACATTAATTATAATCATTAGCGATAAGAGTAACAAGATGATAGACTTAAAACAAAAAGGGAGAAAATAAAGATGATCGCGAAAGAAGAACTGAAATTAGTAACGGAGTGGGATAAGACTTTTCCGAAGAGCGATAAGACGGATCACAGTAAAGTAACGTTCGTAAACAGATACGGGATCACGCTGGTGGCGGACATGTATGTCCCAAAAGAAATAGAAGGTAAGCTTCCGGCAATCGCGGTAAGCGGTCCGTTTGGTGCCGTAAAGGAGCAGTGTTCCGGATTATATGCCCAGACCCTGGCTGAGTTGGGATTTCTTACCATCGCCTTTGATCCGTCATTTACGGGTGAAAGCGGCGGACAGCCGAGATATATGGCTTCTCCCGACATTAATACCGAAGATTTCATGGCGGCGGTGGATTTTCTATCCATGAACGATAAAGTCGATCCCGACAGGATAGGTATACTCGGTATCTGCGGTTGGGGAGGACTTGCCATAAATGCGGCTGCTCTCGATACCAGGATCAAGGCTACCGTAGCCTCGACCATGTATGACATGACCAGAGTCAATGCCAACGGATATTTCGATTCCGAGGACAGCGAAGGAGCACGATACGAGAAGAAGAAAGCCATGTGTGCTCAGCGTATCGAGGACTTAAGGAACGGCGAATATAAGCTCGGAGGCGGTGTAGTTGAAGAGGTTACTGAGGATATGCCGTTCTTCGTAAAGGATTATCATGCGTATTATAAGACAAAGCGCGGTTATCATCCTCGTTCCCTTAATTCTAACGGCGGTTGGAATGTGATCGGCTGCGAGTCATTCATGAATCAGCCTATACTTAAATACAGTAATGAGATCAGAAGCGCCGTATTACTGATACATGGCGAAAAGGCTCATTCCTGCTACTTCAGTAAAGACGCCTATGAGAACATGATCAGGGACAGTAAATATGCTGATAACAAGGAACTAATGATAATCCCGGGAGCAGTTCATACGGATCTTTATGACGGTGGAGACAAGGATTATATCCCGTTTGATAAGATCGGAAGTTTTTTCAAAGATAACCTGATCTAAAAAGGAGAGATCATATGCATTACTGTCGAAAACCTGACTTATCGTTCAGATCTTTTCTCACAGGTATGTGTGCATTTAGTTTTCTTGTGATTATGTGCGGATGTGAAGCTAAACCTGCTGAACCTGAAAGGACGAGCTTATCCGATAGTATTTTCGAACAGACTACAGAAAATATAGATCAAACCGTTCAGGAGACTTCTTCAAAGACGACTTCAGAAACTTCTTCGGAAACGGCAGCTGATACTACAAAGGAACTTCAGATGAAACTTTTTATCAATGATTCGGAAGTAAGTGTCACATGGGAAGATAATGAGTCCGTTAAGGCCCTGAAAGATCTGGCGGGAAGCGAAGGTATTGAGATAAATATGTCGATGTACGGAGGTTTTGAGCAGGTCGGTCCTATAGGGCAAAGTCTACCTATAAACGATGAACAGATCACTACACAAGCGGGTGATATCGTACTTTATTCCGGAGATCAGATCGTAGTCTTCTACGGTTCTAATTCATGGTCATATACAAGTCTTGGTAAGATCGATGATAAGACAGCCGAGGAATTGGAAGTGATGCTCTCGAATGGTGACGTGGTACTTAAGATCAAGATGGCATAGTTTCCGTTTAACTGAAAGAATATTTTAAGAGTCGGAAAAATCCGGCTCTTATATATTGACAAATTATATTGCGCAAAATATAATTTGAGAAAATACAATGTGAAATAGTCGAGGTGGATAATGGCACAGGAATATGAACAGTTATTGTTGAAGAACCAGTTATGTTTTCCTCTCTATGCCTGCGGAAGAAAGATAGTAGGAGCATATACCCCTTTTCTTAAGCCGATCGGATTAACTTATACACAGTACATAGTAATGATGGTCCTCTGGGAAAAAGAAAGCGTTACAGTAGGTCAGCTGGGAGAACAGTTATTTCTTGACGCGGGAACACTTACACCGCTTTTGAAGAGGTTGGAGAGGTCCGGATATGTAACAAGACAGCGTTCCAAGGAGGACGAACGTATAACCGTTATTTCCATAACCGATGTGGGCAATGAACTTAAGGAGAAGTGCAAAGATATTCCGTATAAGGTCGGAGCGGGTAATATGCCGTTGACTGAAAAGGAGATCAGAGAACTATATAGGATCCTTTATAAGTTTCTTGAGAGCAAATGACGAGGTAAGACGATGAGTGGAGATTTTGATATCCAACAGTACATGACAGAAGGTGTTGAACGTATAGTTTCAGAGGCATTGCGCTCAACGATCAAGAACCCGAGAGAGAGTGCATTCATGCTCAAGTTCGCGGCAGCATCAAAGAAGGCAACTAAAAGAAGAGAAGAAGCCCTGAAGAATGGAGAGAATATACCTCCGTTTCTTATAGCGAGCATATCATCCAGTTGTAACCTTCATTGTGCGGGTTGTTATTCGAGATGTAATAATGCTACGACAGACAGCGAGCCGGAAGAACAGCTGAGTGCTGAAGAATGGCTTAAGATTTTTAAGGAAGCAGATTCCCTGGGTATCAGTTTTATCCTTCTTGCAGGCGGCGAGCCTCTTTTAAGAAGGGATATTATCGATGCCGCAGCTGAAGTGAAGAATATTCTTTTTCCTGTGTTTACCAACGGTACTTTCATAGGCGACAGATATCTTGATCTGTTTGATAAGAACAGGAATATAATCCCGGTAATAAGTATAGAAGGAAATAAAGATGCTACTGACAGTAGGCGCGGTAAGGGCGTATACGACCGCGTGATCACAGCTATGGATTCGATGAAGAAAAGAGGAATCATATTCGGTGCTTCAGTAACTGTTACAAGGAACAATCTGTCTGAGGTTACGTCAGATGAATTCATTGAATCCTTAAAAGATAAGGGTTGTAAACTGATGCTGTACGTCGAGTATGTTCCTGTAACGGAAGAAAGCATTGAACTTGCTCCCGGTGATGCGGAAAGAGAGTTAATGAATAAGAGCATAGACAGAGCCAGTGAAAAGTACGAGGATATGGTCTTTGTATCTTTCCCGGGAGACGAGAAGAGTTCAGGCGGCTGTATAGCCGCAGGAAGAGGATTTTTCCATATCAATTCGCACGGCGGTGCTGAGCCTTGTCCGTTCTCACCTTATTCAGACATCAACGTCAGGGATACATCTGTCAGGGAAGCTTTGAAGTCAAGACTGTTCTCCGTGTTAAGAGAAGGAGATTATCTTAAAGAAGACCACGAAGGAGGCTGTATCCTCTTCAAAAAGAAAAATGAGATAGAACGCATCCTGGCGGTTATGTAATAAATCAGTTTGATTAATATTTTTACAGGAGGTCCTTATGGAAAACAAAGCAGAGAATAAGAGAGTAAACTTCGGAGCTAAGCCCTTGATGTATCCGCAGCCGGTCCTTATCATAGGAACTTATGATGAGAACGGGGTGCCGAACGCAATGAATGCAGCATGGGGTATCACCACAGATTTTAATGAGATAACCATAAGTCTTTCTGATCATAAGACAACGGAGAATCTTAAGATCAAGAAGGCATTTACCGTAAGCATGGCAACGGAAGATCAGGTAGTAGCCTGCGATTATGTGGGAATTGAATCAGGAAGAAAGGTTCCTGATAAGTTTAAGAAAGCAGGATTTCATGCTACCAAAAGTGAGTTTGTCGATGCACCTCTTATTGATGAACTTCCGCTTGCACTGGAATGTAAGGTAAAAAGCTATGACGATGATATCCTCATAGGTGAGATCATAAATGTATCAGCCGATGAGAGTGTGGTTACGGACGGAGCGGTTGATATTAAGAAGTTAAGACCAATAAGCTTTGATCCGTTCGGAAGCGCATATTACGCAGTAGGAGAAAAGGTCGGAAATGCTTTCAAGGACGGAGCAGCATTAAAGTAAGAGAACGGAGGTACGATCATGAGATTTGCAGTAAGATACTATACCAAGACCGGAAATACCAAAAGACTTGCAGAAGCAGTAGCAAAGGAGCTCGGAGTTGAGGCTAAGCCAATTAGTGATCCTATTAACGAACCTGTCGATATCCTGTTTTTGGGTAATTCCTATTATGCTTTTTCGATCGACCCGGAGGTAAGATCATTTGTAGCATCCCTTGATAAGAATAAGGTCGGAAAGATCGTAAACTTCGGTTCGGCCGCGATGCTCAAATCCACATATAAGAAGGTCAAGGCGGAAGCAGATAAGATCGGTATACCGATGGACAACAGAGAATTCCACTGTAAAGGTGAGTTCAAGGGAATACATAAAGGTAAGCCTGATGCGGAAGATCTTAAGGCCGCTTCTGAGTTTGCAAAGCAGTTTAAATAAACGGAGGATATACTAATGAAGAAAATCAGTATCGTTAACGGACCGGAGAATGTATCCGTTTTGATACAGGGTTGTATGAGAATGCCTGATCTATCCAATGAGCAGGCGGCTGAAGTGATCCGTACGGCATATGAGTGCGGGATCAATTTTTTCGATCATGCAACATGCTATGGTGAAAACGGAGCAGCAGAGACTCGTTTCGGCGAGAGTTTCCCTTTGACGGGCATCAAGAGAGAGGACATATTTATCCAGAGTAAATGCGGATTATGCTTTGATCGTAATGAGTTTGACTGGACCAAGGAAAACATCCTGTCCAGCGTAGATGATAGTCTTAGAAGACTTAAGATCGATTATCTTGATACACTTCTCCTTCATAGACCCGATGTTCTCTATGATCCTGAAGAGGTAGCAGCGGCATTTGATATCCTTGAGAAAGAAGGAAAGGTCCGTTACTTTGGTGTAAGTAACCTGGTCCCTATGCAGATCGAACTGCTTAAAAAGTACGTAAAGCAGCCGCTTATCATAAATCAGGTTCAGCTGTCGCTTGAGCAGTCACAGCTGATCGATCAGGCTCTTTATATGAATAACAAGACAACTGAGTTCTCGATAAACAGAGACGGAAATGCTCTTGATTACTGCCGCCTTAATGATATAACGATCCAGGCATGGTCACCACTTCAGATCGGTATGTTCGGAGGAACGTTTATCGATAATCCTGATTTCCCTGAACTTAACAAGGTTCTCGGCGAACTTGCAGAGAGGGAAGGCGTATCAAAGACGGCTATAGCCATAGCATGGATATTAAGGCATCCTGCTAAGATGCAGGCGATAATCGGTACGATGAATCCGTCTCATATCAAGGATGCCTGTGATGCATCCGAAGTCAAACTGTCGCACCATGACTGGTACGCGCTTTATCTTGCAGCAGGTAAGTATCTGCCTTGATCGAAAAGGAGTAAAGACATGAAGAAAGTAGCGGTTATATGGTCTAGTCCCAATAAGGACGGACTGACGGCATCGGCAAAAGACAGGATCATAAGCGGATTGTCTTCTGAAGAAACTGAAGTTATTGAGATCCATCTTAACGGAAAAGATTTAAGCAGCTGCAGAGCTTGCGGAAACGGCTGGGGCACATGTAATAAGACCGGAAGCTGCGTTATCAGAGATGATTTTGAAGAGATCTACAGATCCTTGGCGGAAGCAGATGGAATAGTATGGATCAGTGCGGTCTACTGGTCTGATATGACTGAAGCCTTCAAGTCATTTTTCGACAGGCTAAGAAGATGTGATGCGACGAAGAATCATTTTCTTGCTGATAAAAGATGCATCCTGATCGCCTGTGCCGGAGGTACCGGAAGAGGAACGATGGAATGTCTGACTCAGTTTGAGAGAGGTCTTACTCATATGGGGATGAGAGTCTATGACAGGATCTCCGTAGTAAGATATAATAAGGATTACATACTTCCGGCGCTTGAAGTGGCAGGAAAGACATACGCCCGCGTTCTCGAGACCGGTTTTGACATGTATTATTGAGAACAGACAATATCGGAGTTGGATCAGGATTAATTACTTATATGGACGAGAAAAATGATTCGATATGCATCAAATTAGCTGAAACAGATGAGGAACTGTGCGGGAGAGGATATGTACATTGTACTTCCTGGCAGGAAGCCTACAGAGGCATTGTATGTGACCGATATCTTGACACGATGACTGTAGAGGCTACGACAGCACGTGCCAGAAAGTTTCCGGAAAATACTCTTATAGCCAAGGATGATGAGAAAGTTGTCGGATTTGCAGTATATGGTCCGTCGAGAGATGAAGATCTGAAGGATGCAGGAGAGGTCGTGGCTATCTATATCCTTTCAGAGTATTACGGCAAAAAGATCGGATATCGATTGATGAATGAAGCATGCTCCAGACTTAGTGAATATAACACTATATTTGTTTGGGTGTTCGAAAAAAACGAGAGAGCTATTCGTTTTTATCATAAGTATGGTTTTGAATTTGACGGATGCAAAAAGCAATGGAATCTTGGCCAACCGGTTTCAATAGTCAGAATGATAAAGAAAAGAGATTAAACCGGTGCTATTATGCGAATCAATAAATCGGCACGCCTCAACTGAGACGTGCCTTTTTGTTGCTTAGCAGAGATTAGACTATAGAAAAGACCTTCTCGTACAGATGATCCTCGGAGCCACCGTAATTAGTGATATCTCTTACGTATTGGTAGCCGTAGTGCTCATATAGTCCAACGTGTTCTGAAGGTATGTAGCTTTTGGTAAACCCTTGATCCTTCAGATATATGTTTGCGGCTTCGATGAGCTTGCCGCTTATTCTTTGACCTCGGTATTCTTCACTTACGAATATGCTCGATACCCAAGGGAAGATATCGTGTGTCGGGTAGTAATCTTCCTTCAGGACTGAAGCCATGCCGATTATCCTGCCGTCAGTCTTGGCCACGAACATCGTTTCCCAATCGGTGAATTTCCAGTCTCTGATGAGCTTGGCAAGATGTTCCTTAGTCTCGATCCATGAACAGTTTTCGATAAAGGATATAAGCTCTTTTTGTAGCTTTGTATCCTTGTCGACCTTTTGTATTGTGAGATCGTTCATTAATTGCCAGCCGAAGTGCTTCTCGACTAATGCCGCCGTTTCTTCAACGCTTCGGTTGTTGTCACGCTCTACCCGGAAATAGTTGCTGTTCCTGATGAAGTCATATGCTGCTATGTTCAGATCACAAAGTGTCCTTTCACATGTTTCCTTGGCCTTCTCATAATCGGTGGCGCTATGAATGAAGTCGTTGAAAGGCTGATGATCCGGACGGTTACAGTAGGTATCCACGATGTTTTCAGGCCTCGAGATCATGAATGCGATCCTGGACGGGTCGGTGATACGATCAGCTTCTTCAACCACGATGTGGAGATCACATAAAATGACCTGGTCTCTGGATAGCCTTATAAGGTCGAGAAGGACATAATCGAGTTGCTCACGCTTGTTTCCGAGCAGCCATTTCTTATACTCTTCTACGCTTCTGCCGAAGAATTCGTCAGCATCCTTGAACCTTTTGTTCATAGTCGGCTGATACTCACCGTCGGACTTGAGCTGATGAATAGTGAACTGATCGTCTATAACATAAATGGGGATATTATACTTCCGACCAAGTGCTTTTGTGACCGTCGTCTTGCCGCCGCAAGCCGTACCCGAGATAAAATAAACGTTCCTTAAGTATTCCTTGACAACATTGTCTTGAAATTCCATGATAGTATTCTCCTTAAAATATATAGTTTATGTGTGAAAAAACGCGCACGAAACTATCTAATTAAGGTTTCATGCGTATCAGATATTTCTAATTCTTAAGAACGTGACCATTTGGTGTTTCTCCTTTATCGGTCTTGGATGACCTTGATCTTAGGGAATTATACGATACTTTTTTGCTATAAACAATCAAAATTAACAGATTGAAGAATATTATAATCATATCTGTTAAAATTCAGAAAGAACCTGTAATCGTCGTTTTTACAGGAAAACTATTTCTGTATCAGATACAAAGAATGAAGTTGTGAGGAGTTTAAAATGAAACGTTTGATCAGTCTTATCGTAATCGGCGGGTTGGTATTATCTTTATGTTCATGTGACAGTGAGGAGCAGGACAGATCTTCTCAGACAGAGAGAGAAACAGAAGTAGAAGAGACAACAGAATCCGAATCTGTCTCAACTGAAACTACAGAGTCTGAACCTACAGAGTCAGAACCAACGGAATCTGAAACTATGGAGTCTGAAACTTCCGAGGAGACATCTGAAGAAACTACAACATCCGAAACTGAGACTGAAACAGAAGCCGTCACAAAAAAGGACGGATCTTTGTTTATAGACTGCAGTGGCAAGAGTGCTGATGAGATAGTTGCTAATATAATTGCAATAAGGACCATAAAATCCGGTGATACAGCTAAATCTTATGCGGACAGATTTGACATTGCTCCTGATTGGAGCGATGACAATGACTATGATGAAGATAGTGTTAATATTGGTTTTATGTGGTATCCGGAAATGGTCGGTTCAAATGATCGTTTTACTGGGATCAGATTGGATACGGATTTTGAGTCTGATGGTCAGATCAAAATTGTCGGAAACAGTAACGCTGAGATTACCTTAGAACTTAGTGACCTTGAAACTGCCAAAGATGTCTATGAGAAGGTAAAATATATTATTGCCGTGGATGACGCCAAGGATGATGAAGGTAACTATGACGAAGAAGATATATCGCTTGATGATGATCGTGATAAGGAAGAATGGGTGGCTAGATACTCGGCACGTTCTGTTTCATTGAGTTTAAATCCTAATGTCTATGGTAATTATGTTTTAAGCATAGAAATAGATCTGGTGAATGCTTAAGATCGTGTATCTTTTCGCGAGAGTATTTTATTCCTGTTGTCTATGATATATAAGGTATAATCAGAACCATAGATCAGTTTTCGGGGCAGAGGATAAAATGAGTTGGAACAAAGAAAACATCCATGAGACGGTAGAAAAGCAAAGAAGGTTTTTCAGGACAGGGAAAACTTTGGATGTTTCTTTTCGAAAAAGAATGCTCAAAGAATTTTCGACGGCCATAAGAAACCACGAAAACGACCTTCAGGATGCCCTCTCGTCAGATCTCGGCAGATCAGAGATCGAAGGTTATATGTGTGATGTGGGCGCGACGATCGCTGAGATAAACGAACTTGCCTCACATGTAAAAAGATGGGCAAGACCCGAGCTTCACTATAGCGGAATAACATGTTTTCCGAGTGTGTTTACCAGAGTCTATAAGATGCCTTATGGGGTTACTCTGGTCATAAGCCCGTTTAACTTTCCGATATATCTGTCGCTGGTAGTGGTTGCTACATCGATCGCGGCGGGGAACACGGTTATCCTTAAGACCAGCTCTAAATCAAAAGCCTGTACTGAAGCAATGAAGACTATCATCTCGGAGACTTTCCCCGAAGAGTATGTGACGCTTATTGACGGTGGTCATGACGTGGCCGATATGTGCCTGGAGGAGCGCCTTGACAAGATCTTCTATACAGGTTCTCCTAAGGTGGGCGTTCATATCATGGAGATGGCTGCAAAGAATCTGACGCCTGTCGCGTTGGAGCTCGGAGGCGAGACAGGAAACTGGTGTGTGGTAAGAAAGGACGCTGACCTTAAGGATGCGGCACGTAAGATCGCATTCTTTAAGATGATGAACAGCGGACAGATCTGTATCAATATAAATCAGGTTGCAGTTGCATCTGAGATAGCTGATGATTTTCTTAATGAACTTAAAGAAGCATTCAGAAAACAGATAGGTGAGAGTGCCATAGCTAATCCTGAGTACCCGCATCTGATAAGCGAGTCTGCGTATAACAAGTGTGCTTCGGAGGCAGAAAAATACAAAGATCGTATCGTCTATGGCGGATATGGGGATGCATCGACATTTAAGTATGAACCTACTTTGATATATCCGGTCAATATCGATGAACCCATTGTTATGCATGAATTGTTTAACCCGCTTTTGCCGATCGTTCCGTATGAAGATTCAAAGATCGATGAACTTATGGATACCATAGCCGAGCGTGAACACGGTCTCTCGTTATATGTTTTCACTAAGGATATGAAGTGGGCTAAAAGGGTGATGTCATCCCAGCAATACGGGGGCGGATGTGTTAACGAGGTCTGCCTGCATCTTGTCGCAAAAGGTGTTCCGTTTAACGGTACCGGACATTCCGGAATGGGTTCTTATCACGGCGTTTGGGGATTCCGTGAATTCTCGCATCCGAGCACGGTGTTATTCGGATCGACAAAGTTTAACTTGTCTTTGCGTGAACATCCTCATACCGGTAAGATCGGGGACCGTAAGAAGAAATTATTGAAGGATCTTCTTAAATAATCAGTTCAGTTTAAAATCATTGGTTGTCTTTATGTCAGCAGAAGAGTATTATATCCTAGTGGTTAGTTAATGCTAACTAAAAGCAAAAAGGAATAGAAGTATATGACTTTTGATGAATTTGGAAAATCCGATGGTAAGACTTTAATGCTGCTGCCGGGAACATGCTGTGATTATCAGACTAATTTCAAAGCGGTCTTAGATCGTCTTAAAGAGAAGTATCACCTTATCTGTGTGAATTATGATGGCTTTGACGGCGGAGAGGAAATCTTTCCCGATATGATCACTGTAACGGAAAAGATCGAGAAGTATATTATCGAGAAGCATAACGGTCGTGTTGACGGTGCCATCGGATCGTCATTGGGTTCAAGTTTTGTAGGACAGTTGATACAAAGGAAAAATATCCATATCGATCACGGGATCTTCGGAAGTCCTGACTTAGATCAAAGCGGACCTGTTGCTGCATGGCTACAATCTAAGCTCGTTGTTCCGTTACTTACGAGTTTTACCAAGGGAGAGAAGAAACAGCAAAAGACCAAAAAGCTTTTTATGTCCAAATTCCTTATGAGGGAAGAGGTTGCTGATGAGTTTTTAAAGTGTTTTTCAAAATTTAAGCCTGAGTCCATCAAGAATGAATACTATACCGATCTTCTCACTCATCTTGATGAAGATATTTACGTAGAACATACAAAGGCTCATTTTATATATGCCAATAAGATGGGAGAAAAGTACTTGAAAAGATATAAGAAGTACTTCCGTGATCCGGATATCAGAGAATTCGATATGCAGCATGAGCAGTGGCTTTTAGGTGAAGAGAAATATGCCGAGTCGGTATTGAAGGCAATCGATGAATTCATGGTGATGCCGGTATGAAGATAGTTTGATCCGCTGTTTGATTAATGATCACGTTTGATCATGCTTTTCTTTGAACAGTTTTTGATCTGTTAGGTATTTTTCTTTCTTGTTTTACACCAAGATAAAGAGCGTTCTTCGGACATACATCAACGCAATCTCCGCAGCGGATACATTCCATGCTGTTCGGTGTTTTAGATGGATCCACATTCATATGGCAAACTTTTGCGCAGGCACCGCAGTGAATGCACTTATTCGGATCATGTGACATCCTGTAGATAGCGATCTTGTTGAAGAATCCGTAGATGGCTCCGAGCGGACATACATATTTGCAGAACGGCCTTCTCACGATAAGTCCGGGGATGATGAATATCATGAGAAGGATGAACTTCCAATTAAACAGTGGACCCAGAGCAGCTCTTACTTTTGAATCTGCCGCAGCCAACATAAGTCCTGCAATAGTTCCTTCAGGACACACGTACTTACAAAAGAACGGAGTAAGGTTAAAAGTCATCGGAAGGATGATTACCAGAAGGATCAAAACTACGTATTTAAGATACCTGAGAAAACGGTCGATCTTAAACTTGTTTTTCTTGTAGAAGGGGATCTTATAGATCAGATCCTGAAGAAATCCAAATGGGCACAAAAAGCCACAAATAGCTCTTCCTGCAACGGCACCGAAAAAGATCAACAATCCAAGCACGTAGTATGGGAACTTGAACTTGATACCGCTCAAAAAGCTCTGCAAAGAACCGACAGGGCATGAGCCAATTGCGCCCGGACATGAGTAACAGTTAAGTCCCGGAACGCATACCGATTTGGAAGTTCCTTCATAGATCTTTCCCGTGAAGAAT